>CAYVFM010000284.1:0-1506 GCA_964450995.1 uncultured Gemmatimonadota bacterium | reverse complement strand
GCCGCGAAGATCAGGATCAGCTCGATCAGCATCGTCGCCTCGCTTCTTGCTCGTTCCCGTCTCGTCGTCTCCGGGCGCCTCCCGGCGCCCCGGGGAGGCCGCTCGCCTCCCGCTTCCGACTGGCCCTACGGGGACCGCCGCCGGCGGGTTTCGCGCGGGAGCGGCCGCCGGTGGTCAGGACCCGTCCCCGGGCCTATCTTGTCGGGCGGCCGCACGGCGCCGCGGACGGCGTCGAGCGGAAGCGGCACGCGGACACGAGGACGCGGAACCAATCGAGGGACCGACCACCATGCCGACCCCCCTGGAAGCCATCGACCCGGAGATCGAGGCGCGGGACACCTACGGCCTCGAGGACGACGACCTGCTGGACATCTACCGCACCATGTACCTCTCGCGGAGGATCGACGACCGCGAGATCGCCATGAAGCGGCTCCAGCAGATCTTCTTCCAGATCAGCGGCGCCGGCCACGAGGCGGTCCTGGTGGCCGCGGGCCGGCACCTGGACGGGCACCGCGACTGGGTCTTCCCCTACTACCGCGACCGGGCGCTGATGCTGGAGCTGGGGATCACCCCCTACGAGATGTTCCTGCAGGCGGTGGGCGCGGCGGAGGACCCGGCCAGCGGCGGCCGGCAGATGCCCGCCCACTGGGGCCATCCCGAGATCCAGGTCCCCACCTCCTCCAGCCCCACCGGGTCGCAGTTCCTGCCGGCGGTGGGCTGCGCCGAGGCCGGGGTCCGGGCCGAGCGGATCGGCGTGGACGACGAGCGGGTGGCTTTCGAGGGCGACGAGGTGGTCCTGGTCACGGGCGGCGAGGGCTGCACGTCGGAGGGGGAGTTCTGGGAGGCGCTCAACACGGCGTCGAACCTCCAGCTCCCGGTGGTCTTCCTCATCGAGGACAACGGCTACGCCATCTCGGTGCCCGTGGAGGTCCAGACCGCGGGCGGGAGCATCTCCCGGCTGGTGGAGAACTTCCCCGACCTCCACGTCGAGGAGGTCGACGGGACCAACCCGCTCGAGAGCTACCGGGCGATGGGCGAGGCCGTGGACCACTGCCGGCGGCGCGAGGGCCCGGCCCTGGTCCACGCCCACACGATCCGGCCGTACAACCACTCGATGTCGGACAACGAGAAGGCGTACAAGCCGGAGGGCGAGCGGGAGGCGGAGGCCGACCGGGACCCGATCCCGAACTTCGCCGAGTTCCTGGTGCGCCGCGGGATCGCCGACGAGGAGGAGCTCCAGGCGATCCGGGACGAGGTGGACGAGGAGGTCAACGAGGCCTCCGACCGCGCCCTGGAGCAGGAGCAGCCGGGCGGGGACACGGTCTACCGGCACGTCTACTCGGAGGACGTCGATCCCACCTCCGACGCCTTCGACACCGAGCCCGAGTTCGAGGGCGACGAGACGACGATGGTGGACCTGCTGAACAAGTGCCTCCACGACGAGATGGCGCGGGACCCCCGGGTCGTCGTCTTCGGGGAGGACGTGGCCGACGCCAGCCGCGAGGA
>CAYVFM010000283.1:0-1514 GCA_964450995.1 uncultured Gemmatimonadota bacterium | reverse complement strand
GCCCTGGAGGATGGCGGCGAGCCGCTCCAGGCCGGCCCCCGTGTCGATGGACGGGGCGGGCAGGGGATGGTCCTCGCCGCTCTCGTCCCGGTCGAACTGCATGAAGACCAGGTTCCAGATCTCCATGAACCGGTCCGCCTCCCCGAGCCGGAGGAAGGTCTCGGGGTCCAGGTCGTCGGTGGCGTCCGAGGGGCGGAGGTCGTAGTGCAGCTCGGAGCACGGGCCGCAGGGCCCGGTGTCCCCCATCTGCCAGAAGTTCTCCGCGTCGCCCAGCGTCATCACCCGGCCCGGCGGCAGGTCGGAGTGCTCCAGCCACAGCTCGCGGGCCTCGTCGTCGCTGTGGTGGACGCTGGCCCACAGCCGGTCGGGCTCCAGGCCCAGCTCGTCGGTGACGAACGCCCAGGCGTAGGCGATGGCCTCGGCCTTGAAGTAGTCGCCGAAGGAGAAGTTGCCGAGCATCTCGAAGAAGGTGTGGTGCCGGGCGGTCCGGCCCACCTCCTCCAGGTCGTTGTGCTTGCCGCTGACCCGCAGGCACTTCTGGAAGGTCACGGCCCGGTCCGCCGGGGGCTCGGCCTCGCCCTGGAAGGCCCGCTTGAACGGGACCATCCCCGCGTTGGTGAACATCAGCGTGGGGTCGTCCTTCGGGACGAGCGGCCCCGAGGGCAGGTGCTCGTGGCCCCGCTCCTCGAAGAACTCCACGAAGCGGGCTCGGATCTCCGCCGTCTTCATGCGCGCTTTCGGATCGGAGTGGACGGGCTCACGGCGATGGCTCCGGCGGCCCGGCGCGCCGCCGGTCGACCCAACGCATACACCGGCGGGCGGCCGGCGTGTCCACGGTGGCCGCCGGGCGGGAGCCCGGCAAGGGCGGACGGGGGCTCAGCGGTCCTGCAGGAGGCCGTCGAGGACCTCGTGGATGTCCGCGCTCCGGAAGCCCCGGCGGCGGAGGTAGCCGTGGAGGCGGCGCCGCAGCTTCTCCGGATCGTCGGCGCGGCGGGCCTCCCAGCGCTTGCGGGCGGCCCGCTCCAGGAGGGACCGCTCGTCGATCCCCTCGTCCCGGAAGACGCGGTCGATGGCCGCCTCCGCGTCGGCCTCGGAGACGCCCTTCTCCTCCAGCTCCATCCTGAGCTTGAAGCGGCCGCGGGGCTTGAGCCGGATCCGGTCCCGAACCCAGCTCTCCGCGAACGCCCGGTCGTCCAGGTAGCCCAGCTCCTCGCACCGGGAGAGCGCGTGGGCGACGGCCGCCGCCTCGAAGCCCTTCGAGCGGAGGTGCCGCTCCACCTCGAAGCGGCTGCGCGGACGGTGGGAGAGATAGGAGAAGGCCCGGTCCAGCGCCTCCCGGCGGGCCGAGGCCTCGCGGAGGCGCTCCAGCTCGGCGCCGGTCAGCTCCCGACCGGCCTCCAGGCCCATCCCGGCCGCCGTCTCCGAGGCGACGACCAGCCGGTCGCCGTCCTCCAGCCGCACGGCGACCCGGTCGTCGCCCTTCGGCTCCAGCCCGCCGACGACGGTCACGGCCG
>CAYVFM010000282.1:0-1521 GCA_964450995.1 uncultured Gemmatimonadota bacterium | reverse complement strand
TCTTCATGCGGATCGGCGACTTCGAGGCGCTGAACGAGCGGCTGATGGAGGAGGGGCGCGAGCCCTTCGCCAACCCCCGGAACGCCACCGCCGGCTCGCTCCGCCAGCTGGACAGCCGGATCACGGCGGAGCGTCCCCTGGACCTCTACGTCTACGACGTCCTGGCGCCGGCCGACGTGCCGGGCGAGCTGGGGCTGGCGACCCAGCGGGAGGTGCTGGAGGCGCTGCGGGGCTGGGGCTTCCCGGTGAACGACAGCTGGGAGCCCGCCGGCTCCGTGGAGGAGATCGCGGACTACCACGCACGGCTGGCCGCGGGCCGGGACGACCTGGACTACGAGATCGACGGCGTGGTGGTCAAGCTCGACGACCTGGCGCTCCGGGAGGAGCTGGGCGCCACCTCCCGCCACCCCCGCTGGGCCTTCGCCTACAAGTTCGAGCCCCGCAAGGAGATCACCCGGGTCATGCACATCGTCCCCAGCGTGGGCCGCACGGGTCGGGTGACGCCAGTGGCGATGCTGCGGCCGGTGGACGTGGGCGGCGTCACCGTGAGCCGCGCCAGCCTCCACAACATCGAGCAGGTGAGGAAGCTGGGGGTCCGGGAGGGCGACCGCGTGCGGGTCCAGCGGGCCGGCGACGTGATCCCGCAGGTGGTGGAGGTGGTGGAGGAGGGGGAGGAGGACGACCGGGGCGAGCCGTTCGAGATGCCGAACGAGTGTCCTTCCTGCGGAACGGAGCTGGTGAGCCGTGGCCCGCACACCCTCTGCCCCAACAGCTTCGAGTGCCCGGCCCAGCTCGCCGGCCGCATCGAGCACTTCGCCTCCCGCGACGCCCTGGACATCGAGGGGCTGGGCGAGGAGGTGGCGAAGCTCCTGGTGGCCGAGGGGCGGGTCGTCCAGCTGCCCGACCTCTTCGAGCTGGGGGCGGACGACCTGGTCGAGCTGGAGGGTTTCGCCGAGAAGAGCGCGGCGAACCTGGTGGGGGCCGTCGAGCGCGCCTCGGAGACGGAGCTGGTCCGCTTCCTCCACGGGCTGGGGATCCCCGAGGTGGGCGCCACCGTGGCCCGCGACCTGGCCCGGTGGTTCGGGAGCCTCGAGGCGATACGATCGGCCTCGGAGGAGGAGCTCCAGTCGATGGACGGAATCGGCCCGAAGATGGCCGAGGCCGTCCGCGGCTTCTTCGACGAGCCGCGGAACGCCGAGATCCTCGACGAGCTGGAGGAGAAGGTGACCCTGGTCGACGAGGGCGAGGGTCTGCGCGAGAGCGAGCCGGTGGCGCTCCCGCTGGACGGTCTGACCTTCGTGTTCACGGGGGCGCTGGAGGGCTTCACGCGGCGGGAGGCGCAGGAGTTGGTGGAGGACGCCGGAGGCCGGGCCACCTCCTCGGTGAGCGGCGAGACCGACTACGTGGTGGTGGGCGAGGACCCCGGCTCCAAGGCCGACGACGCCCGGGAGCGGGGCGTGGAGACGCTGGACGAGGGAGCGTTCGTGGAGCTGCTCCGCGACCGCGGCGTGGAGGTCGGCG
>CAYVFM010000281.1:0-1524 GCA_964450995.1 uncultured Gemmatimonadota bacterium | reverse complement strand
CACCTCCCCGTCGCGGATCCTCCACTCCTCCAGGCCGCCCCCCCGGAGCTCCATGTCCGAGGGCCGGGGCGAGGTCACCACGACCTGGCCCGTCCGGCCCTCCTCCAGCAGCCCCAGGAGCCGCTCGGAGCGGCCCTCGTCCAGCTCCGCGAACACGTCGTCCAGCAGGTACACCGGCTCCCGGCGCAGGCGGTCGCGGAGGCTGTCGGCCTCCACCAGCCGCAGGGCCAGGGCCGCGGTCCGCTGCTGGCCGCCGGAGCCGTAGGTCCGCAGGTCCCGCTCCGGATCGCCCTCCACCTGGGCCTCGAACGCCACCTCGTCGCGGTGCGGCCCCGTGACCGTGACGCTCCGGCGCCGCTCGCGTTCGGCCGTCTCCTCCAGCGCCCGGGCGAAGCGCTCCCGCCAGGCCGCCACCGGCCCGCCGTCGCCGGCCGTCGCCGGCTCGCCCGGACCGCCCGGCGTGGCCGAGCGGGCGAGATCCCGGTCCTCCGGCCACCCCGTCTCCGGCTCGTACGCCAGGCTCCCGGTCAGGCCGCCGGCCACCGTCTCGTGGTAGCTCCGGTAGTCGTCCACCCGGTCGCGGATCCAGCCCGCCCGGGCCGCCATGACCCGGGCGCCGCTGGCGACCAGGCCCTCGCTCCAGGCCTCCAGCACCGCCGGCCCCGCCCCCTCCTTCAGCGCCTCGTTGCGCTGGGAGAGCACGGAACGGTACTCCCGGAGCGCCTCCATGTAGCCCGGCTCGATCAGCGACAGGAGGATGTCCAGGAACCGGCGCCGCTCGGAGGGCGAGCCGCGCACGATCTCCACGTCCTCCAGGCTGAAGACCACGGCGCCCAGCTTCCCGACGGCGTCGGAGAGCCGGTCCACCTCCCGGCGGTCCACCTCCACCTTCTTCCGGCGGCCGCGGCTCCGGTAGGCGGCGGCCAGCTCGGTCGTCGCGTCGTCCCCCGGGCCGTGCACCGTCGCCTCGATCCGGAAGGCCTCCTGCTCGAAGCGGATCAGCTCCCGGTCGTTCGCGCCCCGGAAGGAGCGGAAGGTCTCCAGGTAGTAGATCGCTTCCAGCAGGTTGGTCTTCCCGGACCCGTTGGGGCCGACGACGGCGACCCCGGGCGGGGGCAGCTCTACCTCCAGATCGGCGAAGTTCCGGTAATCGCGGAGGCGCAGCCGCCCGATGCGGGCGGCCCGCTCCGACGGGGCCGCCGCGGGCGCGCTCTCAGATCCCTCCATCTTCCGGACGAAGATAGGCCGAAAGCCCCGTTGCTGCAAGGAAAAACCAGGGATCTCGAACCGGTCTCCCGCCGCCGCCCCGGGACGCCGTCCGGCCCCCGCCGGGCCTTGTGGGCGCGACGACCTCTCCCCCCTTTTGAGCGCCCATGCGACGCCCGCCGATCCTCCCCGTCCCCGCACCCGACGCGACCCCCTTCGCCCGCGCCCCGGCCGCGGCCGTCGTGGCCCTGGCCGCGGCGGCGCTGGCCGCCGGCCCGGCGGGGGCGCAGTCGACGGACGGGCCCGCCCGCGACACGG
>CAYVFM010000280.1:0-1531 GCA_964450995.1 uncultured Gemmatimonadota bacterium | reverse complement strand
CCGCCGACGAGGAGGTCGCCGAGGAAGAGCCGGCCGACGCGTCCGCCGGGGACGAGGCCGGCGAGCCGGTGGCCTCCGCTGCCGACGGCGAGACGCCCGCCGACGAGGAGGCGTCCGCCGAGGCCGACGAGGAGCGGGAGCAGGGCTAGCCCCCGAGCCCCCGATCCCGAGGCCCCGGTGCCGCCTACCGCCCCGCTCGATCCCGAGAGGGAGGCCTGGGCGGAGGGCCGGGAGCGGGTGGCGGGGCTCGACGAGGCCGGCCGGGGTCCCCTGGCCGGGCCCGTCGTGGCCGCCGCAGTGGTCCTCCACCGGGACCAGCGCTTCGAGGGCGTCACCGACAGCAAGCGGCTGGCGCCCGACGACCGGACCGAGCTCGCCGGGCTCGTCCGCCGGGAGGCCCGGGCCGCCGCCCTGGGCGCCGCCTCCACACGCGAGGTGGAGCGGCTGAACCCGCGGGGCGCCACGGTCCTCGCCATGCGCCGGGCCCTCGCCCGGCTCCCCCTCTCCCCCGACCAGCTCCTGGTGGACGGCCGCGGCATGCCCGAGCTGGGCGAGCAGCGGGCCCTCACCGGCGGCGACGCCCGCTCCCACTCCATCGCCTGCGCCTCGATCCTGGCCAAGGTCGTCCGGGACCGGCTGATGCACCGGCTCCACCCCCGCTACCCCGCCTACGGCTGGGCCACCAACGTCGGCTACGGCACCGCCGAGCACCTGGAGGCGCTGCGCCGGCACGGCCCCACCCCCCACCACCGCCGCACCTTCGGTCCCGTGGCCCAGGCAACCCTGGAGCTGGAGGGCTGAGCCGGCCCAGCCGCCAGCCGCGGCGGGCTCCGGCGCCCGGACCCCCGGGGATGAACCGGGCGCCCCGGGACGCTATCCTTCCCCCGGCGCCGTCCCCGCCGTACGAGCCCGGCCACCGGAGGGACCATGCACAGCGAGCACCTCACCAACGTCCAGCTCTCCTGGGTCGCCTTCGGGTGGTTCGTCGCCTTCGCGGTGACCTCCAGCCTCCTGCTGCTGATGGTGGCCTCGGGCCTGATGACCACCAGCGTCACCGGCGAGGCGGTCGGCGTGGGCGCGGCCGTGACCGTCGGGTGGGCCGTGGGCGGATTCATCACCGGCCTCAGGACCGCCGCCGCCCCCATCCTGCACGGGGCCGCCATGGCGCTGTTCACCTTCGTGGCCTGGTTCGTCGTCAACCTGGTCCTCGGCGGCCTCACCACCGGCGTGGCCGCCTGGGAGGGGCTCTCCCCGCGGGTGGCCGCCTTCGCCCTGCTGGTCCAGGGGGCGGCCGCGATCCTGGGCTGCTGGCTCGGCTACCGGTCCGCGCCGGTCCGGGTGGAGTAGGGCGGAGCGACCCCGGCGGCCCCGTGCCCGGCCCGCGGGAGGCCGCGTTGTCGGGCGGGGTCCGCGGCCCTAGCTTGCCGGCGGGGCCGGGGATCCGGCGACGCCCGCCGGCGTATCCCCCACGCCCGAGCCCGGGTAGCTCAGCTGGCAGAGCAACGGACTTTTAATCCGTAGGTCGTGGGTT
>CAYVFM010000279.1:0-1537 GCA_964450995.1 uncultured Gemmatimonadota bacterium | reverse complement strand
ACCGGGACGGCTTCTCGGCGAAGGACCAGGAGGGCAAGCTCTCCCTGCTGGCCTCCGACACCAGCGAGCTGGTGCTGCAGGACGTCCGGGTGCCCGAGGAGAACCTCCTGCCCGGCACGGGCGGCCTGAAGAGCCCGCTGATGTGCCTCACGCAGGCCCGTTACGGGATCGCCTGGGGCGCCGTGGGGGCCGCCATGGCGTGCTACCGCGAGGCGCTGGACTACGCCATGGAGCGGAAGCAGTTCGGGGACGAGCCCATCGCCGCCACCCAGCTCCAGCAGACCCGCCTGGCCGAGATGCTCACCGGGATCACGAAGGGCCAGCTCCTGGCCCACCGGCTCGGCCGGCTGAAGGAGCAGGGGGAGATGCGGGCCCAGCAGGTCTCCATGGCCAAGCGCAACAACGTGGACATGGCCTGCGAGTGCGCCCGGGAGGCCCGCCGGCTGCTGGGCGCCAACGGGATCCTGGTCGAGTACCACTCCATGCGGCACATGGCCAACCTGGAGTCGGTCTACACCTACGAGGGCACCCACGACATCCACGGCCTCATCCTCGGGGCCGACGTCACGGGGCTCCCCGCCTTCTGACCCCGCCGACGGCCGGGCCCGGGCCGGAGGGATCCCGGTGGGAGCGGCTCCGCGAGGCCCTCCTCCGCCCCCGGGGCAACCGCACCTGGGACGGGGTCGTCCGCGGCAGCGGGGTGGTGGGCCTGCTGGGGATCCTGCTGGTCGTCTACGTCCCCGAGACCGGCCCGCTGGTGGGGCTCGAGATCTTCACCATCTGGATCAACGGGCCCTTCTCGGCCCTCTTCCCCGCCACCTTCGAGCCGGTGCTGATGCTCTTCGGCCGGCTCTACCCGCCCCTGCTGGTGGCCGTGGTGGCCACCGCCGGGAACCTCTACGTCGAGTTCCTCAACTGGCACCTCTACCGGAAGGCGCTCCAGCACGAGAAGGCGGAGTCGGTCCGGGACAACAGGGTCGTCCGCCTGCTGGTCCGCTTCTTCGACCGGGCCCCCTTCCTCACCGTCTGGATCTGCGCCTGGTCGATCCTCCCCTACTGGGCGGTCCGGATCGTGGCGCCGCTCTCGGACTTCCCCCTGCGGCGCTACATGTGGGCCACCTTCCTGGGCCGGCTCCCGAAGCTCTGGTTCTTCGCGGCCCTGGGGGCGTGGTGGAGCGTCGACACCGGCCTGCTGGTGCTGGTCAGCGTCGGCGGGGTCGTGCTGGGGCTGGCCGTCTGGGGCTGGAAGCGCTGGCGCGGCGGGGAGGACGAGGCCGACCGGCTGAAGCGGCCCGGGGCGGTGGAGACGGCGGACTGAAACGGCGGGCGGCCGTCGAGCTCGCGGGCACGCCGCGGGGCCGGGGGGGACGCCGCGCGGGTGTCGCTGGTGTCGCCCAAGAATGTTTCCGCGGGAACGTTTCCGCGGGAATGGCGTCGAGCGACGGCCGCCGGGCGTCTCCGCGGGGACACCCGCCGGCTGCCGCGGCTACACCAGCGCGCCCTCCGGGCCCACCAGCGCCAGGGCCACCGCCCCGAT
>CAYVFM010000278.1:0-1544 GCA_964450995.1 uncultured Gemmatimonadota bacterium | reverse complement strand
CCCTCCGGGTCCTCCTCCAGCCAGGCCCACAGGTCGTCGCGGTGGAGGTAGCGCCGGAACCGGCGGCCGTTCAGGTGCCGCCACTTGTCGCCGTCGCCCAGGGCGTCCACCACGACCACGTCGTCCCGGCCGGCGCGGTTCAGCGCCTCCAGGGTGTTGGTGCCGACGAAGCCGGCGCCGCCGGTGAGGATGATCATCGCGTCCGGTCCCTCCGCTCCCGTGGCTGGTTCGCTGCTCGGGTCCCGCGTCCGCGCCCCAGTATATCGGGCCGCTGGCCGGCCGTCCCACCGGGCCGCGGCGGCCGCCAGCCTTTCTCGCCCCGGATCCGCCAGCGGCCGTCGGGCCGGACCTCGGCGCAGAAGGTGCCGTCCCGGTCGGTCCGCCAGACCGGGATCCCGGCCTCCTCGAGGCGGGCCAGGACCCACGGGTGGGGATGCCCGTGGCGGTTCCCGGCCCCGGCCGAGATCACCGCCACGGCCGGCCGCACGGCCCCGAGCCAGGCCGGGCCGGTGGAGGTCCGGCTCCCGTGGTGGCCGACCTTGAGGACGTCGGCCCGGAGCGAGTCGGCGGGCCACCGGTCGGCGATGGCGGCCTCCACGGGGGCGGGGGCGTCCCCCGTGTTCAGGTAGACGAAGCCCGGCGGGATCCGGATCCGCACCGCCACGCTCGCCGCGTTGGCGTCGGCGGCCGGCCCGGCCCACCGGGGCCCGCCGCGGGGCGCCGGCGGCGCCAGGACCAGCACCTCCGTCCCGTCCAGGCGCATCCGGTCGCCGGACCGGGCCGGGAGCCAGCGGACGCCCGCCTCGGCGGCGGCGTCCAGCGCCTCCGCGTAGACCGGGCTCGGCCGCGGGTTGCCGGCGTCCAGCCACCGGTCCACCGGCCGGGCCCGGAGCAGGGCCGGGAGCCCGCCGGCGTGGTCCCGGTCGGGATGGGTGAGCACGACCAGCGACACCGACCGGGCGCCCCGATCCCGGAGGAAGGGCGCCAGGACCCGGAGGCCCGCGTCCCGTCGGCCGGCGCGGGGGCCGCCGTCCACCACGATCCACCGGCCCCGGCGTGTCCGGATCGCCGCCGCGTCGCCCTGGCCCACGTCGAGCTGGCACACCAGCGCCCGGTCCCCGACCCGGGCCCCCAGCAGCGCCGGGCCCGCCAGCGCCGCGGCCAGCGCGCCCGCCAATGGGGGCACCGCCCGGATCGGCCGGGCGCCCGCGGCCAGGACGACCGCCGCGGCCAGCCCCAGGGCCGCCACGGTCCACGTCACAGGACCCGGCGGGGCGATCGAGCCGTGCCCGCCCGGGAGCCCCGCGAAGGCGTCGGCGGCGGCGAAGAGGAGACGAAGCGCCCCGGCCGCCGCCTCCCCCGCCGCCGCCCCGACGGAGCCGGGCAGCGCCAGCGCGCCGGCCAGCCCGGCCAGCGAGAGGGTGGTGAGGGGCACCCCGACGAGGTTCGAGAGCACCGCCACGGGCGCGGCCCGTCCGAAGTGGAAGGCGGCGAAGGGGGCGGTGGCGGCGAAGGCGGCCGCGCTCGCCGCCACCGCCACGGCC
>CAYVFM010000277.1:0-1557 GCA_964450995.1 uncultured Gemmatimonadota bacterium | reverse complement strand
AGAACGTCCAGCGGCCCTCCAGCGTGAGGCTCCGGTAGATGTAGTCCTCCGCCCCGGTGGCGAAGGCCGAGACGCCGGCCCGGGCGAAGGTGCCGCCCAGGCGGACCTGCCGGCCCGGGCCCCACTCCCAGCCCACGCCGCCCTCCAGGTGGATCGTGGGCTGGACATCGCCTCCGCTGCCCACCTGCTGGAGGCCCGGTCGGACCTGGGCGTCGATCCGCCACCTGTCGAGCACCGGCTCCCACCGGGCGATGGCCTCCAGGTGGGCCAGCAGATCCGGGTCGAAGTAGCCGTCGTTCGCGTCCCGCTCGAAGCCGAACGCCCGCAGGCGGCCCCCGAGGCGCCAGGGCCCGCTCACGTCCCGGTCCACCAGGACCGACCCCGACAGGCGGCGGTTCTCGACGCTCCCCTCCCACTCGGCCCATCCCAGGTCCCCCCGGACCTGCCAGCCCGGGGCCGGGCGGATCCGCGCCGTGAGGTCGGCGCCCACGGCGGTGACCCCGTTCTCGATCATGGCGGCGGTGGCGTCCACGGCCCGCCGCGAGAGGGTGAGGGTCCCCGAGACCCGTCGTCGGCCGGGCGTGGAGACCCCCGCCCGCCAGGTGCCCCGGGTCGCGGCGTCGTCCGCCCCCGCCGCGCCGACCCCGGCGAAGACGTCCCAGCCGGGCTCCAGGTGCCAGGTGGCGGTCACCGCGGCCCCCTCCGCCCGGCGATCCCGGACGCGGTCCTCGGCGGAGCGCAGGTAGGCGTCGCCCCGCACCTCGAGCCGGTCCGCCGGGCGGAACCGGGCGGAGGCCGAGGCCGTGAGCATCTCGTTGGTGTCGGTGTCGCTCTCCCAGGTCACCGACGGCGAGGCCGACGGGGCCAGCGCCGGCCGGAGCTGGCGGGCTTCGGCGGCGACGCGCGGATCGCCCCCTGCCTCGCGGGCCGCCTCGAGCTCCCGCGCCGCGGCCCGGGGGCGGCCCTGCCACCGGAGCACGGTCGCCAGGCCCACCCGGACGTCGACCGAGGACGGGTGCTCGGCCGCCAGCTCCCTCCACCGCCGCTCGGCCGCCACGAGGTCCCCGAGCCACGCGTCGAGGGTGGCCCGGAGCTGCCGCGCCTCCAGGTGGTCGGGGCGCTCGGCCAGCAGGCGGTCCAGGGCCGAGGCGGCCTCGCCCGTCCGGCCGCTCCAGGCGAGCACCCGGGCCCGGGCCACGGCCGCCGAGACGTTGTCGGGCTGGAGGGAGAGCAGGCGATCGAGGAGATCGAGGCTGCTGGCGTAGCGCCCGTCCCACGCCCGGGCGAGGGCCAGCCGGTGGAGGGCCGTCCCGTGGGTCGAGTCGGCGGCCAGGACACGCTCGTAGAGCTGCCGGGCCCGCTCCACGTCGCCGGCCCGCCAGGCCGAGTCGGCGGCGGCCGCTCGATCGTCGGCCGCCTGGCCGGCCGCGGCACCCGGCGCGGCCACCAGCAGCGCCCCCAGCAGGAGCGCGGCCGGGGCCGTCCCGTCCTGCCCTGCCGGCCTCACGCCCGCTCCCCGGCCGCCAGCCGCTCCAGCCACGGGCGGAGCGCCCGGAA
>CAYVFM010000276.1:0-1590 GCA_964450995.1 uncultured Gemmatimonadota bacterium | reverse complement strand
CGAGCGAACGCGCCCCAGGCCCGTGGGACGCCGATCGCGTGAACCCCGTCAGGCCCGTGAAGGGAGCAGCGGTAAGCGCGTGAAGGTCGCCACGGTCCGCCTGGGGCGTTTTTTCGTCCCGGCGACCCCGCGCCGGCCGCCCGCGGAGCGCCCGGGCCCGCTTTCGACCCCCCGGTCCGAGGCCTAGCTTCACCCCCATGTCACGAACCGCCCTCGCCCGCGTCCACCGTCCCCGCCGCTTCGGCGAGCTGGTGGGCCAGGACCACGTCGCCTCGACGCTCCGCTCGGCGGTGGAAGCCGACCGGGTGGGCCACGCCTACCTCTTCTGCGGCCCCCGCGGCGTCGGGAAGACCACGGCCGCCCGGGTGCTGGCCATGGCGCTGAACTGTCCCGACCGGGAGGGCGGCGAGCCCTGCGGCCAGTGTGAGTCGTGCGAGCGGATCTGGGCCGGCCGCACCTCCATGGACGTCGTGGAGATCGACGCGGCCAGCAACCGCGGCGTGGACGACGCCCGTGACCTCCGGGAGCGGGCCATGTACGCCCCCTCCGAGGACGATCGGTTCAAGGTCTACATCGTCGACGAGGCCCACATGCTGACCCGGGAGGCGTGGAACGCCCTCCTGAAGATCCTGGAGGAGCCGCCGGACCGGGTCATCTTCGCCTTCGCCACCACCGAGCCCCAGAAGATCCAGCAGACGGCCGCGCCGGTGCTCTCCCGCTGCCAGCGCTTCGACTTCCGGCGGGTCGCGGTGCCCGAGATCGTCGGCCGGCTGGAGACGGTGCTGGAGCGGGAGGGGGTCACGGCCGAGGAGGGCGCGCTCCTGCCCGTGGCGCGGCAGGCCGAGGGCGGGGTCCGCGACGCCCTGTCGCTCCTGGACCAGGTGCTCTCGTTCTCGGGCGACCACGTGAGCGTCGAGGACGTCCGGCGGATGCTCGGCCTGGTGGAGGAGGAGCGCTACCTGGAGCTCTTCGACCTGGTGGCCCGGGGCGACCGGTCGGAGGTCTTCCCCTTCGTCCAGCGGATCGTGGACGACGGCTACGATCCGGGCGAGTTCGTGCGCGGGGTGGCCGACGCCCTCCGGATCCTCCTGGTCCTGCGCACCGACCCGGAGTCGTCGGCGGTGGAGATCCCCGACGACGCCCGGCGGCGGTTCGCCGAGGCGGCGTCGCGCTTCGAGGAGGTGGACCTCCTCAGGATGCTCATCGCCGTCAGCGACTTCGAGACCTCCGGCCGGTTCCGGCGCAGCGGCCAGCAGCGGATCCAGCTCGAGGTGCTGCTGCTGAAGCTCGTCTCCATGGAGTCGACGGTGGAGCTGGAGGACCTGCTCCGGGCCGCCGGCGGGGAGGTGCCGGAGCGGGGACGCCGGTCCGGCGGGGGCGACGGCCCGGCCGCCGGGAGCGGATCGGCCGCCGGGAGCGGCTCCGGGGGCGAGAGCGGTTCCGGGGCCCGGTCGGGGGCCGGCTCGGGCGGCGGCGACGGCCGCTCCGGGAGGGATGGCCGCGCCGGAGCGGCGTCGGAGCCGTCCGGCGGATCGGGCGCCGGTCCGCAGGCCCGCTCGTCCGGCGGGCCCGGGGGCGTCCCGGGCGACG
>CAYVFM010000275.1:0-1641 GCA_964450995.1 uncultured Gemmatimonadota bacterium | reverse complement strand
AGCGCTTCGCCCGCTCGAGGACCTCCTCGGGCGGGACGTCGGTCATCGTCTGGTATCGCATCGCGGGATCGTCCGGGGGTGTCGTGATCGGGCGGCCGGGACTCGGCCGGCCGTCCGGGGGCGGAGGCCGGCGACGGGGAAACTCCCCCGCGGCACCGCCGGCGTCAAGCGAACGCCGGGGCCGCGCCACACCTCCCGGGGCCTGTTCCGGCGTGCCCCGACGGGACATCATCTTCCCGTACGCGGCCGCGGCGGAGGACGATCCGCCGCCGGCCCGGACGCGGCCCGGACGCCGAACGAGGGAGCACCGATGGATCCGGAGACCCTGGAGGACTGCCTCGGCTACGCCACCGAGCTCTACGCCGGCGGCACCGAGACCCACGCCTGGATCCGGGAGGAGCTGGACCGGCGGGGCATGCCGGAGATCCAGGTCTCGCCCCTCGAGGGCCGCCTGCTGGCGGTGCTGGCGGCCGCGGCGGGCGCCACCCGGCTGCTGGAGGTCGGCACCCTGGGCGGCAGCTCCGCCCTCTGGCTCGTGTCGCTGCTGCCGGGCCACGCGCGGCTGACGACCCTCGAGAAGGACCCGGCCCACGCGGAGCTGGCCCGGGAGGCGTTCCGCCGCGCCGGCGAGGAGGACCGGATCGAGCTGCGGGAGGGCGACGCCCGGGAGATCCTGGGCGATCTGGCCGGCGGATCGCCCTTCGACCTGGTCTTCGTGGACGCCGACAAGGAAGCCTACCCGGAGTACCTGGAGACCTCGACGGCGCTGCTGCGGCCCGGCGGCCTGGTGCTGGCCGACAACACCTTCTGGAAGGGAAGGGCGACCTCCGAACCCGACCCGGACGACGCCGCCACCGCCGCCATCCGGTCCTTCAACCGGACGGTGGCCGACGACCCGCGCTTCGAGGGGGTCATCGTCCCGATCCGGGACGGGCTCACCGTGGCCCGCTACCGCGGCTGAGGAGGGGGCCGCGAGGCGTGGAGCTTGCAGCGGCCGGTCCCCGGACGGCCCCGGCGCTCCCGGCTCCCCGCGGGCCGGCCCCCGCCGGGCCGAGGACCGCCCCCGGGCCGCCGCGACGGTCCCCCGAACCCCGTACCAGGACGAGCCCGAGATGAGCGAGTCCCCCGCCGCTCCCGATCCGACCGCCGCGGCCGACGCCGCGGCCCCGCCGCCCCTCCCAGACCTGGAGGGTCCCGAGCACGCGTTCGAGCGCTTCTTCCTCCCCGGCCCCTCGGCGGTGCGGCCCGAGGTGCTGGCCGCCATGCAGCGGCCGGTGATCGGGCACCGGAGCGGCGCGATGAAAAAGGTGATGGGCGGGCTCCGCGAGGGCCTCGGCGCCCTCTTCGGCACCGGCCGCCCCGTCTTCGTCTCCACCTCCTCGGCCACCGGGCTCATGGAGACCGCGGTGGTGAACCTCTCCCGGCGGCGGATCCTCTGCCTGGTCTGCGGCGCCTTCAGCGGACGGTTCGCCTCCATCGCACGGGCCACGGGACGGGAGGTCGAGACGCTGGAAGTGCCCTGGGGCGAGGCCAACGATCCCGACCGGCTCGCCGACCGTCTCGCGGAGGAGCCGGGCCGCTGGGATCTGGTCACCGCCGTCCACTCGGAGACCTCCACCGGGGTGCTGAACCCGGTGGCCG
>CAYVFM010000274.1:0-1660 GCA_964450995.1 uncultured Gemmatimonadota bacterium | reverse complement strand
CTCCGGTTGTAGGAGCCCGCCAGCGAGTAGAGCTGGCCGCGGATCGCGTCGAGCTGCCGGGCCAGGGTCCGGGCCGTCTCCCGTCGGTCCTCCGGGACGCCCTCCGCGTCGGCCAGGGAGTCGGCCAGCGAGCGGGCCCGTCCGGCGGCCCCGAAGCTCCGGCGCTGCAGCTCGAGCAGGTCCACCAGGAACGCCTCCCGGCGGTGCCAGGACTCGTCGGTCAGCGGCGTCTCCGGGTCGCCCTCCACCCGGAGGGTCGCCGAGGACCGGTGCCCGCCGGCCTCCAGGGTGATCCGGTAGACGCCCGGCGACACCAGGGGGCCGGCCGGATCCAGCGGGTGGGCGAGCTCGGGCAGGACCTTCCCGGGCTCCCGGACCTCGCCCGGCCCTTCGCTCTCCGCCTCGTCACCTTCCTCGTCCGCCTCCGTCGGCGGCGGCTCGTGGCGCAGGTCCCAGGTCACCCGGTGGAGGACGCCGGCGGAGGCGGGCACCTCCATCGTGCGGACCGTGTCCCCGTCGGCGTTCCGCACCACCAGCCGGGCCGCCTCGGCCGGCTCGGCCAGGTGATAGGTCAGCACCGTCCCGAAGGGCGGGTTCTCCCCGGCGAACGGCATCTGGCTCCGGTAGGAGGTGCTCTTCCAGTAGTGGAAGAGCGTGGCCGGCCGGGGCTCGAAGAGGTGGGCCGGCTCCCGGGCCACCGCCTCGCTCCAGGCGGCCAGCGGCCCGGTGTCGTCCAGGATCCAGAGGCTCCGGCCGTGGGTCCCCGCCACCAGGTCGCGGGTCCGGGGGTGGATCGCCAGGTCGTCGTAGAGGGTGGTGGGGAGGTTCGCCATGAGCGGGGTCCAGCTCCCGCCGCGGTCCGGCGACACGTACAGCGCGTGCTCGGTGCCGGCGAAGAGCAGGCCGGGCCGGTCGGGGTGCTCGACCACGTCGTTCACCGGGCCGGCCCCCGCCGGCAGGTCCCCGTGGATCGGGGTCCAGGTGCGGCCGAAGTCGGTGGTGCGGTACAGGTGGGCGCCGAAGTCGCCGCGGCGGTGGGCGTCGAAGGCGGCGTAGGCCACGCCCGGCCCCTCGGCCGAGGCGGTGACGCGGCTCACGTAGGTGGTGGGCGCGACGCCGCCGACGTCGCTTCCCACCTCGGTCCAGCTCCGGCCGCCGTCGCGGCTGACCTGGACGTTGCCGTCGTCGGTGCCCACCCAGAGGACGTCGGGGTCGAGCGGCGACTCGGCGATGGAGGTGATCTCCGAGAAGCTGGCCGTCCCGTCGTGCCTGGAGAGCATCGCCTCGGAGCCCTCCACGCCCATGAGCGGGAGGGTGTCGCGGTCGATGGCCTTCGTCAGGTCGGGCGTGGCCCTCCAGGAGTCGCCCCGGTCGCGGGTGACGAAGAGCCGGTTCCCGCCCAGGTAGACGGTGGAGGGGTCGTGGGCGGAGACCAGGCTCGGGGTCACCCAGTCGAAGCGGAAGGGGTCCCGGCCGTCCTCCGACGCCCGCACCGTGTCGCCCGGCGAGCCGAGCACGGGCAGGGGCGGCCGCGGCCGGATCTCGAGCCGGTCGCCGGTCTTCGCGTCGACCCGCGTGAAGCCGCCGTTCTGGGAGCCCACGTAGACGTGCCGGGCGCTGGTGGGGTCGGGCTGCTGGTACATCCCGTCGCCGAAGCCGA
>CAYVFM010000273.1:0-1667 GCA_964450995.1 uncultured Gemmatimonadota bacterium | reverse complement strand
GGCCGGGGCTCACCCGGGTCCGAGCCATCCGACCCCGCCCTCGACGGGGTTCCCGTCGCCCGCCCGCTCGCACCAGCGGCGCAGGGCCCGGACGTGGCCGGCCAGGTCGGACCCCGGCAGGGCCGGCGAGAGGAAGAGGACCCCGGGGAAGGCCTCGCCCCGTTCGGCCATCGCCCGGGCGAGGGGGGCGAAGTCCCGGTAGTTGCGGGTCACGACGACCCGGCCCTCCCGGGCCGCGGCCCGCAGGAGCTCGAAGTCGTCGGCCCCGCCCAGGCCCGCGTCGGCGGCGTGGACGGCGTCGATCCCCTCCTCCCGGAGCCGACGGCACGCGCCGTGGTGGACGTGGACGTCGAAGAGGAGGGGCGGCCCCAACGTCTACCCGAGGCGCTCGGCCAGGTAGCGGGCCCTCCGCTCGTTCTCCTCGATCACGTCGTCCACCCGCTCCGGGAAGCGCTCGTAGTAGGCCAGCGCGTCCTCCAGCGCCGCCTCCTCCAGCCAGGCGAAGTGCTCCCGGAGCGCCTCCGCGTCGCCGCCGTGGTCCCGAAAGACGGCCACGACCTCCCACACGTCGGGCCCCTCCTCGAGGGCGGCCCGACGGCCCGCGATCCCGTCCCGGAACTCGAGGGACGGGAAGCGGCGGAGCGCCCACCACTCCTCCAGCACCCGCCGCAGCCCCTCGGAGGTGCTCTCGCCCCGCTCCTCGAACTCCCGCCGGAGCTCCTCTTCGAGCCAGGGACGGAGCTTCACGCTGAGGGGTCTGTCGGCGACGGTGGACATGGGACTCGCTCCCGGTGTGGAGTCGTGGGTTCCGGCCGACCTCGCCCGGCCGAAGGTGGGGCACGGGCGTCAATCGTATATCAGGTATACCTGGTATACAACCCGGAGATCCGGCCCGCCGGCACGCGAGCTCTCCGTGGGCCCGGTGTCGGCTCCCCGGATGAGAGGAAGGTGACGGCAGCCTCGAAGCTGGGGAAGCGTCCCGAGATCGGTTCCCTTCCCCCCACCGCCGGATGCTCCCGCGTGACCACGGACTTCGAGGAGCTGCTCGCCCGGACCCGGGAGGAGCTGGCGGTGGGTGGCTACGCCCCCAAGACCCGGACGACCTACCTGGCCCACCTCCGGCGCTTCCTCGAGCGGGCCGCCGGGGACGGCCCGCCGGACGCAGCCGCGGTCCGGCGGCACGTCCTCCACCTGCTCGAGGAGCGGGGCCACTCCCGGGCCTACGTCGACCAGTGCCTCGCGGCGCTGCGCTTCTTCTACCGCCGGGTCTGCCCGGAGGCGCTCGACGTGGACGCCCTGCCCCGGATCCGCCGCGACCGCTCGCTCCCGACCGTGCTGAGCCGGGAGGAGGTGGCCGCCGTGCTCGCCCACGCCGACGGGCCCCGGGACCGGGCGATCCTCGCCCTGGCCTACGGGGCCGGACTGCGGGTGAGCGAGGTGGTGCGGCTGCGGCCCGAGGACCTCGACACCGACCGCGGCCTCCTCCAGGTGCGCCGGGGCAAGGGCCGGAAGGACCGGGTCGCGATGCTGCCGGAGACGGCGCTCGAGGCGATCCGCGCCCACCGCGAGGAGACCGGCGCCGGCGCCTGGGTCTTCCCCGGCGCCGTTCCGGGACGGCACCTGTCGAAGCGGACCGCCCAGCGCGTCTTCGCCCGGGCCCGCGACCG
>CAYVFM010000272.1:0-1668 GCA_964450995.1 uncultured Gemmatimonadota bacterium | reverse complement strand
AGCAGGCGGGCCGCGCCGTCGACGCCGGTCTGGAGGCCGAAGACCCAGGCCAGCCACAGGGCCGCCGCGAACATCGGGAAGGCCAGGAGCTGGCGGAGGGACTCCATCCAGCGCCCCGGCTCGGGCAGCCGCTCCAGGAACCCCGGCCAGAAGGAGAGGGCCACGTAGGGGACGGCCATCCCCAGCCCCATCACGCCGAAGACCAGGGGCGCCTGGCCCGGCGGCCCCAGCAGCGCCGCCCCCACCGCCGTGCCCATGAAGGGCGCCGTGCAGGGGGTGGCCACCACCGTGGCCAGGACCCCGGTGAGGAAGGACCCGCGGAGACGCTCGTCGTCGGCGGCCACCCCGGCCAGCCGGGTGAGCGAGGCCCCCACCTCGAAGACGCCGAGGAAGTTGAGCCCGATGACGAACATCAGGGCGCCCAGGGCCGCCACCACGGCGGGGCTCTGGAGCTGGAAGCCCCAGCCGACCTCGGAACCGGCGGCCCGCAGCGCCACCAGCAGGCCCGCCAGGACCAGGAAGGAGAGCACGACGCCCGCCCCGAAGGCCAGGCCGTGCCGGCGCATCGGGCCGCGCTCGCCGCCGGCCCGGTCCGCGAAGCCCAGGATCTTCAGCGACAGGATCGGGAAGACGCAGGGCATCAGGTTGAGCAGCAGCCCGCCCGCGAAGGCGAAGGCCACCAGCAGGAGCAGTCCCGCCCGGGCCCCGCCGCCCTCGGCGCCGGAGCCGCCCGACGCCACGGGCTCGCCGCCGAAGTCCGACGGCCCCGGCCGCGCCGCCACCGTCGGCAGCGAGTCCGCCACCGGCGCCTCCACCCGGAGCGCGTCGTGCCCCGCCCCGTCCCAGGCGTGGCCCTCGGGCGCGGCCAGCACGCCCGACAGGGTGTCGGGCACGGCGGCCAGGTAGGGCGACTTCGGCAGGCGGATCCGGGCCTCGTCGCCGTGCCAGGTCACCTCGTGCTCGCGGAGGTGCTCGACCACCTCGGGGCCGCCGGCGAAGAAGTAGACGCCCTCCAGCCCCCCGTCCCAGTCGGACGGCGGCGTGACCGAGAGCACCAGCGTGTCGGGGCGGTCGGCCGCCCGGAACCGCCACTCCTCGGCCGGCTGCGGGAGCGAGCGGCGGGCCTCCCGGAATCCCTCCTGCCAGCGTCCGGCCGACGGCGGCGCGGAGTCCCGGACGGCCAGGGTCGTGGCGACGCTGTCCCGGGCCGGGAGACAGGTCTCCTCGCACACGAGCCAGTCGGCCCGGGCCGCCAGCCGGACCTCCGAGCCCGCCTCCAGGCCGGCCGGCGGCGTGACGGTGACCGGGAGCCAGACCTCGTCCTCGTAGGCGTAGCTCAGCAGCGGCGGATAGGGGATCCGGTAGGGCCGCGGCCAGCGGATCGAGTCGGCCGAGAAGCCCTCGGGCAGGTTCCAGGTCAGGTAGGCCGGCGTGCCCGAGTCCCCGGGGTTCTTCCAGTAGGTGTGCCAGCCCTCGTCCAGCTCCAGCCGCAGCGCCACGGTGAAGGGCTCGCCGGGCCGGATCCACTCGGGCTCGGCCACCAGCGACGCCTCGCTGTGGGGGCTCGAGTCCCCGTCGGGGGCCGGGCGGGCGGACGGGCGCTCCTGGGCGGCGGCCGGCGAGGACCCCGCCGCCAGCCCCCCCGCGAGGAGGCCGGCCAGCAGCAGG
>CAYVFM010000271.1:0-1672 GCA_964450995.1 uncultured Gemmatimonadota bacterium | reverse complement strand
AAGCCGACGAAGGCCAGCAGGACGAGCACGTCGTAGGCGCCCTCCAGGGTGGTGGCCGGGAAGATCAGCTGCGCTGCCTGGAGGGTGACGAAGGTCACGATGGCGTAGGTGACCGCCACCCTGTAGACGTTCCGCCGCCGCAGCTCGGCGAAGAAACGGCGCACGCGCTGGAAGGCAGCCATGGGGGTCCCGCCGGCGAAGGGTGAGCGCCCTCGGCGTCCGGCCGACGACACGTTCGACCGTACATTCAACCACGCGCTCGCCGCGCGCAAGAAGGCCCCCGGTCCCCCGCCCCCGGGTCCGGGCGGACGATCTCCCGCCCTAGGTCCCGCCCGCCGCCCGCGTGAGCAGCACGGTCACCGTGCCGTCCCCGTGGTTGGCCGTGGCCACGTCGGACCGGCCGTCCCCGTCGAGGTCCGCCACGACCGGCGACCAGGGGTTCTCGCCCGCCTCCACCTCGTGGGCCCGGAGCCGCCCCTCCCCGCCGAAGAGGAGGGTGAGCTGACGGGCGTCCCAGCTCGCCACGACCAGGTCCTCGATCCCGTCCCCGTCCAGGTCCCCGGCGTCCATCGACGTGACCCCGGGCCCGGCCGTGTAGGCCCCGCCCGGCGCCGAGCGGAAGCCCCCCGAGCCGTCCCCCGGCAGCACCAGGACCTCCCGGCTCCCGGCGCCCGAGCCCAGCCCGAGGTCGACCGCCCCGTCCCCGTTCACGTCCCCCGCCGCCAGGGCGAAGGGCGCCAGCGGGCTCACGTCCACGTTCCGCCGCGGCCCGAAGGTGCCGTCCCCCCGCCCCAGGCGGATCCCCACCTCGCGCTCGTTGGGCGTGGCGAGGTCGAGGTGGCCGTCGCCGTCCAGGTCGACGACCCGGATCGCCCGGTAGGGGTCGCCCCCCATCGAGACGGTCGTCCCGCCTTCGAACCCGCCGTCGCCCCGGCCCCGGAAGATCCGGAGCCCCCCGGCGTCGCGGTGGTCGACCACCAGGTCGGCGTGGCCGTCCCCGTCCAGGTCGGCGGCGGCGACCAGGTGGACGTGGGGCTCGACGCCCAGCTCCAGGGGCGAGGCCGGAGCGGCCTCGAAGGCGCCGCCCCCGCGGTTCCGGAGGAGGGTGAGCCGGTCGGTCTCGTGGTTGGCGACCGCGAGGTCCGGGCGGCCGTCCCCGTCGAAGTCGGCCACGGCCAGCCCGCCGGGCTCGGGGCCGGCCGGGTGGGCGCCGAGCCGGGCGAAGCCGCCCCGCCCGTCGTTCTCCAGCACCACCACCCGGCCGCCGGCCTGGTCGGCCGCCACCAGGTCGGTGTGGCCGTCGCCGGTCACGTCGGCCGCGGCCAGCGCGTAGGGAGAGCCCCCGACCTCGATCACCGCGCGCTCGAAGGTCACCGGCGGCGGCTCCTGGAAAGGCGAGCAGGCCGCCAGGATCAGGACGCAGACCAGGATCGCCACGGGGCTCTTTCCCGCCCTCAGTCCGACCACTGCGGCTGGGCCCGGTCCTCGGGCTCCTCGACCTCCTGGATCGAGTCGACCTCGTCGGCGTCCCAGGCGGCGACCTCCTCGCCGCCCTCCCCCACCAGCCGGACACGCTCGCCGGCCTTCTCGACGCGGGCCGCCCGGCGGACCTCGATGCTGCGGTCGGCGAAGATCACCTTGAAGCGGGTCATCGGGGTCGTCGCTCCTCTCC
>CAYVFM010000270.1:0-1674 GCA_964450995.1 uncultured Gemmatimonadota bacterium | reverse complement strand
CTCCGCCTTCCCGGTGGATTCCCTCCGCAGCTCCTCCTTCACGCGGGAGCACGGGAACGAGGCCTCGATCATGGACTACGGCCGCTTCAACTACGTCGCCCAGCCGGGCGACGACGTGCGGCTGATGCCCAAGATCGGCCCCTACGACGAGTTCGCCGTGGAGTGGGGCTACCGGCCCCTGGAGGGCGGGCCCGAGGGCGAGCAGGAGGCGCTGGACGAGATCGCCCGGCGCCAGAGCGACAACCCGTGGCTGCTCTTCGGCTCGGCCGACGGCATCGACCCGAGCGCCCAGACCGAGGACCTGGGCTCGGACCCCGTGGAGGCCACCCGCCTGGGGCTCAGGAACCTGGAGCGGGTGATGGACATGCTGCTGGACGCCACGACGGAGGAGGGGAAGAGCTACGAGGACCTGGAGGACATGTACGGCCACGTCGTCGGCCAGTGGGCCCGTGAGATGGGCCACGTGGTCACCGTGGTGGGCGGCGTCTACCAGACCCGGAAGCACTTCGGGCAGGAGGGGGTCGTCCACGACCCGGTCCCGGCCGACCGGCAGCGGGAGGCGATGGAGTTCCTGGTGGAGAACGCCTTCCGGACGCCGGACTTCCTGATCCGGTCGGACCTCCTGCGCCGGTTCGAGCCCTCGGGCACCGTGGAGCGGATCCGCGACGAGCAGGCCGACCTGCTCCGCGACCTCCTGACCGACGACCGGCTCAACCGCCTGGTGGAGCAGGCGGCGGTGCGGAGCGGCGGCGACGCCTACGCGCCGGCGGAGATGATGTCGGACGTCCGGGAGGGCGTCTGGTCGGAGCTGGAGGGCGGCGACCGGTTCACGATCGACGTCTACCGCCGCAACCTGCAGCGGGCCTGGACGTCCGAGATGGTCGCCAAGCTGGACAACGACAGCGACGTCGGGGCTCTCGCCCGCGGCGAGCTGGAGGACCTCGTGACGCGGATCTCGGATCGGATCTCCGCGGCCGGCGACCGCGAGACGCGGATGCACCTGCAGGACCTGCAGCGGAAGATCGACCGGGCGCTGGAGGGGGAGGACTGAGCCGGACCGCCTCCGTCGACCGAGAGCGCGGGCCCCGCCGGGGACGGCGGGGCTTTCGCGCGCGGGACCTCAGCCCTCGGCCGGCCCCCGGGCGGGGGAGCCGAGGATCGCCCGCGCGAACCAGACCACCGAGGCCGCCCAGAGCAGGTAGAGCGCGACGCGGACCGGGTGGAAGGCCATCACCGACTCCACCACGGCCGCGTCGGCGCCCACCACCCGCTCGAGGACCGTCCGGCTGATCTGCTCGGCGGTGAACCAGCCCCAGAGGATCGCCGCCCAGACCATCCCCGCCCGCTTCCACCGCGGCGTCCGGAGGCTCTCCGGCAGCCGCCGGACGTTCATGTAGCCCACCACCAGGGCGAAGGCGTACATGCTGGCGATGGTGAAGGGCCCGGCGATCAGCACCAGGAAGTCGGGCTGGAGCCCCTCGACGCCCCGTCCTCCCAGCCACGACAGGGCGATGATCCCCATCGAGGCCGCCACCATCACGGTGAGGAAGAGCAGGAAGGTGCGCTTGAGGGTCCAGAAGTCGGTGTGGCGGCCGTAGCGCTCGTAGAAGATGCTGCCCGAGATGCGGGTGACGGTGTCGACGATCCCGAGCTGGGTGGAGAAGAGCACGAAGG
>CAYVFM010000269.1:0-1674 GCA_964450995.1 uncultured Gemmatimonadota bacterium | reverse complement strand
CGACCCGGAGGCCCTCCTCGACGCGCTCTCGGAGCTGGACGACCGGGAGGCGCGGCGGGGCGTGCTCGACCACCTCACCGGCCTGGAGCGTCCCCCAATTGAGGGAATCGTCCGGCGTCTCGAGGACGAGCGCTGGTTCGTCCGTCGGAACATGCTCACCCTCCTCCGGGAGCTGCCCGAGACGCCGCAAACCTTCTCGGCCCTGCCCTTCCTGGAGGACCCCGACGAGCGGGTCCGGGAGGAGGCCTTCCGGGTGGCCATCGGCGACCCCGGGGAGCGGGACGACGCCGTCCAGGCCGGGCTCCGCTCCGACGACCGGGGGCTCCTCCGCCTGGCCCTGGCCGCAGCCGAGGCCTTCTGCCCGCCGTCGGTCGAGCCGGCGGTGGCCGAGCACGCCGGCGATCCGTCCCTGCCCACGCCCCTCCGGGTCGCCGCCGTCCGGGCGCTGGAGATGCTGCGCCTGAAGCTGGAGGCGCCGGCCGAGGTCCGGAGCCTGCTCAAGCGCGATCCGCCGGACGTGGAGGCCGTCGAGGAGATCCTCGGGTATCCCTGGACGGAGAAGCCCGTCTACGAGGCCCTGCTCGACGCCGTCTCCGAGCTGGAGGAGCGCTCCCACCGTCGCACCGTCTACGACTGGCTCTCCGAGCTGGACCTGCCCCTGGGCGAGCTGGTGGTGGAGCGGCTCGACGACGAGCGCTGGTTCGTCCGCCGGAACATGCTGGCTCTCCTCCAGGAGCTGGACGAGATCCCCGGCGGGTTCTCCGCCCTCCGGCAGTGCGAGGACCCCGACCCCCGGGTCCGCTTCGAGGCGCTGAAGCTGGCGCTGGACGACCCGCGGGACCGGGAGGACGCCCTCCGGATCGGCCTCCAGGACGAGACCGACCGCGTCCAGCACCTGGCCCTGGCCGCGGCGGCCGAGGGCGACTGGCCCGCCGACCAGGAGGAGCGGCTGACCAAGCTGGCCCGGGACCAGGAGCGGCCGGGCCACCTCCGGCGCGCCGCCGTCCGGGCGCTGGCCCGCGGCGGCCCCGAGCGGGTCCGCCGGGAGCTGGTGGACCTGGTCTGGGAGAAGAAGCTGTTCGGCCACCGGCTGGCGGAACGCTCGGAGGTCACCGTCGCCGTCCTGGAGGGGCTGGCCGAGCGCTGGCCCGACCACCCCTCCGTCACGCCCGTGCTGGAGGCCGCCCGGGAAGCCGACGACGCCGAGCTGCGGGAGGCCGTGTCGTGAGCCTGCGGAACGACGTCTTCTCGGAATCCGCCGATCCCCCGGCCCGCCGCGTCTTCGAGCTCCTCCACGAGCGCGGGCTGGTGGAGGGCGAGGGCTGGGACGCGGTGGAGGGCTACGGCTGCCGCCACCCGCTGGCCGGCGAGGGCGAGGGCGTGGAGCTGATCCTCTTCCGGGCCCGGGGTCCCGCCCTGCGGCTGGCCGTCGACACCGACCGGTCCGGGCGGGCGGACGACCTGGGCGAGCTGCTCGTGCGGATCGTCCACGTCCTGGAGAGCTCCGGCGCCTTCCGCCGCGCCGACACCGTGGAGCGCGACGCCGAGCCCTGGCGCATCCCCTCGATGGCCCTGCGCGAGGGCGCCTGGGAGCTGGAGACCCGCGCCTGGGGCCGGGACGCCGGCCTGGTGGTCCAGGACCCCGAGCTGCTGGAGGGCGGCACGGAGGCCTGA
>CAYVFM010000268.1:0-1675 GCA_964450995.1 uncultured Gemmatimonadota bacterium | reverse complement strand
CCGCCGGCTGCTCAGCCCTCGACCGGCCCGTCGCGCGTCTCGGGCATCGGCGGGCCCTCGGGCTCGGCCGGGAGCAGCGCGTCGCGCACCCGGCCGGCCTCCGACTCCCAGGCCTCCCACTCCTCCGCGTAGGGGACCCCCCAGCGGTCGCCGATCCACCGGAGCCGGCGCTCGATCCAGTCGGGGTCGCCGAAGCCGATCCGCTCCTGGTAGAAGCGGCCCAGCCGGTAGATCGTCTCCAGGTGGGGCTCCACGTCCACCGCCACCGCCGGCAGGCTCGAGTGGCGGCCCCGGAAGCAGAAGACCGGGCAGAAGGCGCGGTGGGGCTCCTCGGGCGCCACCCGCTTCCGGAGCCGGGCCAGCGTGATCGCGTCCCGGGCGATCTTGCCGGCCGCCTGGTGGTCGGGATGGCGGAGCCCCCGGATCCAGGCCTCCCCGAAGGTGAGCAGCCCGTCGGGCCGGACGCGGGCGACGAGCCGCGCCACCTCCGCCGCTGGCTCCGGGCCGGGGGCCAGCCCCGTGTCGGGCATCCCCAGGAAATGGGGCTCGACGTCCAGGATCCCGGCGGCCTCCCGGGCCTGCTCCCGGCGGCGCCCGGCCACCTCCTCCGGCGACCGGTCCCCCAGCGCCTCGGTCATCCCCCCGTCGGTGAGGAAGGCCACGTGCACCTCGTCCCCCCTCGCCCGCTGGGCCAGGAGGGTACCCGCGCACCCGACCTCGTCGTCGGGATGGGCCAGGACGGCCAGGAGGGTGGAGCCGGCCATCTCAGGCGCTCCCCTCCACCGCTTCTTCGCCGGCCGCCTCGCGCAGGGCCCGGGTGGCGATGCGGGCGGCCATCCAGGCCACGCCCAGCGTCGCCAGCAGCCCCACCACCTGCAGGGCGGTCCGGCCCCAGCTCGCCGCCCCCGTGGCCGCCCTGGCCACCTGCGCCCCGGCCGCGCCGAGGTAGACGTACAGCAGGGTGCCCGGCAGCATCGCCACCCAGGAGGCCAGCACGTAGCCGGGGAAGCTCACCTTCGTCAGCCCGTAGGCGTAGTTCTGCAGGTTGAAGGGGAGGATCGGCGACAGGCGAGTGAGCGCGACGATCTTCCATCCCTTCTCGCCCACCGCCCGGTCGACCACCTCGAACTTCCGGCGCCCCTCCACCCAGCCCGCCACCCGCTCGCGCAGGAGGTGGCGGGCGAGCAGGAAGGCCAGCGCCGCGCCCACCGTCGAGGCCACCGAGACCAGCACGGTCCCCCAGAGGAGCCCGAAGGCCACGCCGGCCCCCACCGTCAGGGCGCTGCCCGGCACGAACAGGACGGTGGCCAGGACGTAGGCGAGCCCGTAGGCGATCGGGCCCGCCGGGCCGAGGCCGTCGACCCACCGCCGCAGGTCGGCCACCCAGCCGGACTCGCGGGCGCCCGCCGGGGCCTCCGCCCCCTCCCGGGCGTCCGACCGGTCCGCGGCTGCCGTTTCCGCGGCCGCCGTGTCCGCGGCGCCCACGTCCCCCGCGGCCGTCGTGTCCGCCGCCGGCGGGACGGCGGCGTTCAGCGACCAGTCGTAGGGGAGGAACTCCACCGGCGGCCGTCCGCCGCCGGCGTCGACGAGCTCGGCGACGCCGGGGCGGGCGTAGCGGGCCACGAAGCGGGGGATCGTCTCCGCCCTCGGGCTCCAGCCCTCGCCGGTGAAGTCG
>CAYVFM010000267.1:0-1701 GCA_964450995.1 uncultured Gemmatimonadota bacterium | reverse complement strand
ACCCGCGACCGCGGTTACCCGGCGGTGGCGGCGGAGGATCTGGGCGCGACGCCGGTCGGGTCGCTGCGGCGCGAGGACCAGCGGATCCTGGGCCAGGGCCCCGGCGGCCAGACGCTGGAGCTGAGGCCCGGCTCCCCCTTCCTGCGCCACGGCGGCCGGGTCTACCAGCTCTCCAACCCGCCGTACGTGGAGGACGGCACGGCCTGGGTGCCGGCGGAGCTCCTGACCCGGTGGCTGCCTGAGGCCACGGAGGGGGAGGAGTGGCAGGTGGAGGGGCGGCGCCTGACGCGGGTCTCCCCCTTCGAGGACGAGCCCTTCCGGGTGATCATCGACCCCGGCCACGGCGGCCGTGACCCCGGCGCCATCGGTCCCCGCGGGCGGCGGGAGAAGCACGTGACCCTGGCCGTGGCCCGGGAGATCAGGAGGGCGCTGGCGGACGAGCCCCGGGTGGAGGCCATCCTCACCCGCGATCGGGACACGCTGATCGCCCTGCAGGACCGCTCGCAGTTCGCCATCGAGGAGGGCGGCGACCTCTTCCTCTCGCTCCACGCCAACGCCAGCCGGACCCGGAGCGCCCGGGGCTTCGAGACCTACTTCCTGTCGCCGGCCCAGACCGAGGAGGCCCGCCAGGTGGCGATGCGGGAGAACGCCTCGGTCAAGTACGAGCGCGGCGAGGAGTCGCCGGACCTGAACGACCTGCAGTTCATCCTCGCCGACCTGGACCAGGACATCAACGTGCGGGAGTCGAGCCGGCTGGCCGGCTACACGCAGAACCAGCTGCGGCCGGTGCACAGCGGCCCGGACCGGGGCGTGAAGCAGGCCGGCTTCCTGGTGCTGGTGGGAGCCAGCGGCAGCATGCCGGCGGTGCTGGTGGAGATGGGCTTCCTCACGAACCCGAACGAGTCCCGGTGGCTGACCGGCGACCGGGGCCAGGGCGAGGTCGGCGCCGCCATCGCGGACGCCGTGGTGCGCTACTTCGAGCAGTACCGGCAGCGCCTGGCCGGCAACCACAGCGGCGAGTGACGGCGACGACGGCCACCGGCGGAGGCGCCGCGGAGCCGACCCCGCTGCGGGAGGATCGGGCCAGGCCCCGCCGCCACTGGGCCCCGGTGGTCCGGAACCGGGAGGTGGCGGAGGCCACCTGGTGGCTCGAGGTGGAGGCCCCGGAGATCGCCGCCGCCAGCGAGCCCGGCCAGTTCCTGATGATCGGCTTCGGGGTCGGGAACACCGGCGCCCCCTTCATCCCCCGGCCCTTCAGCGTGGGCTGGCGGTCGCCGGAGGGGGTGATCGGGCTCCTGGTCCGGGCCTTCGGGGCCGGGACCCGGCGGCTCGGCGCCCTGGACCCCGGCGACGACGTCCTGCTGCTCGGCCCGCTGGGCAGCGCCTTCCGGCCCGAGCCCGGGCGCCCGTCGCTCTGCGTGGCCGGCGGCGTGGGCCTCGCCCCCTTCCTCTTCCTGGCGCCCGAGTTCCGGGACCGCGGGCACGAGGTGCGGCTGCTCTACGGCGAGCGCACCGGCGCCCGGGTCTTCGACCCCGACCTCATCCGGGAGCTCACCCGGGGCGAGGTGGAGATCTGGACCGAGGACGGCGGGGCCGGGAGCCAGGGGCTGGTGGTGGAGGGGATGGACCTCTCCGACGACCCGGTCCTCATGGGGTGCGGGCCCACGCCCATGCTGCAGGCCCTGGCCCGGACCGCCTTCG
>CAYVFM010000266.1:0-1704 GCA_964450995.1 uncultured Gemmatimonadota bacterium | reverse complement strand
CCCCGCTGCAGGGCGTCCTGGTCGGCGGCGAGGACCACCACCCGCCCGTCCCGGAGGGCCGCCGGGGCGTCGCGGGCCGCGCGGCCCATCTCGATGGGCTCCACGCCCAGGGCCTCGCGCCGGCGGCGCACCAGGCGGTCCACGCCGCGGTTCCGCTGCGGCTTCACGACCACCGAGGACGGCACGTCGGAGGCGCCCAGGGCGGCGAGCCCCACCTCCCAGTTGCCCAGGTGTCCCGCCACGAGGACGGCGCCGCCGGGCCCCTCCTCCACCGCCCGGCGGCAGGCCTCCGCCAGGCGATCGGCTCCCTCGACCCGCTCCACGACGCTCCGGATCCGTCCCGGGCGGCCCGGGTCCAGGCGGGCGATCTCCGCCAGCTCCCGGCCGAAGTGCCGGTACGCGCCCCGGGCGGTGGAGCGCACCCAGCGGCGCGGGCGGTCCGGGAAGGACGCGGCGATCTGGCGCTCCGCCACGCCCCGGCGCAGCCCGGCGCCCCAGGCCAGCCACCCTCCGGCGGCGCCGAGCCCGCGGGCGGCGGAGGCAGGCAGGGAGGCCAGGGCGGCGAGCCCGGCGCGGGCCGCCGCCTCCTCGGCGGCCTCCCGGAGGCCGTCCGTCGGGCCGGCGGATGAGGGAGATGAGGCAGATGGAGAGGGTCGGGAGGACGGGGGGGAGGAAGATGAGCTCATCGGCGCCCTCCGCCCTCCGGGGCGCCCCGCTCCCGGGGCCCCGCCAGGGTCCAGTCCACGGGCTGGACCCGGCGCCTCTCCCTCTCGGCCAGACGCCGGTACAGCCGCAGGTGGCCGCCGGCGTCGTCGGGGGAGAGCGTCCGGAGGCGGCGCCGCTCCACGCCCCGCCGCGCCAGCGCCTCGCGGCCCTTCCGCCCCGGGGGCGCCACCAGATCCGCCTTCCGCCACAGCCCGGCGGGAGGGGACGCGTCGCCGGGGAGCGGGCTCGCCAGGAGCCCCGGGTTCCTGCCCCGCCACCCGGCCGCCAGCCACACGGCCCGGAGCGCGGCGGCCCCGTGGGCGTGGACCACGGCCCACCGCTCCGGCACGGGCCACTGCACGGCGCTCCGCCCCCCGCCCGGCGCTTCCACCAGCTCCGCCAGGGCCCGGCCCACGGCCACGAGGACGCGGGGATGGACCCCCGCCGGGAGGGGGCCGAGGCTCGCCCGCGGCCCGGCGGCGGCCGTTCGGATCCGTTCCGCGGGGACCGGCGGCTCGCTCCCCGCCGGCGTCGACGCCGCCGCCAGGACCGCCGTCTGCCGGATCTCGTCGCGGTGCCGGCGCCGCAGCTCCCGCATCAGCTCCGTCGGAGCCGCGGCGTCGGCCGGGGGAGCCGGGCCGAGGTGGACGTGGAGGACGTGGAGGACGGGGTACGGACGCTGCTCGGGGCGGACCATGGCGTCCCCGAATCTACCGGGAGGCGGGGAGGGATCGGAGACCGGGGCGTCTCCGCGGGGACGTCGCCGCGGAGGCGCAGCCAGCATGGCAGGGGGGGACGCGCCGAACGTCGGCCGGATCGGCCGCGTTGGAGATGTGTTGGGTATGTCCTGTTGGATATCTCCTGGATGTGTTTCGGTATGTTGGAGACGTCATGACGGACCCGACCCCCGAGGAGAGCCCCGTCCCCGACTGGCTGCGGGACCGCTTCGCCGTGCGCCGGAGCGGCCCGGTGACCGCCGTGGTCCGGGACGACTTCCAC
>CAYVFM010000265.1:0-1708 GCA_964450995.1 uncultured Gemmatimonadota bacterium | reverse complement strand
CCTCGCCTGGAGGCTCGCATGGTGACCCTCGGCGCTCTCTGGCTCCCGATCCTCGTGGCGGCGGTCCTGGTCTTCCTGGTCAGCTCCGCCGTCTGGATGGTGCTTCCCCACCACAAAGGTGATTTCGCGAAGCTCCCGGACGAGGAGGCGGCCCGCGACGCCCTCTCCGGCGCCGGGCCCGGCCAGTACCACGTCCCCCACACCCCCGACCGGGAGGCGTTCGGCTCGGAGGAGATCCAGCGGAAGTTCCGGGAGGGGCCGGTGGCGGCCGTCACGGTGATGCCGGACGGCCCCCCGTCGATGGGGAAGCAGATGACCCAGTGGTTCCTCTACTGCGCCGCGGTGAGCCTGGTGGCGGCCTACGTCGCCGGCCGCACGCTGGAGCCGGGCGCCGAGTACCTGGAGGTCTTCCGGGTGACCGGGACGGTGGCCTGGGTGGCCTACGGCGCGGGCTACGTGGGCGACGCCATCTGGTTCGGCCGGCCCTGGGGCTTCTCGCTGAAGATGCTGGCCGACGGGCTGCTCTACGGCCTGCTCACCGCCGGCGCCTTCGGCTGGCTCTGGCCGGCCGCCTGAGGGCCCGCCGGGGGGCGATCGCGCGGGCCCGAGCCCGTCCCGGACGCCGGCGGGACCGGACCCGATCCCTCCCGCGGCGCGGGGGTATGGCTCCACGAGCGCCCACCCCACCCGCCACGGAGGCCCGATGTCCCCCGACGAACCGCGCGAGCCCGCCCCCGACGGCCAGGACGACGAGCCGCGGGCCCCGGACGACCGCGACGTTCGACGGGCCCTGCTCGGCCTGGCCGACCTGATCCGGCGGCTCGAGGAGGAGGACGCCCTCCTCCGGGCCGCCCCCTACCTGCTGGGCAAGCTGGGCGACCTCCGGCACCTGCTCTTCCACTACGAGGTGCGGACCACGGGCCGGCTGGAGCCCACCGACGACCCGGTGGAGCGGCAGTCCCGTCAGGTGGTGCGGGAGGCGCTGGAGCGGTACGACGAGATGGTGGAGGAGTGGGGCGACGGCGGATGGAGCCCGCCGGAGGAAGGAGACCTCGGCTGGAGCCCCCCGGAGGAGGAGTAGGCCCCGGCGCTCAGCCGGTCAGCAGCCCCTCCATGTGCTGGTCGGCGAAGATCCGGTCGGCGGGGGCCAGCTCGTAGTCGTCGATCTCGTCGATCGGCACCCACTCGATCTCGGTGTGCTCCAGCGGCTGGGGGTCGCCCATGATCTCGGTGGGGACGAACTCCACGGTGTAGTTGGAGCCCGGGTCGGGCAGCGAGATCTGGCCGCCGGCGACCGACCGGACCTGGACGCCCAGCTCCTCGTTCAGCTCCCGCTGGAGGGCGGCGAGGATCGACTCGCCCGGCCGGGTCTTCCCGCCGGGGAACTCCCACTTGTCCCCGTGCCGCTTCCGCTCGGGACGCCGGCAGAGCAGCACCCGGTCCTCCCGCTGGACGACGGCGGCGATGGCGCGCAACGGCATCGGTCCTCCTCCCGGATCCTGGTTCTCGGGACCTGGCCCGCTCGGGGCCTTCCACACGATGCACGGAACGTTCCCTGCCGCCCGCCGGTACGGAGGGTGCATCGATCCCGGCCGCGCGGAGAGCGCGGTCGCGACCGACGGACGACCCGAGAGCCGTGACCCCGGAAAGGACGACCGATATGTACCGGAAGATCATCTTCGCGCTGGTCGGAGCGTTCCTGGCGGCG
>CAYVFM010000264.1:0-1715 GCA_964450995.1 uncultured Gemmatimonadota bacterium | reverse complement strand
GCCGACGTCATCCTGGTCAACACCTGCGCCGTCCGCGAGCACGCCGAGCAGCGCGTACGGGGCCGAATCGGACAGCTCCAGCAGCACCGCCGCGGGGACGGCCGGGAGCTGGTCCTCGGCGTCACCGGCTGCATGGCGCAGCGCATCGGCGACGAGCTGGTGGAGATCGACGGCGTGGACCTGGTGGCCGGGCCGGACGCCTACCGGGACCTGGGCGACCGCATCGAGCGGATGCGCTTCGGCGACCGCCCCCGGGGCCAGGAGCTGCTGGAGCTCGACGCCGACGAGAACTACGAGGGCATCGAGGCGGTCCGGGGGGAGGACGTCACGGCGTGGATCACCGTCCAGCGGGGCTGCGACCACCGCTGCACCTTCTGCATCGTCCCCTACGTCCGGGGCGGGGAGAAGAACCGGGACCCCGGCGAGATCCTGTCGGAGGCCCGCACGGCGGTGGAGCGTGGCTACACCCAGGTGACGCTGCTGGGGCAGACGGTGAACTCCTACGAGTGGGAGGACTGGGCCTTCCCGCGCCTGCTCCGCCGCGTGGCCCGGGTGGACGGGCTCCGGCGGGTGCGCTTCACCTCCCCCCATCCCAACGACGTCACCCCGGAGCTGCTGGAGGTGATGGCCGAGGAGCCGGCCGTCTGCCGCCAGCTCCACCTGCCGGTGCAGTCCGGCTCCGACCGGATGCTCAAGCGGATGGTGCGCCGGTACACGGCCGAGGAGTTCCTGGAGAAGGTCCGGATGACCCGGGAGGCCATGCCGGACGTGGCGCTGAGCACCGACGTGATCGTGGGCTTCCCGGGCGAGACCGACGAGGACTTCCGGGCCACCATGGACCTGATGCGCGAGGTCCGGTTCGACGACGCCTTCCTCTACCGGTTCAGCCCGCGGGACGGGACGCCGGCCACCCGGTTCCCCGAGGAGGACTTCGTCGACGACGCCGTGGCCCAGGAGCGGCTGGAGCGGATCATCGACCTCCACCGGGAGATCCAGGCCGAGGTGGCCCGGGAGCAGGTGGGCGAGATCCACGAGGTCCTGGTCGAGGGCGCGGCGAAGACCGAGGGGGACGTGCTGGCCCGGACCGAGGGCGACAAGCCCGTGGCCTTCCCCGGGGACCCCGATGAGGAGAAGGGCGACTACGTCCGGGTCCGTCTCGTGGACACGACCGGCGCCACCTTCCGCGGGGAGCGCGTGGCGTGAGCCGCTGGGCGCGGCTGCTGGACTTCCTCCTCCTGGTGGCCGTGGCCCTGGCGTTCGCCGCTGCCAACGGCGGCGAACGGGTCCAGGTCGACCTGGGGCTGATCACCCTGCAGCGGGTCTCCCTGCCCGTGGTGGTCTTCGGCTCGGTCCTGGCGGGCATGGCGCTCTGCATCCTGGCGGGCCTCCGGGCCGACCTCCGGAACCGCCGGCGGCTGCGCCGGTGGGAGGAGTTCCACGACCGGGAGGGCTGAGGACCTCCACGTCCGCTGAGCCCCCGCCCCGGCCGGCCCCCGCCTGAGCCCCCTCCGGCCGGGCCCGGTCCTGGCGGCCGGGATCGCCGTGCTGGCGGGCGACCTCGCCGGCCTGGCCGCCTCGGGCGGCGGGACGCCGCCGTCGCTCCCGCTGGCCGCGGCCGGGATCGCCTGCCTGGCCGCGGCGGCCCTGCGACGCCCTCCGCGCCTGCCGCCCGCGGCGCTCCTCCTGGCCCTCTGCGTCGCCGCCGGCGCCTCGGC
>CAYVFM010000263.1:0-1735 GCA_964450995.1 uncultured Gemmatimonadota bacterium | reverse complement strand
TGGAGCGAGGCCTGGGCGGCGGCCGAGCGGTGGGCGGCGGTGGTCCTCCCGGGAGAGGGCTCGCCGGCGGCGGGGGATGCCCGAGAAGACTCCGTGGCGGACTCCGTGGCCGAAACCCTTGCCGATTCGGCGGCGACCGGGGAGGGCGACCGGGCTTCGGGTTCGGGAGAGGACGCGCTCGAAGGAGGGGCTGGAGAAGATGCAGGAGACGTCGCCTCGGGCCTGCCGGCCCCGTGCGGATCCCTCCTCCGGGACGGCGTGCGGCGGGCCCGGGCCGGGGACGTCGGGGCCGGGGCGGAGGCCCTGCGGGCGGCGTCGGAGCTGTGTCCCGATCGTCCCGAGCCCTGGTCCGAGCTGGCCGGGGTCCGGTTCCGGCAGGAGGAGTACGGCGAGGCCGCCCGGCTGGCCGAGCGGGCCGCCCGGCTCTCCGGCGGCGATCCCTATCCCTGGCGCCTGCTGGGGACGGCCCGGTACCTGTCCGGCGACCGGCGGGGGGCGCTGCGGGCGTGGAACCGGATCGGCGCGCCGACGGTGGACCACGTCCGGATCCAGGGGCTCCGCCGTACCCGGCACCGCCCGGCCCTGGACCTTCTGGGCCTCTCGCCCGGCACGACCCTGACGCCGGGGCGGCTGCTCCGGGGCCGGCGCCGTCTCGGGGAGATGCCGGCCCTGCGCCGGGCCCGGGTCGACTACCGGGCCCTGGAGGGGGACCGGGCCGAGGTGCGGGTCGCGGCCTGGGAGCGTGAGCCTCCGACGGCCAGCCTCCCGCGGGCCGCCGCCGTCGGCGCCCGGGCCCTGGCGGGTCGCACCCTTCGCCTCTCGTGGCCGAGCCCGGCCGGCGGCGGGGAGGCGGTGGGCGCCTCCTGGCGGTGGACGCCGGGCCGGCCGCGGGTCTCCGTGGAGGCGCGGGCCCCGGGGCCGGGCGGAGCCTTCGCGGCCTGGGGCGTGGAGGGAGCCTGGGAGCGGCAGAGCTACGATCCGGAGGCCGTGCCGCCGCGGCCGCCGGGCGACGTGACGTTCCCCGACCCGGAGGAGATCACCGAGGAGAGGCTCGGTGCCGTGCTGTCGGCGGCCGAGTGGATCACCGGCCGGCTCCGGGGGCGGGCCGCGGTGGGCTACGACCGGTGGGCCGACGGCCGGATCGGCGCCGGGGAGCACCGGTACCTGCGCACGGGACTGGGGCTCTCCTGGCTGTCGGACGGAGGCGGGTGGACGGCCGGGATGCGCGGCGGGGCGTGGCTGCCCCTGGGCGACGGCCTCCCGTCGTTCCGCACGCTGGCCGCGGGCGCCCGGGGCCGGCTGGGCGAGGCGGGGAGCGGCGTCACCGCGACGCTCCGGGGCGGGGTGCGCCGGGCCTCCAGCGGGGCCCCGCTGGCGCTGTGGCCCGGGGCCGGCACCGGTCGGGGGCGGGCGCCACTCCTGCGGGCGCACCCACTCCTTGAGGACGGGCGGATCGCCGGGCCCGCCTTCGGGCGGAGCCTGGTCCACGGCGGCGCGGAGACGACCGTCTGGCTCGGCGGACTCGGCCGTCTCGGTCCCCTGCGGGCCGGCGTGGCGGGCTTCGTGGACGCCGCCGCGGCCGCCGACCGGGCGGACGGCTGGCCCGGGGAGCGGGCCCACGTCGACGCCGGAACGGGGCTCCGGCTGCGGGTCCCCGGCTCCGGCGGCGGGACGGTGCGGCTGGACGCCGCGGTGGGCCTCCGCGACGGGCGGACGGCGATCTCGGTGGGGTGGA
>CAYVFM010000262.1:0-1744 GCA_964450995.1 uncultured Gemmatimonadota bacterium | reverse complement strand
CGGCGGCCCGTCCTGCATCGCGTCGCTCCGCATCCCTCCATCCGGAGTCCCACCGTGACCGAGCGCCGGGCCGGCGACGAGACCTATCGCGATCTGGTGGACCTGGCGCCCGTCGCCATGTTCGTCGACCGCGAGGGGACCATCCTCTACGCCAACGACGCCGGCGTCGAGCTGCTCGGCGCGGCCGACCGCGACGCGCTGGTCGGTCGACCCGTCTACGCCTTCGTCGACCCGGAGGAGGAGGACGCCGTCCGGGGGCGGATCCGCCGCGTGGAGGACCGCCGCGAGCCCACCGAGGTCGAGACCGTCCGCCTCGTCGGTGAGGACGGAGAGGAGCGGATCGGGACCGTCCGCTCGATCCCGGTCACCTTCGAGGGCGAGCCCGCCAGCCTGAGCATCATCCAGGACGTCACCGAGCAGCGCCGGGTCCGACGGGCCCTCCGGGAGAGCGAGCGCCGCTACCGGTCCCTCTTCGAGGACCTCCACGCCGCCGTCTACCGGACCACCCGGGACGGAGCGATCGTCCAGGCCAACCCGGCCATGGTCGAGATGTTCGGCCACGAGCGGGAGGCGCTGGAGGGGCTGGACGTCCGGGAGCTCTACGTGGACGCCGACGACCGCCTCCGCTTCCAGCGCGAGATCGAGGACTCGGGCTTCGTGAAGGACTTCGAGGTCGCCCTGCAGCGTCGGGACGGCACCGAGCTGACCTGCCTCCTGACGGCCACTCCCTGGCGGGACGAAGACGGCCAGGTCGGCGGTTACCAGGGCGTCATCCGGGACGTCACCGTGAAGCGGCGGCTGGAGGCGGCCCTGCGCGAGCGCGAGGAGCGCTATCGGCGTCTCGTCGAGGCGGTGGACGTCGTCCCGTGGGAGATGAGCTTCCCGGACTGGACCTTCACCTACGTGGCCCCGCAGGTGGAGGAGATCTTCGGCTACCCGCAGGAGGCCTGGTACGAGCCCGGCTTCTGGCCAGAGCACCTGCACCGGGAGGATCGCGACGAGGCCGTCCGCTTCTGCCGCCAGCAGACGAGCGAGGGGGAGGACCACGAGTTCGAGTATCGCTTCCGCCACGCCGACGGCCACTCGGTCTGGGTCCGGGACATCGTCTCGGTGGTCCAGGACGAGGGAGAGCCCAGGTACCTCCGGGGCGTCATGCTGGACGTCACCCGCCGGAAGCACTTCGAGGAGCGGCTCGAGGAGCAGGCGCTCCGCGATGAGCTGACCGGCCTGCCGAACCGCACCCTCTTCTGGGACCGCCTGGAGCAGGCCCTGGCCCGGGTCGAGCGGGAGGGCTCCGCCCTGGCGGTGCTCTTCATCGACCTGGACCGGTTCAAGCGGATCAACGACAGCCTCGGCCACGTCGCCGGCGACCGGGTGCTGGTGGAGGTGGCCCACCGGCTGGAGGCCACGTTCCGGGAGGAGGACACCGTGGCCCGCTTCGGGGGCGACGAGTTCGCCGTCGTCGTCGAGGAGGTGGAGCGGGAGGACGACGCCACCCGGGCGGCCGAGCGCTTCCTGCAGGCCCTGGACGAGGCGATCCGGATCGAGAGCGAGCGGCTGTACCTCACGGCCAGCGTCGGCGTCACGCTGGCCGGCGCGCTCACCGGCCAGAAGAGCCACGGCGAGAGCGGCGACGAGCTGGTGCGGCGCGCCGACCGGGCGATGTTCCGGGCCAAGAGCCAGCCGGGCGGCGCGGTCCACGTGCTGGACCCCGACGAGGAGCTGGAGGGCGGCGAGCGGATCC
>CAYVFM010000261.1:0-1747 GCA_964450995.1 uncultured Gemmatimonadota bacterium | reverse complement strand
TGGGGCGACGCCTGGAAGGAGGAGCGGGTCGAGGGCATCCCGCCGTCGCTCTCCACCGGTCAGGAGGCCATCGCGACGGGGGCGACCGCGGCGCTGGAGCCGGGGGACTTCCAGTTCACGACCCACCGCGGCCAGGCGCCTCAGGTCGCGAGCGGGCTCGACCCCGGGCGTATCTTGGCCGAGCTATACATGCGAAAGGACGGGTACAACGCGGGGAAGTCCTACCACGTGACTGACGCCGAGCGCGGCGTGATTGGCATGGGGGGCATCATCGCCGCCCAGGTGCCCGTGGCGGGGGGGAAGGCGCTCGCCCAGAAGCTCCGCGGGACCGACCGCGTGAGCCTCGCCTACTTCGGCGAGGGGTCTGCCAACGAGGGCGCCATCCACGAGGCGGCCAACCTCGCCGCGATGTGGGACCTCCCGCTCGTGCTCCTCTGTGAGAACAACGAGTACAACGTCTCCCAGCCCGCGGAGGAGGCCATCACCGGCACCTCCGTGGCCGGGCGCGCCGCGAGTTACGGCATGCCGGGAGAACTCGTGGACGGTAACGACCCGATCGCGGTGTACCGGACCGTCGCCGAGGCGGTCGAGCGCGGGCGGGCCGGTCGCGGGCCCACGCTGATCGAAGCGAAGACGGTCCGCTTAGACGGCCACCTGACCCACGACCCGCAGAAGTACCGCTCCGAGGGAGAGATGGCCGACGCGTTCGAGCAGGACCCGATCCCGCGGTTCCGCGCGCGGCTCGAGGCCGAGGGCGTCATCTCCGAGGGGGAGTTCGAGGAGATGGCGGCCGGCGTGGAGGACGAAGTGGCGGAAGCGGTCGAGTTCGCCAGAGAGAGCCCGTTCCCCGAGCCGGAGGAGGCCTACGAGGACCTCTGGGCATGAGCGGCGAGGACCTCTTCGAGCGGAGCCCGTTCAGGCGGGACGTGGTCCCCGAGGAGCGACGGGACCAGCCCAACGTCAGGAAAGCCATCCGGCGGGGGATGGCCGAGGAGATGCGCCGCGACGAGACGGTGTTCCAGATGGGGGAGGACATCGCGACCGCCCCGCCCTTCGGCGTGACGAGCGGCCTCGCCGACGAGTTCGGCAGTGAGCGGGTCCGGAACATCCCGGCCTCGGAGGTCGCCGCGATCGGGGCCGCCATCGGCGCCGGCATCGACGGGATGCGGGCGATCGTGGAGCTCCAGTTCGGCGACTTCCTCTCCGTCGCCATCGACCAGCTGACCCACCAGGCCGCGATGCTCCGCCACCTCACCGGCGGGCAGGTGAGCGTTCCGCTGGTGATCCGGCTGCCCTGTGGCGGCGGACACAACATGGGCCCACAGCACTCCCAGACGCTCTACTCGTGGTTCGCCCACGTCCCGGGCGTCAAGGTCGCACTGCCCGCGACGCCGATGGACGCCAAGGGGTTGATGAAGGCGGCCATCCGCGACGACAACCCGGTGCTGTTCTTCGAGCACAAGTCGCTCTACGGCCTGCGCCGGCCCGTCCCCGACGAGTACGAGGACCCGGAGTACGCCACGCCGTTCGGCGAGGCCGCGGTCCGGCGCGAGGGGGCCGACGTGACCGTGGTGGCCACCCTGGCGATGGTCCACCACGCCCTCGCCGCCGCCGATACCCTCGCCGAGGAGGGGATTTCGGTGGAGGTGGTGGACCCGCGCACGCTCGTCCCGCTGGACGCCGAGACCGTCCTCGAGTCGGTGGAGAAGACCGGGCGCCTGCTCGTCGCCGACGAGGCGTACCTGCC
>CAYVFM010000260.1:0-1753 GCA_964450995.1 uncultured Gemmatimonadota bacterium | reverse complement strand
GCGGGCCTCCTGGTATTCCATCCGGTTGACGACCTCGCCGTCGGCCACCGCGTCGGCGTACTCGGTCACCGTGAGATCGACCATCGAGGCCACGTCGCCGGCCCGCTCGGCCACGGATCGCCCGTCCTGCTGGGCGGCGGCCGGCCCGGCGGCGGCCGAGAGGGCCAGCGCCAGGACCGCCGGTGCGAGCACGCCCCTCACCGTCGCGACCGTCTCTCCGGGCCCGGGGCCCCTCGTCCTTCCTACCATCGATCTCCTCGCCTCGGCGCCGCTAGTTGAAAATGGTTCTCAATCGGGTGCGCCAATATGAGCGGACGCCGGAAACGGTGCAACGGCGCTGGCCGGCGCCCGGGCGGGGCCATAGGATGCGGGTTCGAACGGGCCGCCTCGCTTCCGTCCGGCGGCCGTCCCGGGCACCAGCGGAGGGTCGCAGTGATCGTCGGCGTCGGCGTCGACCAAGTGGAGGTCTCGCGCATCGAGGGCGTCCTGGAGCGCCGCCCCCGGCGAGCCCGCGAGCGCCTCTTCACCGCGGCCGAGCGCGAATACTGCGAGCAGCGGGATCCGCCCTGGGAGTGCTACGCGGCCCGCTTCGCGGCGAAGGAGGCCCTCCTGAAGGCGCTGGGCACGGGCCTCGGGGCCGGGACCGCCTGGCGTGAGGTGGAGGTGGTGGTCGAAGACGACGGCCGGCCGCGGCTGGAAACCAGCGGGACCACGCGCCGTCGGATCGAAGAGGCGGGCGCCGGGCGCGCCCACGTGAGCCTGACCCACGAGGCCGGGGTGGCCACGGCCTTCGTGGTGCTGGAGGCCTGAGCCCGGACGAGGCCCGCAGGACCTTCCGCCCGAGGTCCCGCCGGCCTTCCGCTCCGGAGCCCGGCCAGCCTTCCGCCCCGGGGCCGCCCGGCTAGCCTTCGGCCCCGACCTCCGCCAGCGGCCGGGCCGCGGCCCGGAGGCGATCCCGGAGCCGCCGGGCCATCGGTCCGTCGCCGGCCAGGTCGTCCTCGGCCACCTGCCCGTTCCCGGCGGCGGCGTGCAGGACACGGCTGCCCCCCACCCGGAGGGCCACGTGGTCCGTGCCGCCGTCCTCCGGACCGAAGAAGAGGAGCTCGCCGGCCTCTCCCTCCAGGGGCGGGGTCCCGCCCTCGCCCCCCGGCTCGCCGAGCAGGGCGGCCCGCTGGTCTCCGCTGTCGCGGGGCAGCTCGACCCGGTGGGCCGCGAGGACCGCCCGGGCCAGCCCCGAGCAGTCGACCCCCTCGCGCGTCCGGCCGCCCCACAGGTAGGGGACGCCCAGCCAGCGGCGGGCCGTCCGGACCACCGCGTCGCCGGTCCGGGGGAACCGGTCGGCCCGGTCGGTCACCACCGCCGCGGGCTCCACCGGCATGACCCGGGCGCCGCCCGCCACTTCCAGCCGTCCGTCCCCCTCCGGCGCCGCCCGGGCACCCCAGGGGAGCCAGCGGGGGGGCGGCGGGCCCGCGCGCTCGCCGGGCGCCGGCGCCAGGTCCGTGCCCATCGACCAGGCGGTGGCCCGCTCGCGCCAGCGCTCCGCCTCCCCGGTCGACGTCCGGACCAGGCCGCCCCCGTCCACCCAGGCGCCGTAGCCCCCGGGGTCCCGGACCCGGATCCAGCGTCCGCGGCCCTCCTCCTCCACCGCGAGCGTCTCGCCCGAGAGCCACTGCGTCGTCATCTCGGCCCGGCGGTCGGGCTCGGCCCGGCCCGGCACCCAGGCGACCCGGACCAGCGCGGCGTCGCCGCTCAC
>CAYVFM010000259.1:0-1769 GCA_964450995.1 uncultured Gemmatimonadota bacterium | reverse complement strand
TGACGACGACCCTGCTGATCCTGCTCGCGGCCAGCGTGGCCACGGGCCTGCTGGTAGGCTGGCTGGCGGAGATGGAGCCGAAGCACCTGACGGCCATGTGCCTGCTGATGTGTGCCGCGGCGACCGGGTTCTGGGGGCTGGTGGTCCTGCTCTGACCGGACTGGCCGGCGGCTGATCGACCCCCCGGCGGTCGCGCTCCTACCGCCCCGCCTTCCGGAGCGGGATCAGCTCCACCCGCTCCACCCCGAGCTCGTCCTCCCGGCGGCCCAGGACCCAGTCCTCGCCGGCGGCCATGAGCGAGAATCGCTCCGGCATCCGCACGGGTCCCAGCCGGACCCCGGTCGAGTCGAAGACCGTCCACGTCCGGCCCGAGTCGCCCGGGAGCGTCGGATGTTCCATCCACAGGTTGCCGGCGGCGTCCACCAGCAGATCGGTGTAGGCCGGGACGCTCTCGCCGAAGGGCATCTCCCCGTACGTCTCCCGGAGAGAGCGTCGGGCCTCGGCGTCCTCCGCCTCCTCGAGCTGCTCGCGGACGTAGGCCTCCCGCAGCTCGTCGGTGATCGGCTCCGGGTCGCGATCGACCCGGATCGAGCGGAGGAGACGGCCGTCGCCGGTCCGGACGTCGATCCTGTGCTCCCGGCCGTCGCCCAGGTAGACGCGGTCCCCTCCCACCGCGGCCACGGGGCGGGGCTCGAAGGGGAGGGTGCGGATCTGGATCGCGTTCCCGGAGCGCCGGACGAAGCGCCGCTGGCCCGGTAGGGTGGCCACGCTGTCCCGGGGCATCCCCTCGGGTCCGTAGACGTGGAACGTCACCGGTCGCCGGGTGACCTCCGTCTCCCCGCCCTGCATCATGCCGCCGAAGTCGGTGACGCGGGCCAGGATCGATCCGTCGGGGAGCCGTCCGACGTAGTCCGGGAAGGCTTCTTCCCGGGGCCGCTCCAGGGTGAAGCTTCGGACCAGCGTGCCGTCGGGCAGAAACACCGAGACGCGCCGGCTCGAGAGGTCGAACGCGTGAATCGTGTCGCCGGAGACGTCCATCCGGGCCAGCTGGCGGAACTCTCCGGGGCCCTCGCCCTCCGAGCCGACGGACCGCAGATGGCTCCCCCCGGCGTCGTAGATCCTGAGCTCAGAGGATCCGGCGTTGAGGACCACGATGCGGCCGTCGGGGAGACGGGCGGCGTCCCGGATCCGGAAGAGATGATCGGCATCGGCGCCCGTGCTCCCCCCGATCTCCACGGCCGGGGAGGCGGCCAGCTCCCACCCGGCACCCGCGGGCCATCCCTCGCCGGTGTTCTCGACGATCTCGACGCCGGCGGAGTCAGTGTGCGTCACCGGGGGCGCGTCCGTCCCGCCGTCGCAGCCCGGCCCGAGGGCCAGGGCCAGGGTCCCGGCCACGGCCGTCGCCCGACGGACGGGGGCGGGAACGTGGCTCACGGTGTCCCGTCTTCCTCCGGCCGCCGCACGCCCAGCTCCGAGTCGGGCGTGACCGTCACCTCCTGGCTGGCGGTGGCGAGCTCCACCGCGTCGCCGGCCGCCTCGATCCGGTCCAGGACCTCCCGCCAGAGCGTGTCCTTCACCGACCCGCGTCGGCGGTGCTCCACTGCGTACCGGACCGTGTAGGTGAGCCAGTTCTCGTCGGCGGCCAGGGTGACCTTCGGCTCGACGTCGGCCTCCTTGAGCAGGTACCGTCGCGTGAGGCGCTGCCAGGTCTCCTGCGCCTCGGGCACGTAGTCGCCCACCGCGGCGCGGGCGGCCTCCAGCAGCAGCTC
>CAYVFM010000258.1:0-1787 GCA_964450995.1 uncultured Gemmatimonadota bacterium | reverse complement strand
ACCCAGTGGGAGGAGATCCGGGAGCTGGGCTTCCACAGCGGCCGCGACCGGGACCTGCTGGACCAGGTCCCCCACCGCCTCTCCGACGAGACCGGCCTCCCCGTCCTCCGCCGGGCCTACGCCTGGATGGAGTGCGAGGTGGTGAACGCCATGGACGCCGGCTCCTCCACCTTCTTCATGGGCGAGATCGAGCGGATCTTCCGGGGGGAGGGCGAAGAGGTGATGGACAGCGACCACTTCCGGGAGAACATGCCCGAGGAGTGGCGCGACGACTACGTCGAGAACCTGCGGGAGGTCCAGCGCTGGGCCGCCGAGCTGGAGGCGGAGGGGATGGACACCCGCCACTGGGAGGAGCTGAAGGCGTCGGCCCGCGAGGAGACGCCGACGGGCTGACGTCCGCGCCGCGCCGGAGACCGCCTGGTCCACCGCGCCGAGCCGGGAGGAGAGCTTGACCGAATACGAGACTGACTACGGGGAGGACCTCATCGACCTGACCTGGCGGCTGGAGGAGGAGGGCGGCGGCGAGGCCGTGGGCCACGTCGAGGGCCCGGAGGGCCAGCCCCTGGAGCGGAGCTTCCACTTCGAGGGGCTGGACGATCCCCACCTGCCCGACCGGGTGGCGGAGATCATGCGCGAGGACGGCCGCCGCTTCGGCGTCTGGACGCGCTCGTGAGCGGCGGCACGGAGCTGCGCCTCGCCTCGGCCTCCCTGCAGGGGGAGCGCTCCTACCAGCAGGACGCCGTCGAGACCCGCGAGCTCTCCGACGGCCGCACCCTGGTGGCCCTGGCCGACGGGATGGGCGGCCACGCGTCCGGAGACGTGGCCAGCCGGCTCACCATGGAGACGCTGGTGGGGGCGCTGGAGGAGGGCCGGGGCCTGGAGGAGGCCTTCGGGCTCGCCAACGAGCGGGTCCGGGAGGAGGTCCGGGAGGCCGGCGAGAAGATGGGGGCCACCCTGGTGGCGGTGCTGGTGGAGGGGGACAGCTACCGGCTGGCCAACGTGGGCGACAGCCGGGCCTACCGGATCACCGCCGGCGGGATCGAGCAGCTCAGCGAGGACCACTCCTTCGGCAACGAGGCCGTGGCGCGGGGCGCCGATCCCGACGACGTCGCGAGCTCGCCCTACCGGGACGCCCTCACCCGGGCGGTGGGGATCGACGACGAGCTGGAGGTGGACCTCTTCGGCCCCTTCGAGGCCGGGGCGGGCACCGTCCTGCTCCTCTGCTCCGACGGGCTCAACAAGACCCTGCCCGACGCGGACATCCGTCGGATCCTGCTCTCCTGCGGCGACCTGGACGAGGCCGCCCAAACCCTGCCCAGCCGGGCCCTCCAGCGGGGGAGCGACGACAACATCACCGTGGCGCTGGCGTCCTTCGGCGACCTGCCGGAGCCGGACGAGGACGGGGACGGGGAGCGGTCGGTGCCGGACACGGCGGTCACCCCGGTGGAGGAGGCGCCGGAAGAGGAGCCGGACGGGGAACCGTCGGGCTCGCGGGGCCGGGGCGGGCTCTGGCTCGCGGTGCTGGTCCTGGCGGCGCTGGCGGCGCTCGCCGGGTGGCTCCTGCTGGGGTAGGGAGGCGGCGGCAGGGCGGAGCGGCCCGGACGGGCGGCCGGGCGAGGGCTCAGCCGATCTCGCCGACGTAGGTCAGCTCCACGCCGCGGAAGGTCACCGTCTGGCCGTTCTCCAGGCGGGCCCGCTTCCTCTTCTCGCCGTCCACCTTCATGCTCCAGAGCCAGTGGAGGTTGCGGACCTCGCAGCCGTCCTCGCCGTGGACGACCAGCAGGTGG
>CAYVFM010000257.1:0-1794 GCA_964450995.1 uncultured Gemmatimonadota bacterium | reverse complement strand
GAGACCAGGTTGTAGCGCGAGAGGATCCGGCCCACCTGCTCCTGGTCCATGTCCACGGTGACCACGGCCGGCGGCTGCTCGGTGAACTCCAGGATCGGCCGGTCCGGGTCGCTGAGCACCAGCCGCTGGAGGGCGACGACGCCCCGGAGGCTGCGGTCCGGGTCCACCACGAAGATCGTGAAGAAGTCGTCCAGCTCGTCGGCCTGGGCGCGCACGTCGTCCAGGGCCTCGCCGGCCGTGGCGCGCGAGGAGACCGCCACCAGCTCCCGGGTCATGATCCCGCCGGCGCTCTCCTCCGGGTAGTGGAGGAGCTCCTCGATCCCGGCGGCGTCCTCCACCGAGGAGAGGATCCGGGCCCGCTCGTCGGTGTCCAGCTCGCCGATCAGGTCGGCGGCGTCGTCGTCGTGCAGCTCCGAGACGACCTCGGAGATCCGGTCGGGCTCCAGCCGGGACAGCAGCTCCCCGGGGTTCTCGACCTCCTCCATCTCCGCCAGGGCCTCGGAGGCGAGCTCGGTCGGCAGGCGGTGGAGGAGCCGAAGCCGGGCCTCGTCGTCGAGGTCCTCCAGCAGGTCGGCGACGTCGCTGGGGTGGAGGGACTCGGCGTACTCGCGGAGGGTCTCCTCGTCCGTCAGGAGCCGCTCCAGGAAGCCGCCGTCCCGCGGCTCGCTCATCGGTCCGTCCCCCCGTCGTCCGCGCCGGGGCCGCCCGGGGCGTCCGCCGCGCCGTCGTCCGGATCCGGGCCGCCCGACTCCCGGACCAACCGCTCCAGGTCGAGCCCGCCCAGCCGCTTGTCCTCCCGGCCGGGGGTCACCGCGCCCACCGAGAGCACCATCTTCATCCCCTCCTCCACGCTCATGTCCAGCATCTTCACCTTCTCGGCCGGCAGCATCAGCAGGTAGCCGGAGGCGGGGTTCGGGGAGGTGGGCAGGAAGACCGTGAGGCTCCTGGCGCCGATCTGGCTCTCGACCTCCTCGGGCGAGCGGGCGGTGAGGAAGGCGAGGCTCCAGGTGCCCGGCGACGGATACTCGATGAGCACGGTGTGCTGGAAGAACTTCTCCTTCCGGGCCAGGACGGTCTGGGCGATCTGGGAGGTGGCGTTGTAGATGGTGCGGGTCAGCGGGAGGCTGGAGAGGAGCCCGTTCCACCAGCCCACCAGCTTCCGGCCCACCGCCCACCGGAGCATCCACCCCACGAAGAGCAGGAGGAGCACCAGCACCAGGATGCCCATCCCCGGGAAGCGGGACAGGCCCACGCTGGCGATGTACTGGCCCAGGATGGAGTCGACGCGGCGGAAGAGCCAGACCAGGATCCACGCCGTCGCCCCCAGGGGGGCCACGACGATCAGGCCCGTCACCAGGTAGCGGCGCAGGCGTCCCAGCAGGCGACCGAGCACGAGGACCTCCGGGTGGCGTCGCGAGGAGCGGCGGGCGCGGCCCGGCACGCCGGGCCGACTCCGCAGGCTATGCCCTGTCGAGGGCTCGCGCCACCAGGCTCTCCTGGAGCTCGAACATGGGCGAGGACCACCGCTCCTCGCCCTCCGGATGGTCGTGGCCCAGGACGTGTAGCGTCCCGTGGACGGCCAGCCGCACCATCTCCTCGCGGAAGGGGACGCCGGCGTCGGCGGCGCGTCGCCGGGCCACCGCCGGGCAGAGGTAGACGTCGCCCGTGAGCCGCTCCCCGTCGCCCAGGTCGAAGGCGACGACGTCGGTGGAGCCCTCCCGGTCGAGCCAGCGCCGGTTGAGCGCCGCCATCGCCTCCTCGTCCAGGCAGGTCACCGACAGCTCGCCCTCCCGG
>CAYVFM010000256.1:0-1799 GCA_964450995.1 uncultured Gemmatimonadota bacterium | reverse complement strand
ACGCAGGTCTCCGGCGCCTCGTCCGAGCGGAACGCCTCGTCCGGCAGCAGCCGGATCGTGGCGCTGGTCTCGTCCTTGGCCTTCTCCTCGCACTCGGGCGAGCCGCACCAGCCGGTGTAGGCGAAGCCCCTCCGTCCGCCCATGAGCTGCCGGAACTCGTCCCACTCGGTGACACCCCGGAAGGAGTGCTCCTCGCGGCGGTCGACGGCGGCCTGCCGCAGGTCGCGCTGGATCTCGTCCAGGATCCGCGGGATGACGGCGAAGGCCTCGGACTCGCCCAGGGTGCGCTTCCGGTCGGTGCCCTCGGGGGCGAACCGGCGGACGGTGACCACCTGCTGGTCGGCGACGTCCCGGGGACCGATCTCGACCCGGAGCGGGACGCCCTTGCGCTCCCACTCGTAGAACTTCGCCCCGGGGCTCACCGTCTCGCGGTCGTCCACGTGGACGCGGAAGTCGCTGGAGAGGACGCTCTTCACCCGCCAGGCCACCTCCAGGACCAGGTCCCGCTGGTCCTCGTCCTTCCAGATCGGGACGACGACGATCTGGTGGGGAGCCAGCCGGGGCGGCAGCACCAGCCCCTGGTCGTCGCCGTGGGTCATGATGAGCGCGCCCAGCAGCCGGGTGGAGACGCCCCAGGAGGTGGAGTAGACGTAGTCGTGCTCCCCCTCCTCGGTCTGGTACTGGACGTCGAAGGCCTTCGCGAAGTTCTGTCCCAGGTAGTGGCTGGTGCCCGCCTGGAGGGCCCGGTTGTCCTTCATCAGGGCCTCGCAGGCGTAGGTGGTCTCGGCCCCGGCGAAGCGCTCCGCGTCGGTCTTGGGGCCGGTGAGCACCGGCATGGCCATCCAGTCGTTCATGAAGTCCCGGTAGACGCCCAGCATCCGCTCGGTCTCCTCCCGAGCTTCCCCGGCGGTGGCGTGGGCGGTGTGGCCCTCCTGCCAGAGGAACTCGCTGGTCCGGAGGAACGGCCGGGTCCGCATCTCCCACCGCACCACGTTCGCCCACTGGTTCAGCAGGACCGGGAGGTCGCGGTAGGACTGGATCCAGTCGGCCACGATGGGCCAGATCACGGCCTCGGAGGTGGGGCGGACCACCAGGGGCTCCTCCAGCTCCTTGCCGCCGCCGTGGGTCACCACGGCCGTCTCCGGGGCGAAGCCCTCCACGTGCTCCGCCTCGCGCTCCATGGCGGACTGGGGGAGGAAGAGCGGGAAGTAGGCGTTCTCGTGGCCGGTCTGCCGGAACTTCTCGTCCAGCGCGTCCCGCATCAGCTCCCAGATCCGGTACGCGTAGGGGCGGATGACCATGCACCCCCGGACCGGGGAGTGCGAGGCCAGCTCGGCCTCCCGCACCACCTCGTTGTACCAGGCCGAGAAGTCCTCCGACTGCGGGGTCAGTCCCTCGTTGTCCGACATGGATGTCCGTGGTTGGATGCTCGGCTCTACGGGGCGGGCGGCGCGGGGGGCCGCCCCGGCCCCTCTCCTGCGAAGGATGTGCCGCGAAGCCGGCGGCCGCCCGGGTCGGGCCGGGGGGCGGCGGTACCGGGTCTCAGCCCTCCGGACCCCCCGTGCCCAGCAGCGCCCGGACCGGGGCCTCGCCCTCCAGGAGCGCGTCGAGGTCGACCTCGTGCTCCTCGCCGTCCGCCATCCGCTGGACGGTGACCACGCCCCGCTCCACCTCGTCGGGGCCCAGCACCACGGCGTGGACGGCGTCCTTCTGGTCGGCGGCGCGGAACTGCCGGCCGACGCCACGGGCCCGGAGGTCGTAGCCCACCCGGCGGCCGGCCTCGCGAAGCGCGCGGGCCA
>CAYVFM010000255.1:0-1817 GCA_964450995.1 uncultured Gemmatimonadota bacterium | reverse complement strand
CGGGGCCGGACGCCAGGCCGGGGAAGGACGCGGCCAGGCGCCGGTCGGCGGTCACCAGCGGGACCGACAGGGCCTCGGCCAGCGCGGCGAACTCGCAGTCGTACGCGCTCCGGCCCGATCCGCGGGCCAGGCGCAGCACGTGGCCGTCGTCGACCGTGTGCTCCCGCCCCCGCATGAGGCGCCGCCCCTCCCGCGCCACGGCCAGCGCGTCCTCCCGCCCCAGGCCCCGGTGGCGCACCTGGAGGGCGAGGACGTTCCGGAGCTCGCTGCGCCAGAGCAGGGGGGCGTGCCAGTCGGGATCCGTCCGCCAGACGGCCTCGGCGCTCTCCGTCCGGACGCCCGGGACGAGCAGGTAGGCCAGCAGGTTCGTGTCCGCGACGATCACGGGCGTCCCTCGTCCCGTGCCCGCTCCAGCAGCTCGTCGTCCAGGGGCGGCAGGTCGGCCATCCGGGCCCGGAGCTCCCGGATCCGGGCGAGGTCCTCGTCCCGGTCCCGCACGGGGGCCCGGACGCTGGCCTCCAGCCGGTGGATCACCTCCTGGTTGAGGCTGCGCCGGTTCCGCTCGGCCTCGGCCTTCAGGGCCTCGTGGAGCTCCTCCGGGATGCCGCGGACGGTCAGGTCGGCCATGGCGGTGTCCATGCAGGGATGATATCAGTATGACATCATAATGATATCAACCGCCGCGGTCCGCGGCCAGGCGCCGCCCCTCACCCCGTCGTCAGCATCCCCGCCGCGATGCCGGTCACCGTCTCCCGGAACAGCCGCACCTCGGCCTCGCTCCAGTCCTCCCGCTCCAGCAGGTCCACCTGCAGCAGGTTGAGCGGGTGGATCATGGGGGCCCGGTACCGGATGGACTCCTCCAGCCACGGCCGCCCGGGCAGCAGGCCGTCGCCGCCGTGGGCCCGGCGGGCCAGCTCCCCGGCGCCCCCGTAGTCCTCGTCCAGCCCGGCCACCGTCCCCGGCGGGACGTCGGGGGCCAGCGTCCGCCGGTAGCGGCGCCAGAGGGCCGGCGCGGTCTTGGCCAGGGTGAAGGAGAGCAGGCGGGCGTAGGAGCGGAAGAGCGGGTCCTCCTCCCGCGCCTCCGCGAGCCGATCCTCCAGGTCGGACCCCTCGGCCAGCTCCCGCCAGGCCCGGCCGGCGCCCAGCCAGGCGTGGAGCAGGAGCCGGGTCTGGGTCCAGCACAGCACCCAGGGGATGGCCCGGAGCTCCTCCAGGCCCGCGTCCTCGTCCCCGTCCCCGCCCCGGCTCGTCGGCCGCGAGCCGATGGTGAGCGCCTGGAGCCGGGCGTAGGGGGTCGCCCGCTCGAGCAGCCGGAGGAAGTCCTCCGAGGCCACCCGCTCCTCGAACGCCGCCTTCGAGGCCCCGGCCAGCTCCCGGGTCAGCCCGCTCACCTCCCGGTAGTCCGGGGGGTCGTCCTGCACCTCGGCCACCTTCTCGACCAGGCTCCGGAGGATCTCCGGGGTGGCCAGGGTCCGCTCCACCATCTCCCCCTGGACGGTGTGCTTGTAGGGGGTCCGCGCCGAGGGCGGCCAGGTGGCCGCCAGGTCCTCGATCCGGCCGCCGCCGCGGCCGACGCTCCCGCCGTGGCCGTGGAAGAAGAGCGGGTCGACCTCCCGGGACTCGGCCCACTCGCCGATCCCGCGCATGGCGTCGTGGAGGGCCACCCGGCTGGCCAGCATGCCCATGCGCTTGGCGGTGTCCGAGTAGCCGAACATCACCTCCAGGTGGCCCCGCTCGCGCACGGCGTCCCGGAACGGCGCCTCCTCCCAGGCCGCCTCCAGGATCGCGGGCGCCCGCTCCAGCACGTCGGGCAGCTC
>CAYVFM010000254.1:0-1822 GCA_964450995.1 uncultured Gemmatimonadota bacterium | reverse complement strand
GAGGGGAGCTCGGACTCGGGCTACGTCCGGGTCTTCTGCCGGCGGCTGCGGGAGCGGGGCCTGCGGCCGGCGGCGCTCAACTTCCGGTCCCGGAGCGGCGAGCCCAACCGTCTGCGCCGCTTCTACCACTCCGGCGAGACCGACGACCCGGCCTTCGTCCTGGACCGCCTCCGGGAGCGATGGCCCCGGGCCCCGCTGGGCGCCGCGGGCTTCTCGCTGGGCGGCAACGCGCTGCTGAAGCTGCTGGGCGAGCGAGGCGGGGTGGCCCGGGAGCTGGTGGACGTCGCCGCGGCGATCTCGGTGCCCTATCGCCTGGGGGCGGGCGCGGAGGCGCTGGAGGACGGATGGATGGCCCGGGTCTACACGGGCTACTTCCTCCGGTCCCTCCGCCGCTCGGTGCGGGCCAAGGTCCGCCGGCACGGTCACGACTTCGACCTGGACCGGATCGCGCGGGTCCGGACCCTGCGGGAGTTCGACGACGCCTTCACCGCCCCCGTCCACGGCTTCGACGACGCCGACGACTACTACCGGCGCTCGAGCGCCGCGCGGTGGCTGGAGGGGATCCGGGTGCCGACCCTGCTGGTCCACGCCCGGGACGATCCCTTCCTGCCCGAGGGGGCCCTTCCCGAGGAGGCGATCCGGGACCAGCCCTGGCTGGTGCCGGCGATCACCGACCGCGGGGGACACGTGGGCTTCGTCGAGGGGGAGGCGCCCTGGACGGCCGACTTCTGGTCCGAGAGGGAGACCGCCCGCTTCCTGGCCCGGACCCTGGGGCCGGAGGAGGCCGGGCGGGACGACGCCGGCAGACCGGGGGACGACGAGCGATCATCACGGATCGAGAGCGACAGGGAGACGACGTGAGCGACGACACGCTGGACCGGATGATCCGGAGCTGGGACGGGCTGGGCGTGTTCCAGGCGTGGGATCCGCCGGCCCGGGCCCGGATCTTCATCGCCGTGCACGACACGCGGCTCGGCCCCGCCGTGGGGGGGACCCGGATGAAGAGCTATCCCGCCCCGGCCGACGCCCTCCGGGACGCCATGCGGCTGGCCGAGGGGATGACCTGGAAGTGGGCCGGGATCGACTTCGGCTTCGGCGGCGGCAAGGCGGTGGTGGACGTGGAGGAGCCGCTCGAGGGCGAGCGCCGACGCGCCTTCTTCCGGCGCTACGGCCGCCTGCTGGACGCCCTGCGGGGGGCCTTCTCCACCGGACCCGACCTCGGCACCGACCCGCCCGACCTGGACGAGGTGGCCGCCGAGACCGAGCACGTCCTGGGGCGGCGTCCCGGCGGCGAGGGCACCGTCGATCCCGGGCCCTTCACCGCCCTGGGCGTCCACGCCGGCCTCCGGGCCGCCCTGGAGGCCCGCTTCGGCGACCCCGATCCGGGAGGCCGGACCGTGCTGGTCCAGGGCGTCGGCGACGTGGGCGAGCCCCTGGCCCGCCGGCTGGCCGGGGACGGGGCGGCCGTCCTCCTGGCCGACGTGGACGAGGACCGCGCCCGGGCGCTTGCGGCCGAGGTCGGCGGCGAGGCCGTCCCGGCCGACCGTGCGCTCACGACCGACTGCGACGTGCTGGCGCCCTGCGCCGTGGGCGGCGTCCTGAACGCGGAGACGGTCCCGCGCCTCCGCTGCTCGGTGGTGGCGGGCTCGGCGAACAACCAGCTCGGCGAGGACGCCGACGCCGACCTCCTCCACGAGGCGGGGATCCTCTACGCCCCCGACCACGTGGTCAACGCCGGCGGCGCGCTGGCCTTCGGCCTGATGCACCAGGGCGTGTCCGACGAGGACCTGCTCCGGGAGCGGGTCCGGGGGCTCGGCGACCG
>CAYVFM010000253.1:0-1840 GCA_964450995.1 uncultured Gemmatimonadota bacterium | reverse complement strand
CGGCGGGGACCCGGCCCCGGTGCGGATCCTGGAGCGGACCTGGCCGGAGGAGTTCGGCAACCACCTGAAGGAGCTCTCCGACGAGTCCAACCGGGCGCTGGAGGCCTGCACCCGCGAGTGGGCCCTCTACCTGCAGGCCGACGAGCTGCTGCACGAGGACGACGTGCCGGCCCTGCGGCGGGCGCTGGCCCGGGCCGACGGCGACGACCGGGTGGAGGGACTCCTGTTCGACTACCTCCACTTCCACGGCTCGCCGGAGTGGGTGCTGGAGGGGCGCCGGCGCTACCGCCGGGAGGTGCGGGTGGTCCGGCGGAGCGCGGGCGTGCGCTCGGTGCGCGACGCCCAGGGCTTCCGGGTGCGGGGCGAGGGCGGCCGCAAGCCCCGGGTGATCCGGTCGGGCGCCCGCATCTTCCACTACGGCTACGTGAAGAGCCGCGAGGGGCTGGACCGCAAGCGGCGGCTCTGGATGCGGTGGTTCGGGGAGGAGCCGGACGAGGACCGGCGGATGACCCTGTACGCGTACCGGGGCCTGCGGTGCTTCGAGGGCGAGCACCCGGCGGCGGTCCGCCCCTGGCTGGAGGGCCGCACCTACGACTTCGACCCGGCGGAGGCCGAGCCCCCGCCCCGGGACCTCCGGACCCTGAAGGTGCGGATCTCCGACGCCATCGAGCGCCGGACCGGCCATCGGCTCTTCGAGCACCGCAACTACCGGCTGATCCGGTGACCCGGCCGCCCGATCCGCCGCCGGGGCCGTCCGCGCCGCCGGGGGACGCGTCTCCCCTGCGCGTGCTCCACGTGGACTCGGCCCGGGAGTGGCGCGGGGGACAGAACCAGGCCCGGCTGCTGGCCCGGGAGCTGGCGGACGCCGACGGGGTGGAGCAGGCGATGCTGGCCCGGCGGGGCTCGCGGCTGGCCCGGGAGGCCCGGGCGCTGGGGCTGGAGACGGTCGAGGTGCCCTGGCGGGCGGGGCTGGACCCCCGAGCGGTGGCCGGGATCGCGCGCCGGGTCCGGGGTCGGGACCTGGTGCACGCCCACAGCTCCCACGCCCTCCAGGCGGCGGTGCTGGCGCTGGCGGCCTCGGGCGCGCCGGCGGGGCTGGTGGCCGCCCGGCGGCTCGACTACCGGCTCTCGTCGCCGTCCGTCTGGCGCCGGGCCGACCTGGTGCTGGCCGTCTCCACCGCGGTGGCCCGGGTGCTGGAGGACTGCGGCCTGGAGCCCGGCCGGGTGCGGGTGGTCCACGACGGCATCGACCCGGCCGAGCTGGAACCGCCCCTGGAGGGTCGCCTCCGGTCGGCGGCCGGGGCGGGGCCGGACGAGACGCTGGTGGGCGCGGTGGGCGCGCTGGTGGGCCACAAGGACCACCGGACGCTGGTCCGGGCCGCGGCCCGGCTGGCCGCCGATCGTCCGGACGTCCGCTTCGTCGTGGCCGGCGAGGGGCCGCTCCGGCGGGAGCTCGAGGCCGGGGTGCGCGAGCGGGGCCTGGAGGGCCGCTTCGCGCTCTCGGGGCACGTGGAGGACGTGGCCCGCTCCCTGGGCGACCTGGACCTCTTCGTGATGCCGTCGCGGGAGGAGGGGCTGGGCACCGCCGCCCTGGAGGCGATGGCCGCCGGCGTGCCGACCGTGGTGACGCGAGCCGGGGGGCTGGTCGACGTGGCCGGCGACGCCGTCCCGTCGGTGCCCCCGGAGGACCCGGGGGCGCTGGCGGAGGCCGTCGGGCGGCTGCTGGACGACCCGGAGGCCCGGCGGGCGGCGTCGGAGGCCGGCCGCCGCCGGGTCGAGGAGCGGTTCACGGCGGCCCGGATGGCGGAGGGGACCCTGGCCGCCTACCGGGCGGTGGCCG
>CAYVFM010000252.1:0-1855 GCA_964450995.1 uncultured Gemmatimonadota bacterium | reverse complement strand
ACAACCTGCCCTTCGGCCCACCGCCTCGCCACCGGCCGCCGGCTCCCCGCCGGGCCGGCCAGCCTCGCCCCCCCTATCTCCCGTCCTCGCCCATGCGGCATCCGCCGCCCGGATGGGGCGAGCGCCGGCCGCGGACAAGACGCCGTCCCGGACGCCGCGGGGGCTGCCCGTCAGCGCGGGGAAGTCTTCTCCCCCTCGAACCGCTGTCCCGCCTGCCGGATCACCATGCCCGTGGCGTCGCCGTCCTCCACCAGGAACTCCACGTCGATCCCCTCCTGCCCCCGGACCCCGAACCGCGTCCCCTGCCGGGGGACCAGCTCGGCGCTGCCGCCGGGCTGCTCGAAGACCAGAGTCCGCTCACCGCGAAACCGGACCTCCACCTCCATGCCCGCCACCCGGTAGGTGCCGGTGAGGCCCTCCAGGAACGCCGGGTCCCGGAGCCGCTCCGGGGCCTGACGCTCGAAGCGGAGGGGGTCGGCCGAGGGCTCCAGCGGGACGGTCAGGGCTTCCACGTCGCCGCTCCGGTCCGTCTCGAACTGGAAGGCGAAGCTCATCTCCTGCAGAAGGGGGTTGGCGGCCCGGCCGTCGAACACCTCGTAGTGCCGGTGGTCCAGGTCGATGGTCAGCGCGCCGAGGCGCGCCACCAGGGAGTCGCCGGCGCTGGACACCCGCATCGTCCCGTAGGCCGGGTGCCGGTAGGCTCCGGCGTAGTCGGCCAGCGGATGGCTCGGGGGCGCGCCGGCCCGGGCCGTGTCGGAGGGGCCCGAGCCGGAAGTCTGCCGGGCCTGCTCCGCCTGCTCCCGGAATCGGGCCGTCCAGTCCCGGGGCTCCAGGTCGAGCGCCCGGTCGACGGCCGTGAGCGCCGCCGCCCTCGTGAAGGCGCTCCCGACGCGGTTCGAGAGCACCACCACGCCCAGGTCCTCCTCCGGGAGGACCGCCATGAGCGAGGTGAAGCCGTCGATCCCTCCCCCGTGCTGCAGCATCCGGTGCCCCCGGTAGTCCTGCACCTGCCAGCCCAGTGCGTAGCTCTCGTGGGACACCTCCCCGCCCTCCACGGCGCTGGTTCCGCCCCGGAGCGGCATCTCCCGTCGGTGGGTCCGCTCCACCGCCCCGGCGGGCACGACCCGTTCGCCGTCGACCTCCCCTGCCTCGAGATGGAGCTCGAGCCAGCGGGTCATCTCCGCCGCGCTGGAGTTGACGGCGCCCGCGGGGGCCATGGCGTCGATGCGGAAGTGGTCCATGGGCTCGACCCGGACGTCGCCGGAGTCGGGGCGGACGACGCGGTACCCGGTGGCGTGGTCGGCCAGCGCCAGCGTGCTGTCCACCGTCACGTTCGACCGCCGCATGCCGAGGGGCTCCAGGAGCCGCCCGCGCAGCTGCTGCTCCCACGTGCTGTCGGTGACGCGGCCCACCAGCAGCCCGGCCGCGGCATATCCGAAGTTGTTGTACTGCCAGGCCGTCCGGAACTCGGCCGTGGGCTCCAGGTGCCGGAGGTCGTCCACGAAGTCCGACCGCGTGACGACCGTGTCCGCCTCCTCCCAGGCCATCCACAGGGCGTCGTGCCTCGGCAGGCCCGTGCGGTGGCTCAGGAGGTCCACGGCCGTGGCGTGCAGCGACGGGTAGTCGCGCTCCAGCCGGAACTCCGGCAGCCACTCCTGCATGGGCTCGTCCCACTCCAGACGCCCCTCCTCCACCAGGTCGCCCACGAGCAGGCTGGTGAAGGATTTCGTCATGGAGCCGATGGGGAAGACCGTGCTGTCGGTGACCGGGGCCCCGGCCTCCCGATCCCGCACGCCGTATCCCCGGGAGAGGACCACGTCGCCGTCGTGCACGACGGCCACCGCCGCGCCGGGGA
>CAYVFM010000251.1:0-1873 GCA_964450995.1 uncultured Gemmatimonadota bacterium | reverse complement strand
GTGTCCGGTCCGCATCCAGGGCGCCAGCCAGCGGCCGATCTCGTCGGGGAGGTGGCCCAGCGGGGTGCCGCCCTCCAGGTGCACCCAGACCTGCTCGACGGTGGCGTCGGCGGGGTCGGGGATGAGCATCAGGGCGTCGCCGGCCTCGACGTCGTCGAGGCGACGGTGGCGGCCGGCGAAGGCCAGGCCGTGGACGGTGGCTCGGAAGCGGGTGGCGGCGGGGGGCGAGAGCGTGTCGGGGGAACGGGGGGTCCGATCCATCCTGCCTCGTCTCGGAGTGGGAGGGGTCCCTTCCGCGGACCGGGGAATTTAGCCCGGCCGTCGGCGAGCCGCCACCGGGCGGGCCCGGGAACCCGCCCCCCGCGCCCGGATATGTAAGGAGACGCAGGCCGCGCCCGGCCCCGCGACTCTAAACCCCGTCCCGCCGACCCATGAGCCACGCTCCCTCCCAGCCCGGCGACGGCGACCCGGTCTACCTGGACCACGCCGCCACCTCCCCCCTCCGCGCCGAGGTGCGGGCCGCCATGGAGGAGGCCGCGGGCGAGGCGGACTTCAACCCGGCCAGCCCCCACGATTTCGGCCGCCGGGCCCGCAGCCGGCTGGAGGACGCTCGCCGGACGCTGGCGGAGGCGCTGGGCGTCGACCGTCGGGCGCTGGTCTTCACCGCCGGGGGCACCCAGTCGGACAACCTGGCGGTGCTCGGCTTCGCCCGGGCCCACCGGGACGAGGACCCCCGGCTCCTGGTCTCCGCCGTCGAGCACAAGGCGGTGCTGGGCGCCGCCCGGCAGGCGGCCCGGGAGGGCGCCCGGGTGGAGACGATCCCCGTCGACGCGACCGGCACCCTTCGCCTGGAGGCGCTGGAGGAGCTCCTGGAGGACGGCGACGGCGCCCCGACGCTGATCTCGGTGATGTGGGCCAACAACGAGGTGGGCACCGTACAGCCGGTGGCCGAGGCGGCGGAGCTGGCCCACCGGCACGGCGCCGTCTTCCACACCGACGCCGTCCAGGCGCTGGGCAAGACCCCGGTGGACGGTGCCGCGGCCGGCGCGGACCTGCTCACGGCCACGGCCCACAAGCTGGGCGGGCCCGTCGGGGTGGGCGCGCTGGCGGTGGACGAGGAGGTCGAGCTGGAGCCGCTGGTCCGGGGCGGCAGCCAGGAGGGCGGGCTCTGGCCCGGCACCCAGAACGCGATGGGGGCGGTGGGCTTCGCCGAGGCCGCCCGGCTCATCGTCGACGAGCTCCCCGGGGCCGACGGCCGGTGGCGCGAGATGCGCGACGCCCTGGCCGACCGGCTCACCGCGGAGGTGGACGATCTCCGGGTCCACGGCGCCGGGGCCCCCGAGCGGCTCCCGAACCTCCTCAGCGTCGGGATCCCCGACTGCGACCCGTCGGCCCTGCTCGTGTCGCTGGACATGGAGGGGGTCGCGGTCTCCGGCGGCTCGGCCTGCGACAGCGGGTCGGCCTCTCCCTCCCACGTGCTCGAGGCCATGGGGGTGGAGGGGCCGGCCTCCGGCTACGCCGTCCTCCGCTTCAGCTTCGGGCCCGAGACGGCCCCGGAGGAGGTGGAGCGCGCGGGCGAGGCGGCCGCCCGGGTGATCGCCCGGACCCGATCGGGGCGGTCGGCCGCCGCTCCCGGGGGAGGCTGAGGTGCGCGGCGCGGCCGGCGCCGGGACGTCGGCGATCCCGGAGTCGACCCGGGAGCGGCTGGCCCCGGCCCTGGACGGGGCGGAGGGGACGGTCCTGGTGGCCATGTCCGGCGGCGTGGACTCCAGCGTCACCGCCGCCCTGCTCCACGGCGCCGGCTGGCGGGTGATCGGGGCCACCATCAAGACCTTCTGCTACTCGGAGGTCGACGGCCCCTCGAACACCTGCT
>CAYVFM010000250.1:0-1873 GCA_964450995.1 uncultured Gemmatimonadota bacterium | reverse complement strand
GGCCCTGGCGTGCGGTGCCGCTCTGGATCGTGGTCTCGGCAGCGCTGACCGTGGCGGCCTCACGGCTCCACCTGGAGCGGACGGGGAAGAGCTAGACCGGGCGGAACGGCTGGCCCGTCCCCGCCCCTCCCCCCACTTTCAGGGTCCGGCACCGACCCCGACCGGACCCCGGGAGAGCCCATGGACGCGACCCGCCGCCCGTTTCGCCCGCTCGAGCTCCACCGCCGGGCCGGCGCCGTAACGGCGCTGCTGGCGCTGGCCCTCCTCGCCGCCTGCGCCCCCTCCGGCGAGGAGGGCCCGCCGCCCCTGGTGATCGAGGGCGGGACGCTGATCGACGGCACCGGGGCCGATCCGGTGGACGGCGCCTCGGTGGTGGTCCGGGACGGCCGGATCGCCTCGGTGGGCAAGGCCGGCGAGGTCGAGGCGCCGGCCGGCGCCCGCCGGATCGACGCCTCCGGCGGCTGGATCGTGCCCGGCCTGGTGGACGCCCACGTCCACTACAGCCAGACCGGCTGGTTCGACGGCCGGCCCGACGCGGCCGACGTCCGGGAGCGGTTCCCCTACCCGGCGGTGGTGGCGGAGCTGGAGTCGAACCCCGACCGCTACTTCCGGGCCTACCTCTGCTCCGGGGTCACGGCGACCTTCGACGTGGGCGGCTACCCCTGGACCCGGGACCTGGAGGCGCGCGGGGCGGAGGATCCGGGCGCGCCGCGGGTGGAGGCCGCCGGGGCGCTGCTCTCCACCGTGGACTTCTGGCTCAACCTGCCCGACCAGCGGCAGTTCGTCTTCATGGACTCGGTGACCACGGTGCGCGAGGCGGTGCGCTCGCACGCCGCCCTGGGGTCGTCGGCCGTCAAGGTCTGGTACATCGTGCCCGGCTCCTGGACCGAGGACGACAGCGCCCGCTTCAGCCGGAGGGTGCACGCGGCGGGGGCCGCCGCGGACAGCGCCGGGCTCCCCTTCATCGTCCACGCCACGGGGCTCTGGGAGGCGAAGGACGCCGTCCGGGCCGGCGCCGAGGTGCTGGTCCACAGCGTCTTCGAGGAGCCGGTGGACTCGACCTTCGTGCGGATGGCCCGGGAGCGGGACGTGATCTACACGCCCACGCTGACGGTCACCGAGGGCTACCGGAACGCCTACCTGGGGAAGACGGCGGAGCAGATGCCCTACCCGGGCCGCTGCGTGGACGACCGCACCCGGCGGCTGTTCGAGACGCCGGTGCCCGAGGGCGAGCTCCCCGGCTGGGCGCGGGGCGGGGGCGAGCCGCCGACCAACGAGCAGCTCGAGCAGGGGCTGGCCAACCTCCGGGTCGTCCACGAGGGCGGGGTCACCGTCGCCACCGGCACCGACGCGGGCAACCCGGGGACGGCCCACGGGGCGTCGATCGTCCGGGAGATGGAGCTGATGGCCCGGGCGGGCCTGAGCCCGATGGAGGTGCTGGTGGCCACCACGCGAGACGGGGCCCGGGCCCTGGGCCGGGGCGAGGATCTGGGCACGATCCAGCCGGGACGCCGGGCGGACCTGGTCGTGCTGTCGGAGAACCCGCTGGAGGACGTCCGCCACGCCGCCTCGGTGCGGACGGTGATCAAGGACGGCCGGGTGGCCCACCGGCGCGGCGGCGACGGGGCCGGGGACGGAGGGTGAGCCCTTGAAGCCTGCCCTCGCCCGGGCCGGTACGGCCGCGCTCCTGCTGGCCGGGGCGGTCGGCTCCGTCGGGGCCCAGGAGCCGGCGGCCGGCGACACCGCCGCCCGGGATTCGGCGGGCATGGAGACCATCGCCGACCCGGCGGTCGCCGCCAGCATGGACTCGGTACGCCAGGCCGAGCGGCAGAAGCGGAACGCCGCGGTCCGCTCGCTGCTGCCCGGGGACCGG
>CAYVFM010000249.1:0-1899 GCA_964450995.1 uncultured Gemmatimonadota bacterium | reverse complement strand
CGGGTCGCGGATCATCCCGAACAGCGCCCACCAGACCTGGGTGATCGTCACGCAGTGCAGCACCGCCCAGGTGACGGGGATCCAGTGGAAATCCACCCGGTCCCGGGCGACCAGCAGCCGGTGGGCGCTGGTCAGGATCTGGGCCAGCGCCAGGCCGAGGATCAGGGACAGGAAGACCAGCAGGTGCTGCGTGGGCTGCACGGCGTCCCCCTTCGCGGTGCGCTGCGGTGTCTACGGTTCTCCCCCGGCCGCCGTCGCCCGGGGCCCTGCCGCCGCTCAGGCCGTGCCGGGCTCCAGCGGCTCGGTGATCCCCGCCGCCGGGATGCCGCTCTCCAGCAGCGTTCGCATCTCCTCGTCCGAGAGCTCGTGGGGATCGTCCGCCTCGGGCGGCGGGGTCACGATCCGACGCTCGCCGCCCTCCCCGCGGACGAACTGCCACTTGAAGTCCTCCTGGGCGTGGACCTCCCAGGCGTGGTCGTCCTCGTCCTCGAACCGACGGCGCTCGTCCTCGGCCATGGTCGCGCCTCCGTGAGCGATGTCTCTCGGTACCGGGCTCCGCCCGACCCCCCGGTGCAAGCGCCACGCCGGGCGGGCGCCCGGGATCTCCCCCCGGCCCGCTATCCCTCCCGCTCGCGCCACAGCCAGATCCCGCCCCCCACCAGGGCGATGGCGGCGAAGGAGAACCACTGGAGGGCGTACAGGAGGTGCGGGCCGTCGTCCAGGGCGGGCGGGGGCACGGGGCGGGGCAGGGCGAGGCCGTGCTCGCCGGGCGGGATCCGCTCGGAGCTCGAGTCGGCCCGGACGTAGAAGCCGGCGGTCCGCCAGGGCCAGATCGAGTCCAGCCGGGCCGGGTCCATCCGGGGGAGGACGGCGTGGACGCCGCCGGCGGCGTGGAGGGTGTCGGGGTCGGTCACCGGCTCGCCCCCGGGCGGCGGGTAGGCGGTCCCGTGGACCGTGACCCGGGGCGCCGCCGGGCGGGTGGCGAAGCGCCGGGGCGGGCTCGGGCCGTCGGTGTCGGCCGGGGCCACCTCGCGGCCCACCACCGCGCCCCGCGCCGCCGAGTCGCTCCGCGCCCAGACCGGGCGGGCTCGCTCCAGCGGGGCGTGGAGCCCGTCGGAGGCCGGCACCGAGCCCCGGATCACCGGCACCGCCGCCGAGTCGGCCACCACCAGCGGCGTCACCACGTAGACGGCCGGCGAGCCCTGCCAGGAGCGGGGCGCCAGCACCGCCTCCCGGGCGTAGTCGAAGCGCCCCTCGAGGACCACCCGCCGCCAGCCGGCGCTGTCGACGGAGGGCAGGGGCACGTCCCCGGGACGGCTCGCCACCACGGCCGCGCCGATCTCCATCGCCGGCCGCTCCAGCTCCGCCCGGCGCTCGGCCACCGCGGCCCGTCGCTCTCCCAGTCGGTCGACCTGCCAGACGCCCAGCCGGACGAACAGCGCCGAGAAGACGAGGACGACGGCGGCGAACAGCCAGCGGCGGGCGCGGGAGGACATGGCCGGGAAGGTCGGGGCGGGCGGCGGGGGGTGCAAGCGGGCACCGGTCCGGCTTGTCCGGGGCGCTGGGGGCGGCCACCTTGAGGGTCCCAGCGCCACCGAGCGGACGACGGAGGACCGAGCTTGGACGACCGGGAGACCTACGAGCTGCTCCGGGAGCTGACTTCGCCCATCGTGGCGGTGACGACCCGCCGGGGCGAGAAGCTGAACGGGCTGATCGTGAACAGCGCCATCCGCGCGTCGCTGGTGCCCGGCCGCCAGCGGGTGGCCTTCTACGTCTTCAAGCGCCACCTGACCCACGGGATGCTGGCCGCCACCGGCGCCTTCGCCCTCCACATCCTCTCCCGCACCCAGTGGGAGGAGATCCGGGAGCTGGGCTTCCACAGCGGCCGCGACCGGGACC
>CAYVFM010000248.1:0-1901 GCA_964450995.1 uncultured Gemmatimonadota bacterium | reverse complement strand
CCCCGGTAGCCGTCCGAGGCCTCCTCGGCGATGTGGGGGAGGATCTCGGTCCGGAGCAGCTCCTCGTACTCGTCCGCGTCCTCCGGCCTCGTGCGGCCCGTCCACAGGCGCGCGATCATCGTCCTCCTCCCGGTCCTGCTCCCGTGTAGCCGGGCCCGCGCAGGACCCGCCCCGGCGTGGCGCCGGTGTGCTCGCCGTCCCGGACCACGGCCTCGCCGTTCACCCAGACGTGGGTCACGCCCTCCGACAGCCGGTGGGGATCCGGGTAGGTGGCCCGGTCGATGATGGTCTCCGGGTCGAAGACCACCACGTCGGCGTAGAGCCCCTCCTTCAGCGCGCCCCGGTCGTGCAGCTGGAGCCGGTCGGCCGGGGCCGAGGTCGCCTTGCGCACCGCCTCCTCCAGCGGGATCACGCCCTGCTCCCGCACGAAGCGGCCCATGATCCGAGGGTAGGTGCCGTAGGCGCGGGGATGCGTGCCGCCCTCCGCGCTGTCCGGGTGGAGGCCCGCGGCGTCCGTGCCCCACTTGATCCACGGCTGGCGCATCTGCTCGTGGAGGTTCTCCTCGCTCATGAGGAAGTAGATCGCCCCCACGTCGCCGTCCTCGGAGTCCACCAGCTCGATGGCCGCGCTGGCCCAGTCCGTGCCCATCTCGGAGGCGACCTCCGACAGGCGCATGCCGTTCCACGTCTCGTTCGACTCCTCCTCCAGGCCGAGGACCATCACCCCCTCGGGACCGGCCAGCCGGCCCAGGTTCTCCCAGTCCTCGGCGGGCCGGGTCATGGCCCGGTGGATCTTCGCCCGGGTCTCCTCGTCGCGGAGGTTCTCGAGCAGTCCGCCCTCGGCCGAGGCCCAGGGCGGGAAGACGGCCGACAGGCTCGTGGCGCCCGCCCGGTAGGGGTACATGTTGGCCTGCACGTCCTGGCCCGCCGCCCGGGCCGAGTCGATGAGGGCGATCACCCGGTCCATCTTCGGCCAGTTCGGCCGGCCGGCGGCCTTCAGGTGATAGATCTCCACCGGGACCCCGCCGCGGCGCCCGATCTCCAGCGCCTCGCGGGTCGCCTCCACCAGGGTGTTCGCCTCCGAGCGCAGGTGGGTGATGTAGAGGCCGCCGTAGGGCGCCATGGCGCCGGCGATCTCGGCCAGCTCGTCGGTGCCGGCGAAGGAGCCCGGCGGGTAGATGAGCGCCGAGGCCACGCCCAGGGCGCCGTCCTCCATCGCCCGGCGGGTCACCGCCCGCATGGTGTCGAGCGCCGCGGCGTCCGGCTCCCCGCGGCTCCCGCCCATGGCGTAGGCGCGCACGGTGCCCGCCCCGAGGAAGGAGCCCACGTTGGGCGAGGTGCCGTGCTCCTCCACCGCCCGGAGCCAGGCGTCGAAGCCGCGGGGGCCGGAGAAGCGGACCCCGCCCTCTCCGTCGCCGTGGCGCTCGCGGGCGGCGCTGTCGCCCATGGACTCGGCCGCGAGCTCCATGATCCTCTCGTTGGCCGGCGCCGGCGTGGAGCCCTCCCCCAGGATCACCGTGGTGATCCCCTGGGTGAGCTTGCTCACCAGCCGCCCGTCGCCCCCGGTGAGCGCCTCCCGGGACTGGCCGTGGATGTCCACGAAGCCCGGCGCCACCACCAGGCCGCTGGCGTCCACCCGGCGGTCGGCGGCGGCGCCGGAGAGGACGCCCGCGGGCTCGATCCGGGCGATGCGGTCGCCCTCGATGGCCACGTCGCCCCGGAACCAGGACGCCCCCGTGCCGTCCACCACCCGCCCGTTCTCGATCACCACGTCGTAGGCGTCCGTCTCCCCGGCCGGGCCGCAGGCCGCGAGGCCCGGGGCGAGGGCCAGGAGGAGGGCGACCACGATTCCCTGGTTCTTCATCTTCGCTCCGTGGCTGGAGGCGTGCCGGTGTTGTCGC
>CAYVFM010000247.1:0-1920 GCA_964450995.1 uncultured Gemmatimonadota bacterium | reverse complement strand
GGAGGAGGCCCGGGAGGCGGCCGACGCGCTGGAGGAGCTGGCCGAGCTGGTCCGGAAGGCCGGGAGGGGCTAGGTAGGGACGCGCCTCAGAACCCCCGGAGGCGCGTGGCGGCCTGCACCCGCTCGATGGCGACCAGGTAGGCGGCCGTCCGGTAGGAGACGTCCTCCTCCTCGACCCGGTCACGGACCACGTCCCAGGCCTTCCGCATGATGTCGCGGAGCTCGTCGTTGACCCGCTCCTCCTCCCAGGAGTAGCGCTGGCGGTTCTGGACCCACTCCAGGTAGGAGACCGTCACCCCGCCGGCGTTGGCCAGGATGTCCGGCACCACGGGGATCCCCCGCTCCTCGAGCCGGACGTCGGCGCCGCAGGTGACGGGCAGGTTCGCCGCCTCCATCACCATCCCCGCGCGGACGTCGTCCACGTTGTCCTCGTTGATCGCGCCCCCGAGCGCCGCGGGCACCAGGACGTCCACGTCCAGGGCCATCAGCTCGTCGTTGCTGATGTCCTCGTGCTCGACGTCGCTGTCCACCACCGAGCGGATCTCGCCCTCCTGCTTCTGCCGGAAGAGGGTCGTGACGTCGAGCCCGTCGGCGGCGTGGATGCCGCCCTTCACGTCGCTCGTGGCCACCACCTTCGCGCCCATCTCGTCGAGGAACTTCGCCAGGTAGCTGCCGACGTTGCCGAAGCCCTGGATGGCCACCGTGGCGTCCTCCAGGCCGATGCCCTCCGCCTCGCAGGCCCAATCGGTGACCATGGCGACGCCGCGGCCGGTGGCCGCCGTCCGGCCCTTCGAGCCGCCGACCTCCAGCGGCTTGCCGGTGACCACGCCGGGCGCGTCGCCCTCGTGCATGGACCCGTAGGCGGAGTAGATCCAGGCCATCTCCCGCGGGCCGGTCCCCACGTCGGGGGCCGGGATGTCCAGGTCGGGGCCGAACAGCGGGCCCATCCTCTCGACGAAGCGCTTGGTCAGCGTCTCGAGCTCGCCCTCCGACAGCTCGCGGGGGTTGCAGTCGATGCCGCCCTTGGCGCCGCCCATGGGAATGCCCACCACGGCGGTCTTCCAGGTCATCACCGTGGCCAGGCCCCGGGCGTGGTCGGCGTCCATCTCCGGGTGGAACCGGAGCCCGCCCTTGAAGGGTCCACGGTTGTTGTCGTGCTGGACCCGGAAGCCGTGGTAGATCGCCAGCTCGCCGTTGTCGCGGCGGATCGGCAGTTCCAGCACGACCTCGCGCTCCGGGCCGCGCAGCAGGTGCCGGACTTCGTCCTCCACGCCCAGGTAGTCCAGCGCCCGGGTCAGGAACGACTCGCTGCATTCCTTCGCCGTGTGTTCTCCGTGCATCGACTGCCTCCCTCGCCCTCGGTGTCCGCATCGACGTCTCGGTCTCCGCGCTCCCCCGTCCTTCCGGGGCGCGGGTCCACCGTACGGGATTTTCCCCGCCCGGGCCAGCGAACTCACCGGGCGCCTGCGCGCCGCACCGCGACCGCGAGACGCCCGGGGCGTCCGGCGCCCCCTGCGGCGGGGCGGCTCGCTCTTGCGCCGGACCGATCGGAGGGGTAGCTAACGGGCTCGCCCGACCCCGTCCCCCCGCTTCTCCCGCTCCCGAGGCCCCGCATGACCCCCCGACGCTCCCGCCCCCGACCCGCCCGGCGACTCCCGGCCGCGATGATGCTCGCCCTCGCCTGCAGCGACGCCGACTGCTTCGAGACGGCCCTCGCTCGCTGCGGCGGCCCCCTGGCCGAGGAGCTGGACACGGCGCGGTAGGCGGGGGATCGGACCCGCCGGCACGCTGCGGGGGCGGGGGTCCGCTCGACGCGGCCGCCCCCGCCTCAGGGCCCGGCGGGCAGCCACTCGCCGGCGTCGTCCCCTCCCGCCCCGGTGTCGTCCAACCGCGTTTCCGCGGAAACGTCTCCGGGCCCGC
>CAYVFM010000246.1:0-1941 GCA_964450995.1 uncultured Gemmatimonadota bacterium | reverse complement strand
CCGTCCTCGAAGCTCTGGTGGATCAGCGCCCGGGCGACCAGCCTCGAGTCGGTGTCGTTCCACCGGCCCGAGAGGTCGGTGACCGAGGACGGGTCGATGCGGGTGACCTTCTTCCCGCCGCAGGCGACCATCGCCAGGGGCACGAGCAGGGCGGCGGCCGCCAGGGCGGCGCGGCGGACGGATCGGGCGGAGGGGAGGGCTCGGTCGGGCATGGCGTCGGCGGGGCTGGAGGAGCGGCTCGGCGCGCTGCGGGCCATCAGGATATTGCTACCCCGGTGGGGGCGCGAAGGATCGGTGGGGGGAGGGAGGAGCCGGGTAGGGGCTGAGCGGAGCATCCTGCACAAACAGATCGCTGTGTCGTGCACGAATGGTTCAATGGGAGGGCAAGCACGGGTTGCCGCTCGTAAGGTTAACTTGACAAGTGGTAAATAAACATTACTGTTGGTGAGTATACTTTCCGGTCCCGACGTCCGATGCTCCTTTGAAGGAGAGCCTTCGTCTACATGCGAGCCACGCCCCAGAGCAGCTTCCGTCAGCCGCTGGACGAGGTTCTCGGCACCGTCTCCTGCGTCCGTGTTCTCCGCGAGCTCGTTCTCCACGGCCAGCCCCTGACCGCCTCCGAGCTGGCGGAGCGCACCGCCCTCTCCCGGCCCAGCGTGGGGGAGGCCCTCGACAGGCTGATGGGGTTGGGCCTGGTCGAGCCGGTGGGAACGGCGCGCTCCACTCCCTACCGGGTACGGGACGCTCATTTTCTCGCCGAGCCCCTCGGACGGCTCTTCCGAGAGGAGGCGGAGAGGCGACAGGCGGTGGCGGAGAACCTCCGGGCCATCGCCCGGCGAGCGGACCCGGCCCCGGATGCGGTGTGGATCTACGGCAGCGTGGCCCGTGGCGAGGACCGGCCGGACAGCGATCTCGACGTCGTCGTCGTGGCGGCACGGCCCGAGCACCGCGCCTCGCTGGAGGCTCATTTCCGGGACGCCCTGCTCGAGCTGGAGGACCGCTGGGACCTTCCCTCCACCTCCGTGGTGGTGCTGACGGCCGAGGAGGTCCGGAATGGGGTGGAGGCCGGGGAATCCTTCTACCTGGACCTCCGCGAGGACGCCGTGCCCGTCTTCGGATCGTTCCGGGCCGAGGTCTTCTCGCGTGGCTAGGGGAGGGTCATGGAGATCGGTCGATAGGTCCGCCTGGCGGGGCCGTCGCCGGGACGGGGAGAACTTCCTGCAGACGGCCCGGGACGCTCTCGCCCTCGCCGACCCGGGCGACAGCGGCAAGCCGATCATGTCGAATGCGCTGAGGGCGGTGATCGCTTACGGCGACGCACTCACCATCAAGGTCGCGGGCATCAAGAACACCGAGGACCACGGAGCGCTGCCCGACACGGTCCGAAGGGCGCTCGGCGATCGCGCCGAGGCGAAGCAGCTCCGGCGGCTCGCGCGCCTGCTCTCGAAGAAGAACGACATCGACTACCATCACCGGGACATGACCCTCGAGGAGGCGCGCCGCTTCGTGAAGCGGGCCGAGAGATTCGCCCGGTGGGCAGAGCGAGAACTTGCGGTCTGACGCCGCTTCGTGGAGCGCGGCCGGTGTTCCGGCCAGCGGTTCGCGCGGATCGTCTTCTGTGAAGTGGTCAAACTGTATGGTGCATAGCATCTGCCCCCGCTGGCCCGCCGCGCCGCCGCCCGCATAGCTTGGGGCGACCGATCGCGCCCCGTCCGAACCCCCTTCCCGGAGCCCGACGTGCCCGCCCGTCCGACAGCCCGCCGCCGGGCCCGCCGGTGACTCCGCCGCGCCGCCTCACCGACCGCGAGCGCCGGCGGATCCTCCAGGCGCTGGACCTCGCCCTGGCGGCCGCGGCGCTCGTCGCCGCCCTGGCGACGGCGGGCGGCGCCATCGGCGACCCCGCGGTGGGGTGGGGCATCCTGGGACGCTACGCCGGCTGGC
>CAYVFM010000245.1:0-1954 GCA_964450995.1 uncultured Gemmatimonadota bacterium | reverse complement strand
CCGACTTCACCCGGGTGGGACTTCCGCTGCAGCTCCTGCTGAGCGTGGTGGCGGTGGGGACGATCCAGCTCGTCTGGCCCCTGCAGACGCTCTGACGCTGCCGCCCGCGGCGCGGGACGGCGGCCGGGATCCGGACCCCGGCGGGTCGACGGAGCGTCGGACCGGGAAGGGGCCGCCGGGCGGGTCCGCCGTCAGCGGAGGCGACGGGCGGGGACCGTCTCGACGCTCCCGGTGGCGCAGTTCACCGGCCAGGCCTCGGCGCCCGCCGAGAGGTCGGAGTCCCCCGAGAGGGCCCGGGCCGCGCCCCGGAGATGGTCGCCGTACGGGGTCAGGGCCACGCCCGCCCGGGTGCCCCGCTCCCGCCAGATCAGCCAGAGGGTGTCCCGGGCGGTGAACCACCGGAGCGAGCGAGCGGATCGGGCCGCCTCCCCCACGGGGGGCCGGTCGGAGGCGTCCGGATCGAGGGACACGGCCCGATAGGAGCCGAGGACGCGTCCCCACAGGTCCACCGAGTCGGCCAGGAGCATCACGCGCCCCGGCGGCCGGAGGCTCCGGGGCGGGGCGTCGCCTCCGTTCGGCCGAGAGCCTTCAGGTGCCGGGTCGGGAGGACGGGGGGCGGCCGTGTCGGCGGGCGGTCGGCCGGCGTCGGGCGTGGTCGTCCAGCCCGTGAGCCGCACCTCCCAGCAGCCCACCAGGTCCCAGGTCGGCAGCTGCCGCGCCTCGACCGATCCGGCGGGCCGGGACCGCGCTTCGGACAGCAGGTGGTAGGCCGCCGCGCCGCCCACCACCAGCAGGAGGACGCCGAGGCGGATCCACCGCCTCATGCCTCCCCCGCTCCCGGCCGCCTCGCCGGCGCGGGGCAGTCAGCCACCTGCCTGCGCGCGCACCTCGTCGCCCTGCCCGGCGTCGCCCGAGACCAGCTCGGTGATGGACGACTCGGAGAGGACCCGGGTCACCTCCAGCACGCCCACCTTCTCGGTGACGGTGTCGAGCAGCTCACCCTCGGCGTTCCGGATCTCGTCCACCACCCGGTAGACGTCGAACCGCTGTCCGACCTCGACGTCGAAGTTCTCGCCGCGGTCGATGTAGTAGTCCTGGTCGTTGACGCCCACGACCTGCCCGGGCGGGGCCTCCGGCTTGACGGCGGCCAGCTCGCCCTTCAGCCCGACGATCTTCTCGACGGCCTTCTCCACGGCCGGCCGGAGGGCCTCCTGGGCGAGCCCGGCGTTGAAGTTCTGGTGGAAGTTGACGTCCTCGAAGGCGGCGCCGCCGAACTTCTTCGACCCCTCCCCCTCGACGGCCGCCATGATCGCCCCGGTCTCGGTGTTGACCACCCGCACGTCGAGGACGCTCTCGGCGTTGCTGTAGCTGGCCGAGATGGGTCCGATGCCGCCGCCCGTGGTCTGGACGGAGAACTGGGTGATCGAGCCGGTGACGATGGCCTGAACGCCCAGCAGGCGGCCGATCTCGGCGGCCGTGCTGGCGTCGACGCGTCCGCTCTGCCCCAGGTCCTGCTCCGCGATCAGGGACTGGAGGCGGCTGCGCTCCACCACCGTGAAGGCGTCGGACTGGACGAGCTGGGTGTTCAGCTCGTCCGCCGCGGCCTTCCCGAGCTGCGGGCCACCGTAGTAGGAGGTGCTGTGGTTCCGGAAGTCCACCACGGCGATGCGCGGATTCGCGTCCTCCTGGGCCGCGGCGGGGGCGGGCCCCGCGAGGGCCGTCGACGCGACGAGGATCGCGATCAGGGCAAGCTTCGGATCACGGAGCTTCATCGTCCATCTCCTTCCGGGAGGCTCGTGAGACCCCGGGCCGGGCTCCACGGGCGGCCGGCGCCGGGACGGGCTCACCCGACGAATTTAGCGCGCCGGCCCTCCAGCCCGAAGCCGCTGACGCAACGAGAGCCCCGACTCGGCGCTGTGACGCCGGTCGGGGCTTTCGTGCGTCCGGGGGGAAA
>CAYVFM010000244.1:0-1962 GCA_964450995.1 uncultured Gemmatimonadota bacterium | reverse complement strand
GCGTCCGCTTCGGGCTCCGCCGAGTCCCGTCCCGGCCCCGATGTCCGGGCCCCGGCCCCGACCGGGCGGGATACACGACGACGAGGCGAGCGCCCGCCCCGTCACGCGGACGCCGTGAGATCAGCCCTCCTCCAGCCGCTCCCGGAGCGCTTCCTTCGCCAGCTCCGGGTCGGCGCGGCCGTCGGTGGCGTCCATGACCCGCCCCACGAAGAAGCCCAGCAGGCCCTCCTGGCCCGAGCGGTACTTCTCCGCCTCCTCCGGGTGCTCGTCCACGAGCCGGCCGGCCAGCTCCTCGAGCGCGTCGCGATCGGCGATGGCCTCCAGGCCCTCGCGCTCGACGATCTCCCGCGGCGCCCCCTCCCCCGCCAGCATCCGATCCAGCACCTCGCGGGCGGCGGTCCGGGCCACGGTCCCCTCCTCCACCAGCCCCGCCAGCTCGCCCAGCTCGCCGCCGCCGAAGGGCAGCTCGTCCAGGCCGCGGTCGTCCAGCCGCCCGCGGAGCTCGTGCAGCAGCCAGCTGGCCACCGGCTTCGGGGCCGGGCCGCGGGCCAGGGCGGACTCGAAGAAGTCGCTGGTGGCCCGGTCGCCGGTGAGCAGGTCGGCGTCCTCCTCCGACAGCTCCAGCTCCTCGCGGTAGGCCTCGAAGCGCCGGGCCAGCTCCGGGTCCTCCTCCCGGGCCTCGCGCCGCTCGGCGGGGATGCGCCGCTCGTGCTCGGCCCCGGGGCGCTGCTCGGGCGGGATCTCCTCGGCCCGCTCCGGCTCCCCGTCCGGTTCCGGGCCGTCCCCGGCGGCCTCCACCTCGCCCCAGGTGTCGCGCAGGGGGACGATCTGGTTGAAGACCAGCGAGCCGGGAGGCGCTGCCTCGGCCTCCCGGTCCCGCACGAAATAGCCCTGCCGGAAGAACTGCCAGCGGGTGTCGGCCGGGTCGTCGGCCACCCCCGGCTCCACGCGGGCGCCCTCCAGCACCTCCAGCGACGCCGGGTTCAGGTTCTCCCGGAAGTCCTCCACGCCCGCCTCCGGGTCGGGCACCTCGAACAGCCGGTCGTAGAGCCGGACGGTGGCCTCCAGCGACGCGTCCGCCGGCACCCAGTGGAGGGTGCCCTCGGGGCTGCGGCCGTCGGGGGCCGACCCGCCCCGGGTCTCGGGGTCGTAGCGGCATCGGAGCTCCACGACCTCGCCGTCGTCGTCCCGGACCACCTCCTCGCAGGTCACGAAGTAGGCGCCCCGCAGGCGGACCTCCCGGCCCGGGGCCAGCCGGTAGTAGCCGTCGGGCGGGTCGAGCCGGAAGTCGTCCCGCTCGATCCAGAGCTCCCGGCCGAAGGGGACCCGCCGGGTCCCCTCCCGGTCGACGTCCCGCGGGTAGGCCGGCAGCTCCAAGGTCTCGGTCTCGTCCTCCGGGTAGTTCCCGATCACGACCTTCAGCGGCCGCAGCACGGCCATGGCCCGGGGGGCCCGGCGGTTGAGGTCGTCCCGGATCACGTGCTCCAGCTTGGCGACCTGCACCCGCTGATCGGAGCGGGAGACGCCCACCTCGTCGCAGAACCGCCGCACCGCGCGGGGCGGGATCCCGCGGCGCCGGAGGCCCGCCAGCGTGGGCATGCGGGGGTCGTCCCAGCCCTCGACGTCGCCCGCCTCCACCAGCCGGGCGAGCTTCCGCTTGCTCATGATCGTGTAGTCGAGGTTCAGCCGCGAGAACTCGTACTGGCGGGGCCGGGGCGACCAGGAGCCCGGCTCGCTGCCGGGGCCGTCGGGGCGGGTGTTCTCCACCACCCAGTCGTAGAGCTCCCGGTTCTCCTCGAACTCCAGGGTGCAGAAGGAGTGGGTGATCCCCTCCAGGGCGTCGCCCAGGGGATGGGCCCAGTCGTACATGGGGTAGACGGGCCACTCGTCGCCGGTCCGGTAGTGGCGGCCGTCCACGATCCGGTACAGCAGGGGGTCCCGCATCTTCATGTTGTCGGCGCC
>CAYVFM010000243.1:0-1977 GCA_964450995.1 uncultured Gemmatimonadota bacterium | reverse complement strand
CAGCTCGCCGCCGCCCTGCGGGCCGGCCGATGGCGACCCGGCGAGCGGCTCCCGGGCACGCGCGAGGTGGCCGGCCGGCTCGGCGTCCACCGGGAGACCGTGGCCGCCGCCTACCGGGCGCTGGCCCGCCGCGGGCTGGTGGAGGTCCGGCCCGGGAGCGGTGCCTTCGCGGCGCCGTATCGCCTCGATCCGGCGCTGGTGGGCCGGGCCCTCCGGGGCTACCTGGCCCGGGAGCGGGCGGCCGGGACCAGCGCGGGCGAGGTGGCGGGCCTGCTGGGCCGCTGGCGGGAGGCCCTGGCCGACCGGCGGGTGGCCCTGGTGGCCCGGGATCCGGACCTGCTGGCGGTCTGGGCGGCCGAGGCCCGGGAGGCGCTCGCCCCCGCCGAGGCGGCGGTGGAGGGCCTCGCGCTCGCCGACGCCCGGTCCGCCCCCGACCGCCTGGCCGCCGGGCTGGTGCTGGCCGGCCCCGCCGCGCGGGCGGAGGCGGAGGCCCTGGCGCCGGCCTGGACCGAGGTGGTGACCCTCCGGCCCGGCGTCCCGCCGGCGATCCGGCGGCTGATCGCCCGGGTGCCGGCCGGCGCCGTCCTGGCCGCCGTCTCCCGCAGCCGCCGGGTGAGGGACGAGCTGCGGGACCTGGCCGCCGGCCTCCGGGGCGGGGAGGTGGCCGTGGCCGCGGCCCCGCCCGGGGACCGCGACCGCCTTCGGCGCCGGGTCGAGGTGGCGCGCTTCGTGCTCGTGGATGTCACCTGCCGGGAGACGGTGGCCGGCCTGGTCGCCGACGCACGCCGGCGGGTGGTGCGTCACCTGGCCGGGGCGGAGCTGGAGACAGTGGCCCGCTGGCTGGGCGCGCCGCCGGGCTGAGCCCCCGTCTCCGCGGCGACGTCCGCCGAGCCGCGCGACCGAGCACCCATCATCCGACCGGAGGCTCCGCCCGTGAAGGCCCAGATCGTCCGAGCCCGCGTCCCCGACGAGAGCCGCGAGCGCTACCTGGAGGCCTGGGCCGAGTGGAGCGGGACGCTCCTGCCCATGGGGATCGAGTCGCAGCTGCTGGAGCGGGAGGACGAGCCCGGCGTCTTCTTCGAGATCACCTGGTTCGGGGACGGCGAGCAGGCCGCCGCCGGCGACGACCGCCTGGTCCGCGCCTCCGCCGAGATGGAGGCCGCCGCCGAGGAGCGCGAGGGCGAGCACCGCTGGCTGCGTCCCCCGGAGGTGCCGGGGCAGGAGATCTGAAGCCGCGCGACCGGTTCACGCCCGGTTCACGTGAACCGCCCTGGCCCGGATGGTTGACACCACGATGAGGTTGACGCCCCGGTGACGGAAAACGTTTCCGCGGAAACGCCCGGCCGCCCGATCGCCCCGTTTCGGCCGGACGATCCGGGCCGATCGGCCGCCCACCGGAACTTGTCTCCCCCCGTCGGATAGGCTATACTGGCCGGCCCGCTCGGACGGTCTGCCGGGCGGCCGAGGGCGACCGGCGATCACCCCGCGAGGGGCTGACCGGACCGGCGCCCGGACCCCCGCTGGCCCGTAGTGTAACGGCAACACGCTTGGCTCTGGACCAAGAGATTCCTGGTTCGAATCCAGGCGGGCCAATTCCGCGGCCGTCGCCCGGGGCGGCCGATCCGACGCGGAGGGGTGGCTGAGTGGCTTAAAGCGGCGCCCTGCTAAGGCGTTGGGCCCTAGTGCCCGCGAGGGTTCGAATCCCTCCCCCTCCGCCTTCCGAGGCACAGCACCCGGACGGGTGGCCGAGTCTGGCTGAAGGCGCACGCTTGGAGCGCGTGTAGGCTCTTCGAGTCTCGTGGGTTCGAATCCCACCCCGTCCGCTGACAAGGCCGAGCACGAGCGCCGCGCGAGCGGAGCCCGGGGCTCGGCCCGATGCGTTCGGAACGGCCGCCGGGCCGAGGTGCCCGCGCCGATCCGGACGCAGCGGCACAGCGAGAGGTCGAAGGTCAAGGAGGGCAAGGAGCGAGGCCGCAG
>CAYVFM010000242.1:0-1979 GCA_964450995.1 uncultured Gemmatimonadota bacterium | reverse complement strand
CGAGGGCCAGACCATCATCATGGTGACCCACGAGTACGACATCGCCGCCCACGCCGAGCGGGTGGTCACCCTGCGGGACGGCCGCATCGAGGCCTACGACGCCGAGCTCGAGCTGCCCGACACCCTCACCCCCGACGGCGAGCCCGCCGCGGGCGCCGGCCCCGGGGGCGACGCCGACCCCCGGGACGGCTGAGCGGCCGGAGCACCCGGTGAGCGGCACCGAGCCCTCCGGCGGCGGCCCCGCGGACGCCCGCGAGCGTCCCCTCCCCCCTCTCCGGACCGGCCGGGACGACGGCATGCCCGCCGTGGAGGGCCTGCGGCTGGCCCTCGACCAGATCTGGCACCACAAGCTGAAGTCCTTCTTCTCGCTGGTGGGCGTCATCATCGGCATCACCTTCCTCATCGCCGTCATCACGGTGGTGGAGGGGATGAACCGGTACGTCCAGGAGGACTTCGCCGGCTCCATCTTCGGCGTGAACACCTTCACGGTGGTGCGACAGACCCGGGTGCAGACCGGGGAGCGCTCCATCGAGGAGCGCCGCCGGCAGGCCCGCAACCCGTACCTGGACCGCCACGACGCCGAGGTGGTCCGGCGGGCCGTCCCCGACGCCCTCCACTTCGCCTACGCCGCCGACCGGGGCTTCGACGAGGTCCGGCGCGGCAGCCGGACCCGCAGGAACATCCGCGTGGTGGGGGGCTCGGCGGGCTACCAGGCTCTCCAGGGATGGTCGGTGGCACGGGGCCGCGGCCTCTCACCGCTGGACGGGCGCCGGAACCTGCGGGTGGCCGTCGTCGGCGCCGCCATCGCCGAGAGGCTCTTCCCCGACGAGTCCCCGCTCGGGAAGCGGATCCGGGTCGGCGGCCACAAGTTCGACGTGGTGGGCGTGTTCGAGCGCCAGGGCGGCCTCCTGGGCAACATCCGCGACGCCACGGTCCTCATCCCCTACTCCACCTATTCGCAGACGCTGGCGCGGAGCCCGGACCGGCTGGACGAGATCAACGTCAAGATGTCCACGACCGAGGAGATGGAGGCGGCGATGACCACCGTGGAGGGCGCCCTCCGGGCCGACCGCGAGCTGCGGCCGTCCCAGGAGGCCACCTTCCACCTGGAGACCTCCAGCGACCTGCTGGGCGCCTGGAACCAGATCAACCGGATCCTGCTCACCGCCCTGCCGGGACTCGTCTCCATCTCGCTGGTCGTGGGCGGGATCGTGATCATGAACATCATGCTGGTCTCGGTCTCCCAGCGGACGAGGGAGATCGGCCTCCGGAAGGCGCTGGGCGCGCGCCGGCGGGACATCCTGCTCCAGTTCCTGATGGAGTCCTCGGTGCTGGCGCTGGTCGGCGCGGCCCTGGGCGTGGGGATCGGCGTGGGGCTGGCCCGGGTCGTGGAGGCCACCACGCCGCTCCCGGCCTCCACCCCCCTGTGGGCGGTGATCGTGTCGGTGGCCCTGGGGCTGGCGGTAGGGCTGGCCAGCGGCGTCTACCCGGCCCGCAAGGCCGCGCGCCTGGACCCGATCGTGGCGCTGAGCCATGAGTGAGCCCGGGGGCGGAACCGGCGGCCGCCGGCCGGCCGGCCGGAGCCGGGGGATGCGGTGGACCACCGCCCTGGCCGAGGGCGTGGGCATCGCCCTGGACGCCCTGAACTCGAACCGCCTCCGCAGCGTCCTCACCATCCTGGGCGTCACCATCGGCGTGACGGTGGTGATGGTCATGGCCGCCGTCATCCAGGGGGTGAACGACAGCTTCACCGACCTGCTCTCCTCCCAGGGGCCCAAGACCTTCTACGTCCAGCACGCCCGCTTCGCCGGCAACGTGAGCACCGGGCTCGAGGAGGAGGAGTCCGAGTTCATGCGGAACCCGCCCCTGGACCCGGACTGGGCCGGGGAGATCCAGGAGCTGGACGAGATCGAGAGCGCCATGGCCATCGCCGACCTCTCCCAGATGGCCTACCGGGGGCGGAAGGGCTCCCACGACGC
>CAYVFM010000241.1:0-1982 GCA_964450995.1 uncultured Gemmatimonadota bacterium | reverse complement strand
GCTCGGCCCGGCCCGGCACCCAGGCGACCCGGACCAGCGCGGCGTCGCCGCTCACGCGGAGTCCCCCGTCCCGGCGTCGTCGGGCATCTCGCGCACCAGCAGCCGCCGCGCGTCCTCCCGATCCAGCTGCTCCCACCGGAAGCCCACCAGCCCGTGGGTCCGGTCGCGGGCCACCCTGCCGAAGGCCGCCGGCCGACGCCCGTAGAAGTACTGCCCGATCTCGGCCGAGGTGGCCGGCGTGAGCGCGTCCGGGTCGTTGCGGACCACCAGGTGCCGGACCGGACGCCCCCCGTGCACGCGCTCGGAGGCGTCGCGCTCGACCCAGTACGCGACCTCGGGTCCGAAGGAGAGATCCCGTCGGTGGCCGTCGGAGAGCCGGGGCCAGCGGGGATGCTCGTCCGTCCGGAGCCACCGCTCCTCGTCGTCCGCCCACTCCCGGAGCTTCTCGGCGGTCCGGCGGAGCTCGATGGCCGCCGGCGACAGGTCCACCACCTCGCGGCCCACCAGCCGGGGCCCCTCCTCCAGGAGATCCATCAGGAGCCAGGTGCGCGGGTAAGCGTCCTCGGGCGAGCCGTCGCGGGCCACAGTCAGCTCCGTTCGTAGTCGTCCTCGAGGCGCACCACGTCGTCGAGCTCCGGCGTGCTCACCTCGAGGATCTCGCTGTCCTCCAGCGCCTCCATCCGGTGCACCGTCCCCGGCGGGACTTCCACCCGCTGGCCGGGCGTCCACTCGAAGGTCTCCTCCCCCCGGGTGAACCGCATCCGGCCGCTCCGGAGGAAGAGCGTCTCGTGCTTCACCCGGTGCTTCTGGAGCGAGAGGCGGTGGCCCGCCTCCACTTCCAGCACCTTCCCCGCGTACCGGTCGGTGTGAGCGAACCACACCTCCCGGCCCCATGGCTTGTCGACGACCTTCGGCTCTCGCTCCTCCACCTCGTCCTCCTCCGCGTCGTGACTGACCTTCCGGCCGGATCTCGCCCTGCAAGGTACATGAACCCGGCGCCGGCCTCACCGGGCGGGCTTGCCCGGCCGACGAGCGACCCCGATATAGCGGGCCGATCTCCGCCCCGACCCTCGCCTGATACTCGTCTCCAGGGCGGGATCGCCGTCCGTCCGAGCCCCTCCCCCCGACGACCCTCCGCGGTGATGTCCGAGCCTTCCCGACCCGACCTCCGCACCGACGCCGAGCTGCTCCTGGTGACGCTCATCTGGGGCGTCAACTTCTCGGTGGTCAAGTCCGGCCTCGAGCACCTGCATCCCATGGCGTTCAACGCCCTCCGCTTCCCGCTGGCGGGGGCGGTCCTGCTGGTGCTCCTGCGGATGCGGGGGCCCCTCCGGATGCCCGACCGGCGCGACGTCCCCCGGATCGTCGCGCTGGGGCTCCTGGGCAACGTGGTCTACCAGCTCTTCTTCATCTACGGGATCGACGGGACGCTGGCCGGCAACGCCAGCCTGCTGCTGTCCACCACCCCCGCCTGGGCCATCGTCCTGGCCACCCTGCGGGGCCAGGAGCGCCCCGGCTGGCGGGCGTGGACGGGCGTGGCCGCCACGGTGGTCGGGATGGTCGCCGTGGTGCTGGGCGGCCAGCAGAAGGTGGCCCTGGGCGGCGCCACGCTGACAGGCGACCTGCTGGCCGCCGGCGGGGCGGTGGTGTGGGCCGTCTACACGGTCGAGTCGCGGGACCTGGTCCGCCGGTACGGGGCGCTGCGGCTCACCGCCTGGACCCTCTGGTCCGGCGGCCTGGTGCTGGTCGCGCTGGGGACCCCGGCCGTGCTGGACGCGGGCCTGTCGACCCTCCCGACGGGCACCTGGCTCGAGATCGGCTTCGCCGGCGTCTTCGCCATCGCGGTGGCCTACGTCCTCTGGTACCGGGGCGTGGGCCAGGTAGGCAGCACCCGCACGGCCGTCTACTCGAACGTGGTGCCCGTGGTGGCGCTGGCCGTGGCCTGGGCCTGGCTGGGGGAGCAGCCGACCTGGCTCCAGGTC
>CAYVFM010000240.1:0-1992 GCA_964450995.1 uncultured Gemmatimonadota bacterium | reverse complement strand
CCGCTCGCCACGCTGCCCGGCCCTCCGATCCCCAGGCCGATGGCCGAGAAGTACCGGTCGACCCCCTCGGTCTCGTCGAGGATGTCCTCGATCTGCTGCAGGTAGCCGTCCGTGTACTCCAGCGTCGAGCCCACCGGGGCCTCCACCGAGACCAGGAACTGGCCGCGGTCCTCGGGGGGGACGAACTCCTTCCCCATCCGGACCATCACCACCAGGCTGAGGGCCAGCGCGGCCACCGCGACGGCGGTCAGCAGGCCGCGCCGCTCCAGCACCCAGCCCAGGACCTCGCGGTACCGCTCGGTCAGCCAGCCCATCCCGCGCTCCATGGCGTCGAAGACCACGTTGTGGGCGTGGCCCAGCCGGAGGAAGCGCGAGCTGAGCATGGGCGAGAGCGTCAGCGCCACGAAGGCCGAGATGAGCACCGAGACCGCCACGGCGAGGCCGAACTGTCGGAAGAGCCGGCCCACGATGCCCTGCATGAAGGCGATGGGCAGGAAGACGATGACCAGGGTCAGCGAGATCGCGATCACCGCGAAGGCGATCTCGGCCGTCCCCTCGCGGGCCGCCTCCACGGGACCCTTCCCTTCCTCCAGGTGCCGGTGGATGTTCTCCACCACCACGATCGCGTCGTCCACCACGATCCCGATGGCCAGCACCAGGGCCAGCAGGGTCAGGGTGTTGATGGAGAACCCGAGGAGCTGGAGGGCGCCGAAGGTGCCGACGATCGAGACCGGGATGGCGGCGGAGGGAATCAGGGTGGCCGTGCCGCTCTGCAGGAAGAGCAGGATGACCGCGACCACCAGCACGAAGGCGATCAGCAGGGTCTCCTGGACCTCCTCCAGCGACCGCTCGATGAAGTCGGCGTTGTTGACCGCGATGTCCAGGGTGTAGCCGTCCGGCATCTCGTGCCGCAGCTCCTCGACCCGCTCCAGGACCCGCTCGGCGACCTCCACCGTGTTGGCGCCCGACTGCTTCACCACGCCCACGCCCACCGTGGTCTCGCCGTTGAACCGCGCCAGCGCCCGCTCGTTCTGGACCCCCGGGTAGGCCGTGCCGATGTCCTCGATCCGGATCGGCGAGCCGTCCACCCAGCCGACGATGAGGTCGTTGAAGGCCTCAGGGCTCTCGACCTCGCCCAGCGTCCGCACCGTGAACTCCCGGTCCAGGCTCTCGATCCGGCCCGAGGGCAGCTCGACGTTGCCCCGCTCGAGGGCCAGGCGGACGTCGCCGACGGTGATCCCCTGGGCCGCCATCTGCTGGGGATCCAGGTCGACCCGCACGGCGAACCGGCGCTCGCCCCCCAGGATCACCCGGCCCACGCCCTCCAGCGTCTGGAGCCGCTCGCGGACGAGGTTGTCCGCCACCTCGTTCATCTCGGTAATCCCGTCGGTCGGGTGCCGGACCGGCACCCAGATGATGGGCTGGGCGTCGGGATCGACCTTCTGGACCACCGGGTCCTCGACGTCGTCGGGGAGCTGGCCCCGGACCCGGCTCACCGCGGCCCGCACGTCCTGCAGGGCGAAGTCCACGTTCCGCGAGAGCTGGAACTCGGCGGTGATGACGCTGGCGCCCTCGGCGCTGGTGGAGCTGAGGGTCTTGATCCCCTCGATGGTGTTCAGCTCCTCCTCCAGCACCTCCGAGACCTCGGTCTCGACCACGTTGGCGCTGGCGCCCGGGAAGACCGTCTGGACGTTGACGATCGGGTACTCCACGTCCGGCAGCTCGCGCACCGGCAGGTTGCGGTAGCCCAGCCAGCCGCCCAGCAGGAGGGCCCCCATCACCACGGTGGTGAGGACGGGCCGGTCGATGGCGGTGTCGGAGAGGAACACGGCTCAGCCCTCCGCGCCCTCGGAGGCGTCGTCCGTCCCCCCGGCGCCGTCCGGCGTCCCGCTCGTCCCGGCCGTGTCGGCCGGAGCCGGGTCGTCACGCCGGAGCCGGACGTCCACCCGACTGCCGTCGCGCAGGTTCTGCTGGCCGGCCACCACCACGGTG
>CAYVFM010000239.1:0-2033 GCA_964450995.1 uncultured Gemmatimonadota bacterium | reverse complement strand
GCCGTCCCGGCCCGCGTCGTCCGGAGCCTCGTCGACACGGTGCTGGAGCGGCTGGAAGGCTGACGCCCCCTTGTATCTCTCGCTCAGCCCTGGCTGGCCTGGAGCTGGTCCAGCGCCTCCTGAGCCTCCGTCAGGTCGGGGAAGCGCTGGGCGAGCCGCTGGTAGAGCTCGATGGCCTGCTCGGTCCGGCCGCGGTCCTGGTAGACCTGGGCCTGCGAGTAGATCGTCACCGCTTCCGGCGGGATCTCCTTCTCCTTGCGCTGCTGGGCGACCTCCGTCGGCAGCGCAGGCAGGTCGGCCCCCTGGGCGATCTGCGAGGAGAGGTCCACCAGCAGGGCGTAGAGGCCCTCCTTCTCGCCCATCACCGACTCGGTCTGGATCACCTCGCCCGTCTCGACGTCGATGATGCGGGCGTCCATCCGGAAGTCACCGTAGAGGTCGACGAAGACCCCGCTGACCATGTAACGGGCGCCCACCAGCTCGCCGATCTCGGCGGCGGTGGAGGGGTCGACGCGGCCCTCCTCGGCCAGGTCCTGCTCGTCGAGGATCTGCTTGAGCCGGGCGCGCTCGACGATCCGGAGCGCGTCGTTCTGGTCCAGCTCGGTGAGCAGCATCTGCTGCAGGCCCACGGTCAGGGCCTCCAGGTCCTCCGCGCTCTCCCCGTACGAGCCGCCGTTGGTGAAGGGGAAGACGGCCACGCCCGGCCGCCGGTCGTCCTCGCCGCCGTCCTCCTGGGCCAGGGCGCCCTGCGGGGCGCCGAGGACGAAGGCGACGGCGAGGGTCACGACGAAGGTCAGGATGCGGGACGTCCTCATGGTTTTCTCCCGTTGAGCGATCGGGGCGGTGTTCCAGGTCCCGTAGAGTGTACCCTCCAATACAACCCCCGGTTCACCGGCGCGCAACGCCCTCCGCCGCGACCCGGCTCTCCTCCAGGCGCTCCCGAACGAGCCGGGCGATCCCCCGGAAGGCCCGGGCCTCCGGCGATTCGGGCCGCCCGAGGACGGTGGGAACCCCCCTCTCGCCCTCCTCGCGGACGGCGGTGCCCATGGGGATCGAGCCCAGGAAGGGGAGCTCCAGCTCGGCGGCCAGCCGCTCGCCCCCGCCGGTGCCGAAGACGTCGTGTCGCGTGCCGCATTCGGGGCAGGCGAAGCCCGACATGTTCTCCACCACGCCCAGGACCGGCACGTCCAGGCGCTCGAACATCGCCACGCCCTTCCGGACGCCGCCGACGGCCACCTTCTCCGGCGTGGTGACGAAGACCCCTCCGTCGAGCCGGACGAGCTGGGCCAGGGAGAGCTGGGCGTCGCCGGTGCCCGGCGGGAGGTCCACGACCAGGCAGTCCAGCTCGCCCCACCGGACCTGGCGGAGGAACTGCCGGACGATCTTCTGGAGCATCGGCCCCCGGACGATGGCGGGGGTGTCCTCGTCCACGATGAAGCCCAGGCTCATCAGCTTCACGCCGTGGGCCTCCGGGGGGACCAGCGCCTCGCCGTCCATGGACGGGCGCTCGTCCAGACCGAACATGGTGGGGACGTCGGGGCCGTAGACGTCGCCGTCCAGCAGGCCCACCGCCAGCCCCTCGTCCGCCCAGGCGGCGGCCAGGTTGGTGGCGACGGTGGACTTGCCCACGCCGCCCTTGCCCGAGCTGACCGCCACCACCCGGTCGACGCCCTCCAGGGGCGGGGCCTCGTCGGGGTCCCGGGCGGCGGCCTCGCGGTCCGGGTGGTCGCTCCCGTCGCCCTCGCCCGACGGGCCCGAGCCCTGGCCCATGACCGGCAGCGAGCGGCCGGTGGCCCGCGCCGCGGCGTCCTCGGCGCCCGGCTCCTCCCCCTCGTCCTCTCGACCGTCCCCGGCCGGCCGCGGCCCCTCCTCGATCTCCTCGCGGTCCGTCGCCGGCGGCTCGGGGGAGGACCAGGGCTCGCGCCCGGGAGCGGGCTCCAGCGAGACCCGGACCGAGCGGACGCCGTCCACGGCGGAGGCGGCCTCCCGGGCGGCCTCGGCCAGCGCGGCGGGCTCGCCCGGCTCCAGGGCTA
>CAYVFM010000238.1:0-2064 GCA_964450995.1 uncultured Gemmatimonadota bacterium | reverse complement strand
CCCGGTCCGATCCGGCCTCGACCACCGTGCCGCGGACGACCTGGGCGGCGGTCGCATCCGGACCGGCGGTCAGCGCCAGGGCGGCGAGGAGGAGGGCGGCGACGACGAGGCGGTTCAGGTGAACCGTGCCGCTAAGGCAACGGACGGGGCGGGATCGGCGGGCCTCGTTCATGGCGGGCTCCCGCAGGCGGTGGCAGGCGTTCGGAACTCCCTCACCTTTCAGGGTGGTGGTTCTGCAACACCCTCGCAAGAGGAGGGTCGATCCCGCCGGACGACAAGCGGGCGTGAAATCGAAGACCCCGGCGGGACCGCCGGGGCGGATGCGGAAGAGAGGGTGAGCGACCGGATTCGAACCGGCGACCTCCAGGGCCACAACCTGGCGCTCTCACCTGACTGAGCTACGCTCACCACGTGGGCCGCGGCACAATCTAGGTGCGGGCCCGGAGCGGGCAACCCGCTCGGCACGGCCCGGACGCCCCGCGGCGGCCGCCCTTCCCTACGCCCGCCGGCGCCCGGACGTTCCGCCGCGGAACACCGCCGCCGCCTCCGGGGTGAAGCAGGCGGGCCGCGGGCGGAGGCGGACGCCTCTCGCTCCGCCCCGCCCGACCTCGCCCGACCCACCGCACCCGAGCCCCGACCCGCATGGCCTCCCGCCTCTCCATCGGCATCGTCGGACTGCCGAACGTCGGCAAGTCCACCCTCTTCCGCGCCCTGACCGCCGTCTCGGTCCCGGCCGAGAACTACCCCTTCTGCACCATCGACCCGAACGTGGGCGTGGTGGAGGTGCCCGACCGGCGCCTGGACCGGCTGGCCGGGATCGTCGGGCCCGACGAGGTGAAGCCGGCGGTGGTGGAGTTCGTGGACATCGCCGGCCTGGTGGAGGGGGCCTCCCGGGGCGAGGGGCTGGGCAACCAGTTCCTGGAGAACATCCGGGAGGTGGACGCGGTGGCCCACGTGGTCCGGTGCTTCGAAGACGACAGCGTCGCTCGGGCCGGCGGGGGCGGCGACCCGGTCTCGGACCTCGAGATCGTGCGGGCCGAGCTGGCGCTGGCCGACCTCGAGCGCGTGGAGCGCCGGCTGGAGGCGGTGGAGAAGAAGGTCCGCTACGGCGAGGAGGGAGCGGAGGCCGAGCAGGACCTGCTGGAGCGGATCCGGGGCCGGCTCGAGCGCGGCGAGCCCGCCCGGCGGGAGGAGCTGGACGCCGACGAGCGGAAGCTACTGAAGGGCTTCAACCTGCTCACGGTGAAGCCGATGATGTACGTCCCCAACGTGGGGCTGGAGGCGCTGGAGTCCGGGGACGAGGCACCCGGGGTCGAGCGGACGCGGACCTGGGTGGAGGAGCACGACCCCGGCGAGGAGGTCGTCCCCATCTGCGCCGAGCTCGAGGCCGAGGTGGCCGAGCTGCCCGAGGGGGATCGCCTCGAGTACCTGGAGGCCCACGGCCTGGAGCGGAGCGGGCTGGACCGGCTCATCCGGGCGGGCTACCGCCTGCTCGGGCTCCACACCTTCTTCACCTGGAACGACACCGAGCTCAGGGCCTGGACGCTCCGGCAGGGGGCCCGGGCCCCCGAGGCCGCCGGCCGGATCCACACCGACTTCGAGGAGAACTTCATCCGGGCCGAGACCATCCACTTCGACGACTTCGTCGAGATCGGCTCCATGAAGGAGGCCCGCGACCGGGGCGAGGTCCGCTCCGAGGGCAAGGACTACGTGGTCCGGGACGGCGACATCCTGATGATCCGCTCCAGCGCGTAAACTCCAGGGATCCGCCGGCGCTCGCGCCGGCGGGAACGCCGTTCGCGCACCCCGCAACCGCCCCGCAGGCGAACCGGCCCGGGCGTCCCCTTCTCGTACCCGCAGAGCCGCCCCGACGGGGGGCGTCCGGCGAGCGAACCCTTCGATGCTCGCATCGGGGTGAGCGACCCGGAGCGCCCCCCGGCGGGGCGGCGGAACACGCGCCCCCGATCCGAGCACGGGACCGGTCCGCCTGAAACGCCGCGGCCGTACCCCCCGTAGTGCCCCCCGAGCCGGAGGGTGAACCGGCCGGCCCGGCGCCGGCCCCGC
>CAYVFM010000237.1:0-2080 GCA_964450995.1 uncultured Gemmatimonadota bacterium | reverse complement strand
GTGGAGCAGGCCTACCGGCTGGAGGTGAGCGACGAGGGCTGGGTCGTCATCCCCGAGGTGGGCCAGATCGTGGTGAACGGCCGCACGGTGGAGGAGCTGCGCGATCTACTCTTCCAGCGGCTGGCCCAGTCCTACGCCAGCCTCGAGGGCGACGAGCCCACCACCCACTTCGACCTCAGCGTGGGCCGGCTCCGCACCAACCAGGTCTACGTCATCGGCGAGGTGGAGGAGCCCTCCTCCTACGTGGTGAGCAGCCTGGCCACGGCCATGACGGCCCTCTACCGGGCCGGCGGCCCGACCCGCAACGGCTCCTTCCGCCGGGTGCGCGTGCGGCGGGGCGGCGAGACGGTGGCCACCGTCGACCTGTACGACTACCTGGTGGAGGGCGACGCCAGCGACGACGTCCGCCTCCGGCAGGGGGACATCGTCCACGTGCCGGTGGCCGAGACCCAGGTGCGGGTCCAGGGGCCGGTGGTCCGGCCGGCCCTCTACGAGCTGGCGGGCGGCGAGACGCTCCGGGACCTGCTCCGCTACGCCGGCGGCGTGGAGCCCAACGCCGACCTCCAGCGGGTGCAGATCCGCCGCATCCTGCCGCCCGAGGAGCGGACGCCGGGCCGCGACCGCCGGATCGTGGACGTGCCGGTGGGCACGCTGGCGGCGGACGACGCGGAGGCGGCCGGAGCGGGCGGCGACGTCGTCCTCCGCGACGGCGACCAGGTGCAGGTGTTCGCCATCGTGTCGGATGCCAGAAACCGGGTCTCGGTCTCGGGCGCCGTGTGGCGGCCCGGCGACTACGGCGCCACGGACGACACCCGCCTGTGGGACGTGATCGAGGCGGCGGGCGGGCTCCTGCCCGACGCCGTCGAGGCCCGGGCCCAGATCCAGCGGCTGGACGAGGCGACCGACTCCCGGCGGATGATCCAGGTCTCCCTGGCCCGGGACGAGGCCGGCGAGCCCGTGGAGAACCCCCGGATCGAGGGCATGGACCAGGTGCTCATCTACGCCCGCCGAAACCTCCAGGACGACGCCACCGTCACCATCGGCGGCTGGGTGCGCGAGCCCGGCGTCTACCCCTTCGCCGAGGGGATGACCGTGGCCGACCTCATCCTGCGGGCCGGCGGCGTGCGGACCGGCGCCTACACGGCCCAGGCCGAGGTGGCCCGCCCCGTCCGCTCCCAGGAGCGCACCGACACCCTGTCGCGCCGCTTCGACGTGTCGCTCGACTCCAGCTACGTCTTCGAGGCCGGCCGCCCCGACCCCGACGAGCTGGGCGGCGAGGCGGCCCGCTTCGAGCTCATGGAGCGCGACGCCGTCTACGTCCGCAAGGCGCCGGGCTTCGAGGAGCCCATGCGGGTCGTCGTCACCGGCGAGGTGCGCTTCCCCGGCCCCTATAACATCTCGAGCCGCCAGGAGGAGCTGACCGGGCTCATCGAGCGGGCCGGCGGCCTCACCGAGGAGGCCTACGCCGAGGGGCTCCAGCTGTGGCGCGCCGAGGAGGACACCGTCTCCCGCCGCGACTCCATCCTCCAGGCCCGGCGCCTGGCGGGGCGGGCGGCGGCCGGGGCCGAGGGGCAGGAGGACCTCCGGCTGCCGGGACAGCGGGCGGAGGGCGGGCGGCAGGTGGCCGACCCGGAGGAGATGGACGAGGAGGAGCGCCAGCGCGCCGCCCGGCGGGATTCGCTCATCCTCCAGGTGGAGCGCCTGCGGCAGGAGATGCGGCGGCTGGAGCGCGAGCGGGCCCGGGACATGGGCCTGGTGGCCGCGGGCCCGCTGGCCCGGATGGACAGCGCCCAGATCGTGGCCACCCGCACGCGGGTCGGGGTCGACTTCCCCCGGGCGCTGCAGGACCCCGACAGCCGCGCCAACGTCCTCCTAGCGCCCGGCGACTCTGTCCACGTCCCCCGCTACACCCCCACCGTGGACGTGCAGGGGGCGGTGGGCGTCGAGAGCAAGGTGCTGTGGCGCGAGGGCGAGGGGCTCGGCTATTACGTCAGCCAGGCCGGCGGCTACCTGGAGGAGGCCGACGAGGACCGGGTGTGGATCCGCTTCGCCAACGGCGAGGTGGCCACCCGGGGCGGCA
>CAYVFM010000236.1:0-2097 GCA_964450995.1 uncultured Gemmatimonadota bacterium | reverse complement strand
GGCTGGGGCATGTGGTCGGGGCTGATGTTCGCCACGGCCTTCTACATGCTGGGCTTCGGCCAGTACCTGACCTTCTTCTGGGGCCAGGTGCCGGTGGCCGGGGCGGCGCTGGCCATGGCCGCGGCGCTCGTCTACCTGAACTACCGGGGCGTGAAGGAGACGGGGGCGCTCCAGAACGTGATCGTGGTGGCCCTGCTGGGGCTGATCGCCCTGTTCGCCGGGACCGGGGTCTTCCACGTCGATCTCGGGACCCTCCGCCCTTTCAACCCGTCGGGGTGGGGCGCGGTCGCCACGACCGCGGCGACGGTCTACGTGGCGTTCATCGGCTTCGAGGTCATCGCCAGCAGCGCCGAGGAGATCAAGGACCCCGGCCGGAACCTCCCCCTGGCGATGATCGCCTCGGTCCTCACCCCGACCGTGCTGTACGTGCTCGTGATGCTGGTGAGCACGGGCATCCTCCCGATCCCGGAGCTCGCCGAGTCGCGGATCCCGGTGGCGGACGTCGCCCGTCAGTTCGCCGGGCCGATCGGGGCGCTGCTCATGGTGGTGGGCGCCGTGCTGGCCACCGTCTCCAGCGCCAACGCCTCCATCCTGTCGGCGGCCCGGGTGAACTTCGCCATGGGCCGGGACCGGATCCTCACCAACTGGCTCAACGAGGTGCACGGCCGGTTCCGCACGCCCTACCGGGCCATCCTGGTCACGGGCGGCGTGATCCTCGCGCTCATCGCCGCCGGCGTGGGCATCGAGACGCTGGCCGACGTGGCGAGCTTCACCTACCTGGTGACCTACGCCTGCGTGCACCTCGCCCTGGTGGTGATGCGCCGGGCCGATCCGCCGGAGTACGAGCCGTCCTTCCGCCTCCCCGACTGGTCCTATCCAGCCCTCCCCGTGGTGGGGGGGCTGGCCTGCCTGGTCATCCTGGCGACGATGCGGCCGATCGTCCTCCTGCTCGGCACCGGGATCATCCTGCTGGGCGTCGGCTGGTTCTGGACGTACGCCCGCGGCCGGGCCGTCAAGCCGAGCCTCGTCGGCGAGGCGGTCGCTCCCGCGGCGGCCCGACCCGCCGCGGCCGGCGAGCGCTACCGGGTGGTGGTGCCCGTCGCGAACCCCGCCACCGAGCGGTTCCTCCTCCGGCTGGCCGCCGAGGCGGCCCGCGAGCGGGAGAACCCCGAGCTGATCGCCGTCAACGTCATCGAGGTCCCCCCCCAGACGGCCCTCGACCAGGAGCTGGCGTTCGAGGAGGAGAGGGTGCGGATGCAGGCCGAGCTGCTGGACAGCGCCCGCGACGCCGCCGCCGAGCTCGGCGTCGGCGTCCGGACCCGGGCGCTGGTCGGCCGCGACGCGGGGGAGGCGGTGGTCGACGTCGTCCAGGAGGAGCGGGCCGACCAGGTGTTCGTGGGCTGGAGCGGCAAGCGGAGCCGGGCCCGCCACGTCCTGGGCAGCGCCATCGACCCCATCGTCACCGGGAGCGAGTGCGAGGTCACGCTGGTGAAGCCGGGAGCCGAGCCGCCGGACCGCGTCGTGGCCCTGGTGGGCGAGGGGCCCCACTCGGCTCTGGCCGTCGGGCGCGCCCGGGCGTTCGCCCGGGCCCGGGGACTGGACCTCCACCTGGTCAACGTCCAGCCCTCCGCGGTCGAGAGCCCCGACGGGCCCGAGGGGCTGGGGCAGGCGGTGGTCCGGGGTGCCGCGGACCGGGCCGGCGTCGACCCCGACGAGTACCGTGCCGCCGTATGGATCGGCGACGACGTCACCGGGACGATCCTCCGGGAGCTCCAGCCGGCCGACCTGGTCTGCATCGGCGCCACCCGGAGCACGGCCCTCACGCAGGCGCTGTTCGGCTCGATCCCGGAGGAGATCGCGGGGCAGACGGAGGCGACCGTGACGATCGTCCGGGAGCGCGAGTACCGGCCGCGGTCGCTCGTCGACGCGCTGGTCGAGCGGCTGCAGGCGTGAGCCCCGCCGCCGCTCGCCGGACCGGCGGCCCGGTCGACCCTCCCGGTCAGCCCTCCCCGTCGGGGTACTTGACGGAGCAGCCGTAGGGCCGCGAGGTCGGCCGGGCGACCTCCTCGCCGGCCGTGGCCTGCTCCAGGGCCCGGT
>CAYVFM010000235.1:0-2101 GCA_964450995.1 uncultured Gemmatimonadota bacterium | reverse complement strand
AGCTGGCCATACCGGACGACTGGCTGGGCTCGACCCTCCGGGAGCTGGCCCTCCCGCAGGAGCACGGGATCCAGGTGGTCGCCCTCTACGACGTGCTCACCGGGGAGCTGGACGTCGTGCCCGACCCGGACCACCCGCTCAAGGACTCCGATCTCGCCGTGGTGGTGGGGGCGGACGAGCGGATCGGGGCGCTGGTGGACACGGCGGACGGTTGAGCGAGCTGCCCGCCTCCCCCCGCGTCGCCGTCCTGGGCGCCGGGCCGGTGGGGCTGGACGCCGCCCTGGCGGCCGCCCGGCGCGGCTGGCCGGTGGACGTCTACGAGGCCGGCGACGCTCCCGCCGCCCACGTCCGGCGCTGGGGCCACGTGCGCCTCTTCTCGCCCTGGTCGATGAACGTGTCCCCCCGGATGGCGGGGGCCCTGGAGGAGCTGGGCCGCGAGGTCCCCGACGGCGACGCCTGCCCCACGGGCGACGAGCTGGTGGAGCGGGTGCTCGCGCCGGTGGCGGGCCATCCCTCGATCGCCGGCTCGCTTCGGCTCGAGACGAGGGTCCTCCGGGTCGGCCGCCGGGGCCTGCTGAAGCACGAGGAGATCGGCACCGACGCCCGGGCCCGGCGGCCCTTCCGGCTCCTGCTGGAGGACGCGGACGGCCGCGAGCGGACGGCGGAGGCCGACGTGGTGCTGGACTGCACGGGCACCTACGGCCACCCGAACGCCCTGGGCGACGGCGGCATCCCGGCCCCGGGCGAGCGGGAGCTGGAGGACCGGATCCTCCGGCACGTGCCCGACGTCCCCGGGGCCCCGGATCGGTGGCGGGGGCGGGAGGTCCTCCTGGTGGGGGGCGGCCACTCGGCCCAGACCGTCGCCCGGGACCTGGCGGAGCGGGCCGGCGGCGGCGAGGACGGCGTCCGGGTGCGCTGGGCCCTGCGGTCCGAGGAGCCGGGCTGGAAGCGGGTGGAGGACGATCCGCTGGAGGAGCGGGACCGGCTCACCGCCCGGGCCGAGGCGCTGGCGGCCGACCCGCCGCCGGGCTTCCGGGTCCACCGGGGCGTGGTGGTGGACCGGCTGGAGCGCAGGGACGGCCGCGTCCGGGCGGAGCTGCGCAGGACCGACGGCTCGACGGAGAGCGTGGAGGTCGACCGGATCGTCTCGCTCACCGGCTACGTGGGCGACCACCTCCTCTACCGCCAGCTCCAGGTCCACGAGTGCTACGCCACCAGCGGGCCGATGAATCTCGCCGCCGAGCTGCTGGCCTCCGACTCCGTCGACTGCCTCGACCAGGAGAGCCACGGGGTGGAGGCGCTGGAGAGCCCGGAGCCCAACTTCTTCCTCCTGGGCGAGAAGTCCTACGGCCGCAACAGCACCTTCCTGATGACGGTGGGCTGGGACCAGGTGGACGAGGTCTACGGCGCCCTGGACGAGCGGACCGGATGACGACCTCCGCCGGACGGCCGGCGATCTTCCTCCTGAAGCTGCGGAGCAACGTCGAGCTGGCGGGGGACGTCACCCTGGCCGCCCGCGAGGCGTCGGCCCTGCTGGAGGCGCCGGTGGAGCCGGTGGAGGACCCGGCGGCCGTGGCGGCCGGGCACCCGGCCCTCGGGGCCTTCGGCGGCCACGCCGCGGTGGACGCCGGGCTCCGGGAGGGGTCGCCGGCGGCCTTCCGGGCCGAGGCGCCGGTGGACCGGTTGCCGCCCCTGGTGCGGCGGGCCTCCTTCCTCCAGCAGGTCTACTGCCTCCCGCCGGCCGGGGTCGGCGCCGAGGCCCTGGTCCGCCGCCTGGAGGAGGCGGCGGGCCCGGTGGCCTCGGCCCGGCGGGCCCCGGACGGGACGGGAGACGCCCGGCCCGCGGTGCTGGCCGTCCCCCACGCCGCCCTGCTGGAGCTGTCCGACCACCCGGCCCGGCTGGCGGACTCGGCGGCGGCGACCCGGGAGGCGCTGGAGGAGATGGCGGCCGAGCTCTCCGGCCGGGCCGGCGACGCCGCCGCCGGCCGGCTCACCCGCGACGCCCTGGCCCGGAAGCGGACCACCGCCCACCTGGCCCACGGGCTCCACTACTACAAGGCGAAGTTCTTCCCCCGGCTGGCCCGCTGCCTCCTGAACCTGG
>CAYVFM010000234.1:0-2102 GCA_964450995.1 uncultured Gemmatimonadota bacterium | reverse complement strand
TGGACTTCCTGAAGGACCAGAAGGAGGACCTGCTGGAGGCCCGGGACGACCTCCACGACTCCATCCGGCGGATCAACCGGGAGGCGGCGCGGGCCTTCGAGGAGACCTTCGAGGAGGTGCGGGACAACTTCGAGCGCACCTTCCGGACGCTCTTCGAGGGCGGCGAGTGCGGGATCCGGCTCGAGGACCCGGAGGACCCGCTGGACTCGCCCATCGAGATCTCGGCGAGCCCCCGGGGCAAGCGGACCCAGCGCATCCACCTGCTGTCGGGCGGCGAGCGGGCCCTCACGGCCCTGTCGCTGCTCTTCGCCATCTACCTGGCGAAGCCCAGCCCCTTCTGCATCATGGACGAGGTGGACGCTCCGCTGGACGAGAACAACATCCTGCGCTTCGTGGGGATGCTGGAGCGCTTCAAGGAGGACACCCAGTTCATCGTCATCACCCACAACCCGCGGACCATCGAGGCGGCCGACTGGATCTACGGCGTCACCATGCAGGAGCCGGGGGTCTCGTCGGTGGTGGGCGTGGAGCTGGGCGACCTGCCCACCGACCGGCTGGACCCGGAGAAGCTGGCCGAGCGGGCGGCCGCCGGGTGAGGGTGCCGTGGCGCGGCTGACCGTCGTCGGCTCGGGGACGGTGGTGCCCGAGGGCGACCGGGGCGGCTCCAGCTCCTTCCTGGAGGGCGACGCCGTCCGCCTGCTGGTGGACTGCGGACCCGGAGCCGTGGGTTCGATGGCCCGGCACGGCGTGCCCTGGGAGCGGCTCACCCACCTGGCGATCACCCACTTCCACGGCGACCACGTCGGCGACCTGCCGGGTCTCTTCTTCGCCCTCAAGCACGCCGTGCGCCCGGGCCGGGAGGAGCCCCTGACCGTGCTGGGGCCCGTCGGCACCCGTCGCCTGTTCGAGGGGCTCTCCGACGTGCTCGGCGGCTACCTGCTCGATCCCGGCTTCCCGGTGGAGATCCGCGAGCTGGAGCCGGGCGAGGAGGCGGCGCTCCGGCCGGGCGTCGCGCTGACGACCCGGAAGACCCCCCATACCGACGAGAGCCTGGCCTTCCGGCTCGAGGCCCCGTCCGCGGCCGTGGGCTGGACCGGCGACACCGGCCCGGCCCCGGAGCTCGGGGCCTTCTTCCGGGGGACGGACCTGCTGCTGGCGGAGTGCTCCCTGCCGGAGGACGAGGTCGGGGCGAACCACCTGTCGCCGCCCGGCGTGGCCGAGATCGCCGCGGCCGCCCGCCCCGGCCTCCTGCTGCTCACCCACGTCTACCCGCACTTCCGGACCGCCCGGGACGTGCCCGCCCTGGTCCGGGCCGCCGGCTTCGCCGGACCCGTCGAGATGGCCCGCGACGGCGCCGTCCACGAGGCGGGCTGACCGGCGGCCCCCGCGGGACCGCCGCTCCACGCCCGGGGTAGGGAACGCGACCCGGGCCCGCCCTGTTGGTGAGAGGCCCGGGCGATCCCCAAGTTGGAGCCCCTTGAAGCCAGGATGACGCACGGTGCCAGGATCGGCGGGGGCGCGTCCCCGCCGGCGCCGGACGGAAGCACCAGGGAAGGAGCCGCGAGATGCTGGTCGTGATGAAGCACGGTGCCCCGCAGGAGGACGTCGACCGGGTCGCCGACGCCATCCGGGAGCTGGGCTACGAGGCCGAGCCGATCCCGGGCAAGGAGCGGACCGCCGTCGGCGTGGTCGGCAACGAGGGCCGGGTCGAGGGCGGGGACCACCTGGAGACCCTCCCCGGCGTCCAGCGGGTCATCCACGTCTCCCAGCCCTACAAGCAGGTCAGCCGGGAGTGGCGTCCGGACGACACGGTGATCGAGCTGCCCAACGGCACCCGGGTCGGCGGCGACGACATCGCCGTGATGGCCGGACCCTGCTCGGTGGAATCGGAGGAGCAGATCCTCGAGACCGCCCGGCGCGTGAAGGCCGCGGGGGCTACCGTCCTCCGGGGCGGCGCCTTCAAGCCGCGCACCTCGCCCTACTCCTTCCAGGGGTTGGGCGAGGAGGGCCTGGAGCTGCTGGCCGCCGCCCGGGAGGAGACCGGCCTGGCGGTGGTGACCGAGGCCCTGGACCCCGAGGGCGTCGAGCTGGTGGCGCGATAC
>CAYVFM010000233.1:0-2137 GCA_964450995.1 uncultured Gemmatimonadota bacterium | reverse complement strand
CCCGACATCCGGGCGGGCATGGCGCTGCTGATCGCGGCGCTGGCGGCCGAGGGGACCAGCGAGATCCACAACATCCGGCAGATCGAGCGGGGCTACGAGCGCATCGACGAGCGCCTGCGGGCGCTGGGCGCCGACATCGAGCGGGTCGAGACGTGACGGGACCCCCGGCGTCCGCCGCCGGCGGCCGCGGCCTCCGCGAGCCGACCGTCGACGCGGGCCCCGAGGCCTTCCCGCTCCGGGCGCTGGCGCCCTGGGAGGAGCGCTTCCCGGGGCTGGTCGCCGGCCTCACGGTCCGGGGCACGGGCCCGGGGGGCGAGCCGGCGGACTTCGGCCTGACCACGGCGCCCACCCCCTGGGCCCTCCACCGCCGGCTCGAGGCGCTGGCCGCCCAGCTCGGCTTCCCCGGGGTGGCCGTGGCCCGGCAGGTGCACGGGAACGCGGTGGTCTGCCTGGACCCGACGCCCGAGGGCGGGGTCCGGGTGCCGGGGGAGGCCGACGGCCTGATGACCGGGGGCGAGGGGCTGCTCCTGGTGGTGACCGCCGCCGACTGCGTGCCGGTCTGGCTGCTGGACCCGGCCTCCGGCGGGCTGGGCCTGCTGCACGCCGGGTGGCGCGGCATCGCGGCGGGCGTCCTGCGGGCCGGCGTCCGGGCCATGGCGGCCCGCTTCGGCGCCGATCCCGGCGAGCTGCTGGCCCACCTGGGCCCGGCGGTCTGCGGGGACTGCTACGAGGTGGGACCCGAGGTTCCCCGGGCCCTGGGCCGGGAGGCCGGTGCGGGGAAGAGCCGGGTGGACCTGCGGGGGGAGCTGGCCTCCCGCGCCGGGGAGCTCGGCCTCGCCGCCGACCGCGTGACCCGGTCGGACTGGTGCACCCGGTGCGCCGCGGACCAATTCCATTCCCATCGGGGTAGAGGTCAAGACGCCGGCCGAATGGCGGTGTTCGTCGGCTGGCGGCGTCGGCCCGCGGAGGGTCCGGCCGCCGGCTGAAGGAAGTCGGCCGGAATCCCCGGTTAGACGGGGCGCATAGGCTCGATCAGGCGGCCCGTGGCCGCCTCACGGCCGGTTGACCGGCCGGGGGGCGGCTCGCTAATTTGGAGCCTGCATGCCGCGCGGCGGCGGTACCGTCCCGCGGTGGAATCGTGTGTGGAAGTGGGGACGCTGCCGCCGCCCCACTTTTTTGTTTGGGGGACGGCGATGGCGAAGCTGGCCCGCGACATGGAGCGGTTCCTGGAAGAGCTGGGCTTCGAGCTCGTCTCCCTCGACAGGGGCGGCGGCCACCGGAGCCCGGTGGTCCGGGTGAAGATGGACCGCCCGTGGGGCGAGCCCGGACGGTCCGAGGTCAGCGTCGAGGACTGCACCCGGATCGCCCGGGAGCTCCGCGACTGGATGGAGGGGAGGGAGGACGTGCCCGCCGATCCGGTCCTGGAGGTCTCCTCCCCGGGGGTGGAGCGGCCGCTGGTGCGGCCGCGCGATTACCGGCGCTTCGCGGGCCGGCGGGCACGGCTGAAGGGCTACGGCCCGCTGGCCGGGCGGTCCAAGACGCTGGAGGGGGAGCTGCTGGGCCTGGCCGAGGGCGAGGACGAGGTCGTCGCCCTCCGGGTCGGAGACGAGCGGGTGGAGGTGCCCATGGCCTCCATCGCCAGCGCGAACCTGGTGTTCGACTGGGAGTCGGCCCTCTGAGACGAGGGCGCGACAGGGAGGGCCCCGGACGGGGCACGGCGAACGTACGAGCGTGGACTGAAGACCAGCGAGCAGGGAGAGGATGAGCGACGATATCCCGGTCGTCGAAGCCTTCCGGGTGATGACGGCCAACAAGAACCTGTCGGAGAGCGAGCTCCACCGGCTGATCCGCGAGGGTCTGACCGCGGCGCTCGCCAAGCACTTCGGCGGCCCGGTCGAGGCGGAGATCGACATCCACGAGGACGGCGACATCGACATCGTCGTCCTGAAGGAGGTCGTGGAGGAAGTCGAGGAGCCGTCCCGCGAGATCAGCCTCGAGGAGGCTCGCTGGGACGACCCCGACTTCCAGGTGGGCGACCTCCTGGAGATCCCGGTCTCCTTCGAGGACTTCGGCCGCAACGCCGTGATGGCGGCCAAGCAGCGGATCATCCAGAGCGTCCGCGAGGGCGAGCGGGACA
>CAYVFM010000232.1:0-2188 GCA_964450995.1 uncultured Gemmatimonadota bacterium | reverse complement strand
CGGACCAGCTCCTCCACGTCGACGCCCACCGAGGCGGCCATCCGCTCCAGGAAGCCGTAGGCGCCGTTCACCCGCTGGTTGGCGGCGTTGGCCACGCCCCGCCCGTCGCCGGAGTCCACCACCACGAGCCGGTCGATGTCGACGCCCTCCACGGCATCGGCGCCGATCTCCAGCAGGTCGGGCAGCTTCTCCATCGCGAAGACCGTCAGCCCCTCGTCGCCCCCCTCCTTCACCTCGCGGTTCAGGAGGTTGAGGACCTCGGCCTCGGCCTTGCCCCGCTCGCGGATCGGGGCGGCGTCGGCCTTGGCCTTCTCCTCGGCGGCCTCGCGACGGGCCTGGGCCGGGACGACCACGTCGGCCCGGAAGCGTTCCCGCTCCTTCTCCACCCGGCGGGCCTCCATCTCCTTCTGGGCCTCCACCTCGGCCTGCTCGGCCCGGACCTTGGCCGTGCGCTCGGCCGACTCGCCCTCCTGGTCCAGCTCCGCCTCCCGGACCCGGACCTGGTTGTGGGCCTCGGCGATGGTGATGTCGGCCTCGGCCTCGGCGACCTCGGCCCGCTGGAGCGCGGCCGCCTCCCGCTCGCGGGTCTCCGACTCGTTGTCCGCCTCGGCCACCTTGGCGTTCTTGATGGCCACGGCCGCCCGCTCGCGGCCGATGGCGTCCAGGTAGCCCTTGTCGTCGCTGACGTTCTGGATCTTCAGCACGTCGAGCCGGAAGCCCAGGGCCTCCAGGTCGTCGTGGGCGTCCTCGTCCACCGCCCGGGCGAACTTGATCCGGTCCTCGTTGACCTCCTCGGGCGTCAGGGTGGCCACCACGCCCCGCAGCGAGCCGGTGAGCGTGTCCTTGGCCAGCTCCTGGATCTCCTCCTCCGACTTGTCCAGCAGCCGCTCGACGGCGTTGTGGAACACGTGCTCCGGGGTGGAGGCGATCTTCACGTCGGCGATGGCCTCGATGTTCAGCGGGATGTGGCCCTTGGAGAGGGCGTTGGAGATCTGGATCTCGATCTTGATGGTCTCGAGGTTCATCCACTCCACCGTCTCGATGATCGGGATGCGGAAGGCCCGCCCCCCGATCACCGCCCGGTAGCCCACCGTCGTCCCGTCCTCGGTCACCCGCTTGCGGCCCGTGATCACGCCGGCGCGGTTGGGCGAGACGACGATGACCAGCGACTTGACCGCCCAGATCGCCACCACGGCGACCACCAGGAGTCCGAAGGCCGCCACCGTTCCCATGCCGAGGATGTCCATCACTCGCTCCTTCCCGTGGTTCTCGCGTCATTGTGAGTCGGAGGACGCGCCGGGATGCCCCCCGGGGTCCTCTGGCTGCTCCGTGGTCTCGCGGTGCTACTCGCCCGTCAGTGCTCGATCTGCAGCTCGTCCTCCTCCAGGGGCGTCACCAGCGCGACGCCGTCCCGCATCTCGACCACGACCACGGCGTTCCAGTCCGGGGGCGGCGGCGCGGCCGGGCTGGAGGGATGGGGCACCGCGCGCAGCTCGTGGGTCCGCTCGCCGCGCCGCACCCGGACTCGTCCCGGCCTCCCCGAGCCCAGGGCCATCGTCACCCGGCCCATCCGGCCCTCGAAGGTCGTGTCGCCGGGGTGGCGTCCGGCCTCCTCGGAGCGGAGCCAGTTCAGGATCCTCGTCACGAGCCAGCCGGCGGCGAAGCCCGTGGCCGCGGACATCCCGAGGGTCACGGCGCTCCCCGCCGGGGCCCCGGCCAGGGTGAGGAGGGTGCCCGTCAGCCCGAAGCCGAAGAGGGTGTAGAGCCCGCCCCGGATGGAGAAGATCTTCTCGGCGGCCGTGTGGCCTTCCAGGTCGCCGCCGGCGTCCGCGTCGACGTCCAGCTCCACGACGTCCGTGTCGAGGAAGTCCCCGAAGATCGACAGGGCGGCCAGCCCACCGAAGAGGATGAGGCAGAAGAGATAGACCTGGAGCATGTCGGCTCTCCCGGCGGACGCACGACGAGGGCGGCCCGGACCGTCCGCGCCGCGCCGCTCAATCTACGGTCCGGAGGGCAGGCGGGACATCCGCCCGATCCACGGAGATCTCGAGGCCCCGACCGTCACGGTAGAGCTCCAGCTCCCGCCGCAGCGCGGCCGTGTCCGGCGCCGGCACTGCCGCCGTGTCGGCGCCCGGCGCCCGGCCCCCGCCCCTGGCGTCCGACGCCGGCGCGTCCCCCTCCGCCTGCC
>CAYVFM010000231.1:0-2188 GCA_964450995.1 uncultured Gemmatimonadota bacterium | reverse complement strand
GGCCAACAACGTGTCGGAAGCGCCGTACGTTCCACAAGTCCGGGTACCATCGTGTACGAGTATGGCCACCCTCTCATCCATACAAAACGGTATCCAAGCCTTCGGCCCCCACTAACGTCCTAGCGGAAACTCTATCCTCGGATCCGAATGTCGCTCAGTAGAGCAGGTATTCCGACCGAGCCGCCCGAAACGCCTCCCGCTGGTCCGGCCACGGCCGGGTGATCTCGCCCAGCGACCGGCCCTCTTCCACCATGCGCCTGAGACGGTCCGTGCCCGCCAGGCGGTCGAAGTGCTCCTCCCGCCACGACCACCGCTCCCCGGCCAGCCGCCGGGTCTCGATCAGCGCCGCGGCGGCGGCCCGGGTGGGATCGTACTCACCCCGGTCGGCGACGACGAAGCGCACCGCCCGCACCTGCCGGCCGCCGTACTTGTCGTCGGAGGGATCCTCCGGCGTGAAGCTCACGGCCCGGAAGCGGACGCCGGGCAGATCCCGCTCGTTCAGGCGACGGGCGGCCGTCTCCGCGTCGAGCCAGGGCGCGCCCACCTGCTGGAACGGGCGCTCGGAGCCCCGTCCCACCGAGAGGTTCGTTCCCTCGAAGAGGCAGGTGCCGGGATAGTGGGTGGCCGTGGTCAGGTCGGACATGTTCGGCGACGGCGCCACCCACGGCAGGTCGATCTCGTCGTACCAGTCGCCCCGGCTCCACCCGCGGGCGGGGACCACGTGCAGGTCGGCGCCCACCGCGTGCCGATCGTTGATGAACCGCGCCATCTCTCCCACGGTCATCCCGTGCCGCATCGCCACGGGATAGCGCCCGACGAAGGACGCGAAGGCGGTGTCCAGGACGTTGCCCTGCACCGCCCGGCCGCCGATGGGATTCGGCCGGTCGAGCACCACGAACGGGATCCCCTCCTCGGCGGCGGCCTCCATGGCCAGGCCCATGGTGGAGACGTAGGTGTAGTAGCGGGCTCCCACGTCCTGAATGTCGAAGAGGAGCACCTCCACCCCCTCCAGCATCTCCGGCGTCGGCTTCCGGGTGTCCCCGTAGAGCGAGTGCACCGGGAGCCCCGTCTTCGGATCCCGCTCCCCCGCCACCTCCTGGCCCGCGTCCACCTCGCCCCGGATCCCGTGCTCCGGGGAGTAGAGAGCCACCAGGTCGACGGTGTCCAGCGCGGCGAGCCGATCGATGCTGCTGCGGCCCTGCCGGTCGACGCCCGTGTGGTTGGTGATCAGGCCCGCGCTGAGCCCGGACACCAGCTCCAGGGAGTCCCGGATGAGCACCTCCACTCCCGGTCGCACCTCCCCGCCGGGGGAGGCGGCCGGGGATCCGCAGGCCGACACGGCCAGCCCCAGCATGAGGAGCAGGGGGGCGAATTGTCCGTCGCCATGGGCGGGAATAGCTTCCACGCGTTCCTCCTGCGCGGGGATCGGTGCGGAACTCGAACCGGGACCGGCGGACCAGCCGCCGCCTCGCCGGAGAAGGGAGAAGATCGTAGCCGCCCCGAGCTCGCCACAAGCTCGGCCCGGGCCGACGCCCGGCGCCCTCGGCCGACCGACGACCAGAATGAAGGGAGAGCTCTGACCGCATGACCTCCTTCGGCCTGCTCGCCTGCCGCCCCTCTCGACGGCTGCCGGACGGATGCGCGCCTCCGACCCCCACCGCCGGCACGGCGACTGTGGCCGCTGTCCTTCTCTGTCTCCTGGCGCCGGGACCCGGCCCCGGGCCGGAGGAGGCTCGTGCCCAGGTCGCCCGGGACACCTCGCAGACGGCCCGGGGCCAGTACTCCGCCCCGGGCGCGCCCAGCCCGGGTCAGCCGGTGGCGCTCAGCGAGGCGGCCCGCGCCTGGGTGGAGCACACGATCTCGGAGCTCACGCTGCGGGAGAAGGTGGGACAGCTGATCTTCCCCTGGACCCCGGGTGCTTACCTGTCCACCCGGAGTGCGCGCTACGACAGCCTGGCCGCTCTCGTGGACGCCGGGATCGGAGGCGTGAACGTCTCCATCGGCCTGCCGCACGAGTTCGCGGCCCGGGTGAACGCGCTGCAGCGAAGAGCCGACGTCCCCCTGCTGGTCACCTCCGACTTCGAGTCCGGCGGCCCCGGCATGCGGATGAACGGCGTCTACGCCCTCCCGACGCTCATCTCCATGGGGGGCGGCACCGAGTTCCCCTCCACCATGGGCTTCGGCGCCA
>CAYVFM010000230.1:0-2189 GCA_964450995.1 uncultured Gemmatimonadota bacterium | reverse complement strand
GTTGGCGGAGGGGTACTCCAGCGCCTCCAGGTGCATGCTGTCCACCTGCATCCGGGAGGGGTCCTCCCCGGCCTCCTGGGCCCCCAGGGGGGCGGGGGACCAGAGGAGGGGGGCGGCGAGCAGGGCGGCCGCGGCGGCCCTCCGGAAGAAGCGCCGCCCGGCTCGGGCGAGGCCGGCCGGGCTCGACGGGGTCTTCGGAACGGGCCGGCCTCCGCGGCCGGGGGGGGTCGGGTCTGGGGCCACGCCTCGGATGGTTGCCTCCCCGCGTCGGGTTCGGAGCGGCCCGCCGCGCGCGGGCCCGCCGCCTGAATCAATAGTCGATATTATCCGCGCCGCCACGGGCACCGCAAACCGTTGGGAACGTTCCCGGTTGCCGGCCGGTTTCCGCGGCGCGGCCTCAGAGCAGGAAGGCCGCGACGCCCACCAGGACCGCGGCGTGGGCGAGCTGGTCGAGCCCCAGGGCGGTCCAGAAAAGCTGGGACGTCGGGTCCCGGAGATCCTCGAAGCGGAGACCCAGGCGGGCCCGTGCGGCGTCGATGGTGAAGTGGGTGACGAGGACGGCGCCCGCCGCCAGGAGGAGCGGGACCGCCGGGGGCCGGAGGATCGCCCCCGCCGCGGCCAGCGTGAGGAGGCCGTGGACGGCTCCGTGCAGGGCGATGGGCCCGAACGGTCCGCCGTTCGCCTTGGCCTCCCGCATCCGCTCCGTGAGCAGGGGCGTGAAGTCGCCCAGGAAGTGCCCCGCCAGGAGCGCCAGCATCAGCGCGGCCCCCTCCGCGGTCACGTCCCGGCCTCCTCCGCCCCGGCGCGGGCCGCCCGGTGCGCCTCCGCCCGCCCGGGCTCCTCGGAGCGCTGCCAGTGGTAGGCCGCCAGCGCGTGATAGCCGGCCACCGCGTCGGCCGGCAGCCCCTCCAACCACGCCGCCACCGAGCCGTGGAGCTCGGCCCGGACGCTCCGCAGGAGGGTCTCGTAGGCCACCTCCCGCAGCAGGACGTGCTCGAAGACGTACTCCCGCTCGGCGGGGATCCGGGGATCCGAGGCCGGCCGGATCATCCCCGCCGCCATCAGCCGCTCCAGGTCCTCGTCCACCGGCCGCTCCAGCAGCTCGTCGGCCAGCAGGCCCGCCCAGAAGCGCCGTCCCACCACCGAGGCGCACTGGAGGAGGCGCTTCGTGGTGGGCGGGAGGGCGTCCATCCGGGTGCTGAGCAGGCTCTCGACGCCGTCCGGCACGCCCAGCCGCTCCGGCTCCTCGACGAGCCGCCAGCGGCCGTCCCGCCGCTCGACGGCGCCCCGCCGGTCCAGCGACGCCAGCACGTCCTCGAGGAAGAAGGGGTTCCCCTCCGCCCGGCCGAGCACCCGGTCGACGAAGGCCTCCGGCAGGTCGTGGTCGCCGAGGATCGAGCCCAGCAGGGTGCGGCTCTCCTCCGGCCCCAGGGGCTCGACGTCCAGGCGGGGGAGCGGTCCGTGGAGCACCTCCCGGAGCCCCGCCTCGTGGGGGAGGGGGGGTCGGGTCATCGCCACCAGCAGGCGGGGACCCGAGAGGCCGGGGGCGCCCGCGGCGAGCCAGTCCAGCGTCGACCGGTCGGCCCAGTGGAGGTTGTCCAGGAGGAGGAGCCGCGGCGGGCCGTCGGGCTCGCCGAGCGCCTTCGCCAGGGCCGCGGCCCGGGGGGCGTCGTCGCCCCCGTCCGGCGGCTCCTCCCCGGCGAGCGCGGAGGTGAGGGCCCGGCGCTCCTCCCCGCTCCAGTCCCCCGGGTGGCCGGCCGCCACCGCCTCGGCGCCGTCCTCCGGCGCCGCGTCGCGCGGGAGCCCGTGGAGCTCGGCCACGAGGGAGGCGGCCAGCTCCCAGGGCCGCCGTCGGCCGTGGGCCCGGGCCACGGCGTGGCCGACGTCCTCGTCGCCCAGCCCCTCGGCGGCGACCAGCTCCTCGAGGAGGCGGCTCTTGCCCACCCCCGGCTCCCCCACGACCAGCACCCGCTCGGTCTCCCCCTCCCGGGCGGCCGCCCAGGCGGCGCGGAGACGCCCCAGCTCCCCGCCCCGGCCCACCAGCGGCCGGGCCCGGTCCGCCGAGGAGGGGTCGCCCCGGCGGCCGCCGCGCTCGCCCAGGACCCGCCGGACCCGCACCGGCTCCGCCCGGCCCGGGACCTCCATCACCTCGCCCTCGTCGAACTCGAAGACGTCCCGGGTCTCCCGCC
>CAYVFM010000229.1:0-2194 GCA_964450995.1 uncultured Gemmatimonadota bacterium | reverse complement strand
TCCGCGGAAACGTTTCCGTTGAGAGGGCGTTGAGGCGAGGGGCAGATTGACACCCTGTTGACGCGGTTCACGTGAACCGCCCTTCCCCGTTGGCCCCCAGCCGACGACGCAGCCGCCCGGCCCGTCACGGTTCGTCCTTCCCGGAGAGGGGCGGGACCAGGTCCTGGACGAGATCCACCAGGGAGTCGGCGCGGGCCGCCTCGGGCCACGGCCACTCGAAGGGGCTCCCGTAGACGAAGGTGGTGTAGCGGTCCCCCACCAGGGCCTCTCCCTCCAGGAGGGTGCCGTCCAGCACCATCCTCCCGTCGGGCCCCCGGAGCCCGGAGCCCGTGAGCTGGAAGGCCCGCAGCCGCTCCAGCCGATCCAGCACCGCGGGCCAGCTCGGCTCCCCGGCCCCGAAATCCTCCCGGCAGGCGGTGACCCAGTCGGTCGCTTCGTAGTGGTGGACGGTACGTTCGTCCCACGAGGGGTCGGGCCCGCCGTGCTCCCGGCAGCCGTGCCGTCCGGCGGCCTGCCTCATCTCCCGGATGAAGTCACCGAAGATGCTGTCGTTCGCCGGGTCGGGAGTGAGGGACCAGAAGCGGACCAGCTCGCCGCGGACGCTGTCCGGGCCGGCGACGACGCGGAGCTGGAAGTGCGGGATCGCGTAACTGCCGTAGACCCGGAGCCGGATCTCGCGATGGCCCGCAGGGAGGGCCACGGTCCGGAGCGGGGGCAGGCCGAGGAGCCGCCCGGCGACATCGACCAAGGGGTCGGTGTGAGGGGCGTTGGCGGTGTCCGCGGCCGGGCGGTAAGGCGCCGAGAGCGCCACCGCGCTTCCCTGCTGGGCGAAGGCCGGACCCGGGGGCGACCCCATGACCAGCGCCAGCAGCGCCACCGCCAGGGCGCCCGGACCGGATCGCAACCGGTGGCCTCCCGGGGACCGGGCGGACGTCCATCCGGATCCAGGCCCTCGACGGTGCATCGCATCCCTCCCGCGACCGTGGCGCATCCACCGTATGCCCCTTTACGTTGCTCCGGTGTCGGCCCCGGCGCCAGCCGACCGGGGCCGTCGATCGGAACGGGATGGCGACCGCCGGTCCCAGGCCGTGACACCCGGAGCGCCGGTGCACGCAGTCCCCATCGACGCAGCGAGGAGGGACCTGATGAGACTCCCGCGCCTGCTGAGGAGTCTGGTCTCCTGGCTCCGCGAGCTGGCCGGCCTCGAGGTCGAGGACGAGCCCCGGACCGGCGAACCCGTCGCCGGCCCGGAGCGCCGCCTCCCGGCCAGCGAGGAGGCTCCCCCACCGGCCGAGGGAAACACCCTGGACGAGAGCGGCCTCTCGCTGGAGGAAGCGAAAAACCGTGCCGCGGACTGGGCCGAGCGGGGGGCCGGGGCCGCCCGGGAGCTGGCCGACCGGGCCGGCGAGCAGATCCGGACGGCCTGGGAGCCGGAGGACCGGGAGACGATCCTCCGCGAGTCGCCGCTGTTCGAGCCGCTGGCGGCCGAATCCGACGAGATCGAGCCCGAGCTGCTGAGCCTCCGTTGGCGGAGCGAGGCGATGCTGGCGCTCTCCACCGCCGGCCTGCTGAGCCTCGAGGACGAGATCATCCATCACACCGACCGGCTGTTCCACACCGGCCTGCCCACGCCGGAGCTTAGCCAGCGGCTGTTCGGGAAGGACATGAGCGAGCTCCACCGATGGATCGATACGGTGCCGGGGAGCGGTGTGCCCGGCGGCGGCATCACCCACCGGGTCGAGCACGGCCACGACGCCGCGGCGGCGGCCGAGATCTACCGGGAGCACGGCCTGGAGGGCCTGCTCGCCTGGACCCAGCACGTGGGCCAGGACGTCTTCTCCATCACCGGCGTGCCAGTCCCCGTGGGTGGCAAGGCGACCACCGAGTTCCTGGTCGACAACGGACACACCACCTCCGGAAAGGCGGCACTCCTGGTCTCCTTCAACGCCGTGGAGCTGGCGGCCAGCTTCCTGGCCGGCGCCTTCGCGCTCCGGCTGGCGATGCTCCTGAAGGACGCACACCGCCGCCGGAAGGTGAAGCAACGGTGCGAGGCGGCCCTGGAGGCCCGGGAGCGGGACGACCTCGACGCCGTCATCGCCCACTATGCCGAGGCGCGCTCGCTGGAGGACGACCCCACCCTCTCGCTGGCCCTGGGCTGGGCCTACCGGGAGACCGGACGCCCGGCGGCCGAGTC
>CAYVFM010000228.1:0-2208 GCA_964450995.1 uncultured Gemmatimonadota bacterium | reverse complement strand
CCAGCTCCGCCAGGACCGCGGCGCCGTAGCCCGAGCCCGTGCCGACCTCCAGCACCCGGTCGCCGGGCCCGATCGCGGCCGCCTCGGCCATCCGGGCCACCAGCGAGGGCTGGGTAATCACCTGGTCCTCGCCGATGGGGAAGGGCCGGTCCTCGTAGGCCCGCTCCCGGTGCGCGTCCGGGACGAAGCGGTGTCGGGGGACCGCCCCCATCGCCTCCAGCACCCGGGGGTCGTCGACCACCGGGCGGACGTCCCGCTCCACCATGCGCTCGCGGTGGCGGACGTCGTCGGGCCGGTCGGGTCGGGGGGACGGGTGGTCGGTCACGGCTCCTCTCCGGGTCGAGGGCGATCGTGCGGGAGGAACATACCCGGGCGGGACCGTCGGCGGGTCCGCGCGGTAGAAGCGGACGGAGCGCGCGGACGGAGATCCCGGCCAGCACGAAGGGGGAGCGGAGATGGCCCGATCGCGACGGATGAGCCAGAAGATCGCCGACAGGCCCTGGGCCGTGCCCGCCGCCGTCGTGCTCCTCCTCCTGCTGGCCGGCGGAGCCTGGTTCTGGCTGAGCTCGGGGGAGGACGGGGAGGGTCCGGAGACGACGGCCGCCGCCGACACCGTCGCCGCCGACACGGCCGCGCCGGCCGACACGATGGCCGACCTCCCGCCGCCCGACTCCGCCGATCCGCTCCTCCGCGAAATGGTGGGCCGGCTCTCCGAGCACCCGCGGCTGGCCGAGTGGCTGGTCACCGAGGACCTGGCCCGGCGGTTCGTGGGCGCGGTGGTGAAGGTCGGATCGGGGCTGAGCCCCCGCGAGGAGCTCGGTTTCACCGAGCCGGAGGGGAGCTTCCGGGTGCGCGAGCGCGGCGACTCGGCGGTGATCGCGCCCGCCGCCTACGACCGTTACGACCCGATCGTGGACGCCTTCGTCTCGCTGGACACCGAGGGGACGGTCGAGCTCTATCGGCGGCTGAAGCCCCTCTTCCAGCAGGTCTACCGCGACCTGGGCTTCCCCGAGGGCGACTTCGACGCGGCGATGGCGAAGGCGGTGGAGACGTTGCTGGCCACGCCCGTGCCCGAGGGCCCCGTCGTGGTGGTACCCGACGGGGCGGAGGCGTGGGCCTACCGCGACCCCGACCTCGAGGACCTGGCGCCGGCCCGGAAGCACCTGCTGCGGACGGGCCCGGAGAACGTCCGCCGGGTCCAGGAGAAGCTGCGCGAGCTGTCCGGGGCCCTGGACCTGCCGACGCTGCCGGTGTCGTCGGGGGACACGGCGTCCTGAGGCAGCCGGGGCGTCGGACCGGGGCGCGCCGCGCGCTCCGTCAGGAGGGGAGGACCGGCACCTCCGTGTGGTCGCGGGCGGCGCGGGCGAGACGGCCGTCGGCCGTGAGCAGGGCACCGTCGAGGCGCTCGGCCAGGGCGACGCAGGCGCCGTCGTAGACGGAGAAGTTCTCCCGCAGCGCCAGCGTCCGCTCCAGCAGGGCCAGGTGCCCGTGGCGGACGAGCGGCAGGTCGCGGTAGTCCTCCATCGCCTGTCGGGCCCGCTCGCCGCCGAGCCGCCCCGACCGCAGGCCGCGGCGGAGGACGGCCGTCACCTCCAGGTCGCAGAGGGCGGGGACGTGGAGGTCGATCTCCGCGTCGCGGAGCGGCGCTCCGACCTCCTCCCCCCGGCTCGTGCCCAGCAGGTACTCGGCCAGGGCCGAGGCGTCGGGGACGACGAGCCTCAGGACTCCTCCAGGGGGCCGCGCTCCTCCCGGATCATCTCGGCGGCCGAACTTTCGAGCTCGACCGGCTCGCGGGAAGCGATCCGCTCGTGGACCGCTCGGGCCGGCGGCCGGGCCACCTCACGCTCGAGGATCTCCTGGACGAAGGCGGTGAGCGACTGGCCGCGCCGCTCGGCGCGGCGGACCAGCTCGGCGTGCAGGTCGTCGGGGACGTTTCTCACCTGGAGCATCTTTCCCATGGGACGACATCGTGGCACATGCGCTACGCATGTGCAAGGGGGCGGGTGCTGCGTCTCGTGTCCGGGCCACGATCCCGAAGGCCGTCAACCTGCTTTCAACCGGGGGCCTCGCGTCCCCCCGGATCGCTGGCCCGGGGGGGCTCGTCTCGCCATCTTTCGGACAGGAGATTCCGCGACATCGGCCGGTGCAACCAGGGAGAGGAGCGACGACCCCGATGACCCGCTTCAAGGTGATCTTCGCCGACCGCAG
>CAYVFM010000227.1:0-2261 GCA_964450995.1 uncultured Gemmatimonadota bacterium | reverse complement strand
GGGGCGCGAGGCCCCGCTGTCGCCGTCGGAGGTCTCCGGCCTGTTCGTCCGGCTCCACCCGTCGAACTGGTCCCCGCCCGGCGGCTACTCGGTCTGTCCCTGATCCCGGGCGGCATCCCCCGGCGGCGTGGCGACCGTGTCCGCCGGCGGGACGCGCGTCCGGGCCGTGAGGTGGGCCTCGATCTCGGACCGGTCGCGCAGGATCGGTCGCAGGCGCTGCTGCGCCATGAGCCCGAGCTGGTCGGTGCGGTGGGGAGAGCCCTGCCGTGACTCGTTGCCGTAGCCCAGCAGCGTCCGGCCCCGCACCCCGTCCGGTGTGAACTCCAGGGCGAAGACGTAGGAATCCCCGCCGCGCGCCCGATAGAGGCTGTCGGCCCGCTCGTAGCTCACCGCCCGGAAGACGCCCAGCCGCCCGTCGGCCCCGTTGGCCGGCAGATCCAGGACGTCGCGGCGGAACCGGCGCGTGGCGCCCCAGGCCGCGTCCAGCCGTCCGAACCGCCCCTCCACCCGGGCGGCGGCCTCCTCGAGGACCGCCACGGCCGCCTCCGGATCGGCCAGCCCGTCCGGGGTCTCCAGGGGCCGGTCCGGGGACCAGCCCTCCGCCCAGGGGTCGGACGCGGTCTCCCGCCAGGCGAAGTACCAGGCGTGGAAGAGGGGCGCCCCCCGGCTGTCGGCGTCCGCCTTCCGGTCCCAGTCCGCCAGGACGTCGGCCGCCCGGCGCGCCCGCTCCCCGCCGTGGGCCCGGGCCGCCGACAGCAGGTCGTCCAGCAGCCGGTCGGCGGCCAGCATCCGGGTGGAGTGCTTGTAGGCGATCATCTCCTCGAGGGTGATCGAGCTGTCGGACCGGAGCATCGCCGCCGAGCGCTGCGGCCGGAGCGCCATGGACCGGGGCGCCATGTAGGGCGGGAAGCTGTCGGGCCCCAGGGCCCGGGGGAACGTGGTCGTCCACGGCGGGTCGTTGGCGTTCTGCAGCCACCCGGACGCCGGATCCAGGACCCGAGGGAGGTCGTCGTAGGGATGGTGCGAGTCCCAGAGCGTGGCCGAGGTGTCCCCCGGGACCACGCCTCGCCAGTCCCGGTCGCCGGACGGCCGCTCCGGCGTGTGGCCCGCGAAGAGGTGGAGGACGTGCCCCTCCCGGTCGGCGTACATCACGGTGAACATCGGGAGCTGGTGGCGGCGGAGAGCCGCCTCGAAGGAGGTCAGGTCGTCGGCGCGCATCATGTCCCAGTACTGGCTCACCAGCCCGGACTCCTCCAGCCCCGCGACGCGGAGCGCCACCGCGTGTCCGTCCTTCCGAACCAGGACCGGACCGTGGACCGACCGGCGCACCGTGAGCGTCTCCTCCCGGAAGCCACCCTCCTCCCGACGGACCCGCAGGGCGACCGTGTCCACCCGGAAGGGCCGCACCTCGCCGTCGAAGCGGTAGCCGTCGCTTTCGAGGACCAGCTCGTACAGATCCACCCCGTCGTGGGCGTTGACCGTGTGGGTCCAGCCCAGGCGGTCGTTGAAGGCGATCGCCGGGAACGGGAGACCGATCAGGGTCGCCCCCTGCACGTCGACCCCCGGCGCGACGAGGTGCGCCTCGTGCCAGGTGAAGAGCCCGCCCCAGGGGAGGTGGGGGTTGGCCAGGAGCAGGGCGTTGCCCGAGGCCGACCGGGACGGGCCCACCGCCCAGGCGTTGGAGGCGCCCGCCGGCCGGGGATCCCGGAAGCCGCCGTCGCCGGACCCGCTCCCCGAAGCGAGACGCTCTCCCGCCCCGCCCGCGGCCGGGTCCGACGACCGCCGGCCGGTCGCGGCGCCGGGCCGCCAGTTCCGCTCGAGGCTGGAGATCACCCCGGCGTTGATCATGAAGGTGAAGTGGATGTCGTGCTGGACCAGGCTCAGGACGTCCTGCGGCCGCACCGGCAGGACCCGGGCGGCCGCCTCGCCCACCCCGTCCGGGTGTTGCTCGGCCCAGGCGTTCATGCCGCCCACGAACGCCCGCAGGTGGCTCCGCGACGAGGAGTCCTGGGCGGCCCACCACCGTTCCGCCCGCTCCGGGATCCCCACGGTGTGGACCCAGCGATCCGACCGCAGGTGATCGGCCCCGAAATACTCGGCGGCGCGCCCCCGGGCCGCTCCGATCAGGTGGAGGATCGCCGGTCCGTGGCTCTGCATCTGCGCCCAGCCGTAGCCCCGGAAGAGGGCGTCGTGATCGGCGGCGTAGACGTGGGGCACCCCGTAGTCGTCCCAGAGGATCTCCGCGCCCGTCTCCGGGAGCG
>CAYVFM010000226.1:0-2262 GCA_964450995.1 uncultured Gemmatimonadota bacterium | reverse complement strand
CCCCCGTAGCTGATGGCCAGGTTGAGCTGGAGCCGGTCGCCGTCCCGGGTGGTCCTCTGCAGTTCCTCGACGGCCTGGAGGGCGCTGTCCGGCAGATCGTCCAGCTCGCCGAAGACCTGCACCCGGACGCCGTGCTCGGCCAGCTCCTCCTTCTCCCGGTCCACGAACTCCCGGAGCAGCCCCATCAGGGCCTCGATCTCCTCCTCCGGCCGGGCCCAGTTCTCCCGTGAGAAAGCGTAGAGAGTCAGGTGCTCGACCCCGGCGGCCAGGGCCGCCTCCACTGTCTCCCGCACGGCGGCCATCCCCCGCCGGTGGCCTTCCCAGCGGGGCAGCCCCCGCTCGCGGGCCCAGCGGCCGTTGCCGTCCATGATGAGCGCCACGTGCGCGGGAGGATCCCCCGCCGCCCGGATCTCCTCCAGCAGCCGTTCGCCGGCCTCGCCCTCGCCGCTCAACCGCTCTCCTCCCGTCGGATCCTGCGGATCCCGCCCCGCAGGCTGTAGGCCTCGTAGCCCTCGGCCTGCATCCGCTCGGCCAGGTGGGCGGTCCGCGTGCCCTCCTCGCAGCAGAGGACATAGGTCCGCTCCGGGTCCAGCTCCCCGAAGCTCTCCGACAGCTCGGAGAAGTCCCGCCGCTCGGCCCCCTCGGGGTGCCAGCGCCGGAAGCTCTCCCGGTCGCGGGTGTCCAGCACCACCGCGTCGTCGCCGATCTCGTCGACGAAGAGGCCGGGCATGACCAGCTCCGAGGGCTCGACGCCCCGGAGGTCCACGGTCTCCCGCTCCTCCACGGCCCGCTCCAGCACCGCCGGGTCCACGGCCGAGGCGTGCGACCGGGCCCGCCCGGGGGTGGAGGCGGTGACGGGGTAGTCCGTCGTCAGCGCGCAGTACTCGCGGACGCGGGCCGAGAGGTCGTGCGTCCCGATCCGGCGGGCCCGCTCCATGATCTCCTCCTTGTCGAAGCCCGCCAGGGGCCGGAGGACCGGCAGGTCGGCGGCGTCGTCGATGGCGTGGAGGTTGGCCAGCGTCTGGGAGGAGACCTGGCCGATGGATTCGCCGGTGATCAGCGCCTCCGCCCCGATCTCCCGGGCCACCGCGTCCCCGGCGCGGTACATGAGCCGCTTGAGGACCACCTGGAGGTAGGAGCCCTCCACCTTCTCCTCCATCTCCCGGACCACCGGGTTGAAGTCCAGGACGTGGGCCGTCGGGCGCAGGCCGTAGCTCCAGCCGTCGGCCAGCGCCTTCGTCACCTCCAGGGCCAGCCGCCGGTAGGCCGCCCCGCCCAGGTTGCAGAAGAGGTAGTCCACCTCCACGCCCCGCCGGAGCGCCATCCAGGCCGCCACCACCGAGTCGTATCCGCCCGAGACCAGGGCCAGCGCCTTCCCCTGGACGCCGGCCGGGAGCCCGCCCGCCCCCTCGATCCGGCGGCTGAAGAGGTAGGCCCGGTCCTCGCGCACCTCCACCCGGACCTCCACCTCCGGGTCGTCCAGGTCCACCTCGGCGCCGGGGTTCAGGGCGGCGCCCAGCCGCTCCATCACGTCCCGGGAGTCGAAGGGGTGCTCGCCGCTCCGCCGGGAGCGGACCGCGTAGGTCCGGCCCCGGACCCGGTCGTGGAACAGGCGCTCGCCAGTCTCGACGATGGCCTCCAGCTCCGGGGCGCAGGTGCCCTCCACCGGGGAGTAGGAGCTGAGTCCGAAGACACGGCCGAGCACCTCGAAGGCCCGCTCGTCGTCGGCCTCCACGAAGAGGCGGCTCCAGCGGCGGTCCACCTCGGCGGGGACACCCGTGGCGTCCAGGGCGTCGCGGAGGTTGTCGGCCAGCCGGCGCTGGAAGCGGCTGCGGGTCCGGCGCGACTTGGTGGCCATCTCGCCGGAGAGGCGCAGGAGGGCCCGGGACCGCTCCCCTCCGGGCGCGGTCCCGGCGCCGGTGCCGGCCGTATCGGTGGACGGCGCGTCGGTGGTCATCTCGGCGGTCGGGGGGTCGGGGTCGAGGCGGTGCGGACGGTCCCTCCGGGCCCGGGCGGGCGGCCCGGCCCGGGGCGGACGGACATCCCTACAGCCCGGGCGGGGGCGCGTTCCGGCCCCGGACCGGGAACCGCCCCGGGCGCGCCGGGGAAGATAGGCGGCGCCGGGCGGGCGGTCCACGGAAGGGGCCCCGTCGACGGAGGGCCGCGCCCCTCGGCCGGGTCGGAACCGCCCGGGGCCGGTCGCTCAGCCCCCGCCTCCCCCCGGCACCAGCACCACCTTGCCCAGGTTGCGCCGGTCCTGGA
>CAYVFM010000225.1:0-2271 GCA_964450995.1 uncultured Gemmatimonadota bacterium | reverse complement strand
TCGGGCCCGATTGTCCCTTTCGGGGGCCGTCCTTAGCTTGGCCGCGGCGCCGGATCCGCTCCGGCCGCCCCGACCCCCGCGCCTCCGTCCGCCAGCCCCGCGACCGCCATGAGCCCAGCCAGCTCGGACCCCTCCCCGTCGACCTCCGCCGACCCGGCCCGGAGCGCCCGGCCGGCCGACCGGGCGATCCGGGCCCTTCTCTACCTGACGCTCCTGACGCCGCTGGTCTCGGTGCCGGGCTTCTTCCAGCCCTTCATGCTGCCCCGGGCGATCTTCCTCCGCGCCCTGCTGGGGCTGGCCGTCCTGGCGGTGGCCTGGGCGGCCTGGCGGGGGCGTCTGCCCGAGGTCGATCCCCGGCGGGACCCGGTGCTGGTGGCGATACTGGGCTTCCTCGCCGCCTACACGGTCGGCGCGCTCGCCGGCGTCTCGCCGCTCAAGAGCTTCTTCGGCGAGTCCTTCCGGATGTGGGGCGTGATCGCCTGGATCCACTTCCTCGTCTTCTACCTCCTGCTGCGGGGCTGGATGGCCGAGCGGGACTGGATCCGGTACCTGGCCGGCGCGGTGGCGGTGAGCGGCGTCGTCTCGGCGCTGGCGCTGTCGCGGACGGTGGGCCTGGAGCCGGTGATCGGACTGGCGCCCTCGGAGGGAGGCACCATCGGCAACCCCGGCTACCTGGTGATGTACCTGCTGGTCTGCCTGGGGCTGACCGCCCCGCTCTGGCGCCGGGCGGGCCGGAAGGGGCGGGCGGCGCTGGCGGTCGTCGTGCTGCTGGACCTGGCGGCCATCGGAACCACCCACGTGCGGAGCGCCGTGCTGGGACTGGTGGTGGGGGGCACGGCGGCGCTGGCGGCCGCCGCCCTCTGGACCGGCGAGCGGCGGGTGCGCCGCTGGGTCCTGGGCGGGCTGGGGGCCATGGTGGTGGCCGGCGGCCTGGCCGTCGGCGCCGCCCAGGCGGGCTGGCTCCGGGGGGTGCCGGCCGTCTCGGCGCTCGGGGACCTCCGCTGGACCGAGACGGGGATCGTGGTCCGGCGGATGGCCTGGGAGGCCGCCGCGGACGGCACGGCCGAGCGCCCCTGGACCGGCGTCGGGCCCGAGAACTTCGGGGTCGTCTGGCAGCAGCAGTTCGAGCCCGGCTGGCACGAGACCACGATCCAGCTCGCCGACGAGGACGAGGCGCCCCACCAGCTCTTCCTCCAGCGCCCCCACAACGTCTTCGTCCGGGCCTTCGCGGAGACGGGCGTGATCGGCGGGCTCTTCTTCCTGGCGCTGTTCGGCGGTTTCCTGTACGCCGTCGACCGGGCTCGACGGCGCGGCGGGCTCGGGCCCTGGGAGGCGGCGGGCCTGGTGGGGATGGTCGCCGGCTACGCCGTCCTGCTCGCCCTCTGGTACGAGGAGTACAGCGGCTTCCCGCTCTTCCTGGCGGCCGCCGCCTTCGCGGTCGCCGCCGCCGGCTTCGGCAGCGGCGAGGGGGCGGACGAGCCGGACCCGGAGGGCGGCGGGGGCGGCCTGATCCTGGCGCTCCTGCTGGCCGGGCTGGTGGCCCTCTCGGGCTACTACCACGCCCGGCTGTCGGCGGCGGCCTGGTGGACCCACCGCGCCGAGGCGACCGAGGAGTGGTCGGAGCGGATGGACCACTACGACCGGCTCTTCGCCGTCCGGCCGCCCGGGGCCCAGACGCTGGTGACCCGCTTCGCCGAGAACGTCCGGCAGGCGGGACCGGGCTTCCGCGAGCGCCGGGACGAGGAGGCGGTCTTCCGGATGGCCGACCGGGCGGTGGGCCGCGCCATCCTCGAGATGGGCGACGTCATCGCCCGCGACCCGGAGAGCGCCCGGCTGTACGCCATCCAGTCCGGCATCTACTACTACGGGGGCTACTACCTGCTGGACGACGACCGCTTCCTGCGCCGGGCGGTGGAGCGGGGGGAGCGGGCGGTCGAGCTGGCGCCGGGGATGCTCACCTACCGCCACCAGCTGGCCGAGATCCACATCGACGCCGAGCAGTACGGGGAGGCGATCGCCGTCCTGGAGGGCGCGCTGGAGCAGTTCGACGGCTGGCGCCGGACCCACCGGTTCCTGACCCGGGCGCATCTCTCGGCGGGCGACACCGTGTCGGCGGCCCGGTCCCTCTACCACATGGGCCGGCTCCAGGAGGGCTGGACCGAGGCCCAGCGCTTCGGGGTGTCCCAGCAGATCGTCCCGGCGCTGAGCCGGGCCGGCCGGCCCGCCCTGGCCGACTCCCTCCGCGGGCTGTTGATGAGCGGGCGGTGACCC
>CAYVFM010000224.1:0-2281 GCA_964450995.1 uncultured Gemmatimonadota bacterium | reverse complement strand
TCGCCCAGGGGCTCGTCCACCGTGACCACCGCCAGCGCGTCGCCGCCGGCGTCGCGCCGGGCCTGGTGGTACTCGGCGATGTTGATCCCCGCCGCGCCCAGCCGGCTCCCCACCTCGCCGATGACGCCGGGGACATCCCGGTTCCGCACGATGAGCAGGGTCCCGCGGGGCACCGTGTCGACGTGGTACTCGCCGATGCGGACCAGGCGAGGCCGGCCCTCGCCCAGGACGGCGCCGCCCACCGGCGTTCCCTCCTCGCCGTCGGCGGCCAGCTCGACGTAGTTGCCGTAGTCGGGGTCCTCGCCCGCGCGGCTGCGGCTCACCTCGATCCCCCGCTCCGCCGCCAGGTAGAGGGCGTTGACCTGGTTCAGCGGCCGGTCCACCGTGGGCGCCAGGAAACCCTCGGCCGCCGCGGCCGCCAGCGGCCGCAGGATCTCCTGCTGCGGCCCGCCGTAGCGCACGGCCAGGCTCCGACACCGGCCGCCGACGAGCTCGGAGAGGAGCCGGCCCAGCCGGCGGCCGAGCTCGAGCACCGGCTCCACCTCGCCCCGCTGGCCGGGCTCGATCCGGGGCGCGTTCAGGGCGGCCCGGAGGTCGCCGGTGAGCAGGCCGTCGCGGACGGCCGTGGCGATCTCCACGGCCACCTCGCGGCGGGCCTCGTCGGTGGCCGCCCCCAGGTGGGGGGTCAGCACCAGGTTCGGGGCGTCCCGGAGCGGCGAGTCCTCCGGCAGCGGCTCGGCCTCGTAGACGTCCACGGCGGCCGCGGCCAGCCGCCCCTCGGCCAGGGCCTCGGCCAGGGCCGCCTCGTCCACCAGGCCGCCGCGGGCGGCGTTCACCAGGATCGCGTCGTCCTTCATGGCGGCGAGCTGGTCGGCGCCGATCATCCCGCGGCTGGCCTCGGTGAGGGGCGCGTGGAGGGTGACCGCGTCCGCGGCTGCCAGCAGCTCGTCCAGCTCCATCAGCTCGACGCCCAGGTCCGCGCCCCGCTCGGCGGGCAGGTAGGGGTCGTGGACCGCCACCTCCATCCCGAAGGCCCGGGCCCGGGCGATCACCTCGGAGCCGATCCGGCCGGCGCCGACGACGCCCAGCAGCTTGCCGTGGAGCTGGGTGCCGCGGAAGGCGCCCCGGTCCCACCGCCCCTCCCGCAGGCTGCGGTCGGCGGCGGGGATGGACCGGGCCGCCGCCAGCAGGAGGCCGAAGGCCAGCTCGGCGGTGGAGAGCGTGTTGCCGCCCGGGGCGTTCATCACCGCCACGCCCCGGCGGGTGGCCTCCTCGACGTCGATGTTGTCCACGCCGACGCCGGCCCGCCCGACGATCTTCAGCTCCGGTGCGGCGTCCAGCAGCTCCCGGTCGACGGTGGTGGAGCTCCGGACCACGAGCGCGGCGGCGTCGCCCAGGGTCTCCTTCAGCGCCGACCGGGGCTCCCCCGACCGGTCCACCACCACCAGCCCGTCGGCGTCGGCCAGCAGCTCGACCCCCTCCCGGGAGAGGGCGTCGGCCAGCACCACCTTCCGCACCCCCGCGGACGTCCCCGTCGCCGCCGCGGCGGTCGCCGTCGTCTCTCCGCTCATGCCCTCGCCTCCAGCTCGTCGTCCAGCGCGTCCAGCAGCGCGTCCAGCTCCTCCACGGTGTGGTCGCCCATGTGGCCGATCCGGATCGTGGCCTCCTTCAGCTTCCCGTATCCCGGGGCGATCGTGAAGCCCCGCTCGCGCATCCCGCCCGCCACCTCGCGGCCCGAGAGGCCCCCGGGGAGCTCCACCGCGGTCACGGTGGGCGAGCGGCGCCCCTCCGGGGCCAGCACCGAGAGCTCCACCCCGATCCGGTCGGCCGCCCCCTCGACCCAGCGGTGCGTCCGCCGGGCCATCCGGGCGTGCCGCTCCAGCCGCGCCTCCAGTCCCTCCCGGGCGATGCGCCCGAGCTGCTCGTGGAGGGCGTAGATCAGCGACACCGCCGGCGTGTTCGGCGTCTGGTCGTTCCGGATGCGCCGCTCGAACTCCAGCAGGTCGAAGTAGCGGCTCCGGGCCGGCACCTCTTCGGCCCGGGCCAGCGCCGCCCCGGAGGCCACGCCCAGCGACAGGCCCGGCGGGAGGGCCAGCGCCTTCTGCGAGCCGGTGAGCATGAAGTCGAGCCCCCAGTCGTCGAAGGCCACCGGGGCCCCGGCCACCGAGCTGACCCCGTCCACCGCCAGCAGGACGTCGTCGTGCTCCGCCACCGCCTCCGCCAGCCCGGCCACCGGGTTCAGCACCCCGGTGGAGGTCTCCGAGTGGACGGCGGTGACCAG
>CAYVFM010000223.1:0-2283 GCA_964450995.1 uncultured Gemmatimonadota bacterium | reverse complement strand
GTCTACCCCGGCGCCGTCCACACCCGCTTCCTGCACGCCCTGGGCGTCCACCACCTCACCCGCCGGGCCCTGGCGGACCTGGACGAGCGGGGCGAGCTGGCGAAGCTGGACGGCGACGAGCGGGAGGCCCTCCCCCTGGTCCCCCTGGCCGCCCTCCTCCACGACGTCGGCCACTACGCCTTCTCCCACGCCATGGAGGAGGTGGAGCCCGACTCGCTGCCCGGCCACCACGAGGAGGTGGCCGACCGGTTCCTCCGGGCCGACGCCATCCGGGAGGCCCTGGAGCGGGTCCACCCGGAGGGGCCGGAGCGCATCGGGGAGCTGATCCGGGGCCGCTCCGACCATCCCCTCCAGGGCCTGATCTCGGGCTCCCTGGACCTGGACAAGGTCGACTACCTCCGGCGCGACGCCCTCTTCTGCGGCGTGCCCTACGGCGCCGTGGACGTGGACCGCCTCCTGGACGCTCTCACCCTGGCCGGCGAGGACGGCGGGCCGCTGGAGATCGGCGTCACCGAGAAGGGGATCAGCGCGCTGGAGTCGCTGCTCTTCTCGAAGTACCAGATGTTCCGCAACGTCTACTGGCACCACACGGTGCGGGCGGCCACGGCGGCCTTCCGACGGCTGGTGGAGAGCGCGGTCCGGGCGGGCCTGCTCGAGCGCGAGGAGCTGCCCGGCTGGACCGACGAGGAGCTGATGGGGCTGCTGAGCCACCGGGCCGAGGGGGTCCGCCGGCCCCGGGCCCCCGAGCCCGGGGACCAGCCCCCGCGCGAGGCGGTGGACGGGGCCATCGACTCCCGAGCCATGGAGCGCGTGCGCCTCCTCCATGACGCCCTCCGGGACCGGCGCCTCCCGAAGCGGGCGGCCGAGCTCTTCGGCGACGAGATGCCGGACGGGATGGGCCGGTGGGTGCAGACCTCGCCCGAGCTGGTGCGGAGGCTCGAGGACCGGCTGGCTCGGGAGTGGGGGCTGGCGGACGGGTCGGTCCTCCTGGACTACCCGGCCTACCCGAAGATGCTGGAGCTGGACCTGCCGCTGGTCCGCCGGGGGGGCGAGGTCCAGCGGCTGACCTCCGCCGGCGAGGAGGGGCTCATCGACCTGCCCCGGCTGAGCCGCTCGCTCCACCACAGCGCCCGGGTGTTCCGGATCTACACCCTCCCCCGCCAGGAGCGGAAGGACCCGGGGCCGGTGCTGGAGCTGCTGGAGGCGCCGGCCGGGCAGGTCCGGGAGCGCCTGGAGGAGGACGCCCCCCTGTACTGAGGCGTCGGCGCCGCGCTACCTCACCGCCACGACGAGCACGGTCACGTTGTCGGGGGCGCCCCGCTCGTTGGACTCCTCCACCAGCCGGTCCACCACGGGGTCCGGGGCGCCGCCGTCGTCGGCCCCGGCCACCTCGGCCATCGCCCCGGCGATCTCCTCGTCCGGGTGGGTGAGCATCAGGCCGTCGGAGCAGAGCAGGAAGACGTCGCCGGGCCGGGCCTCGCCGTCGAAGAGGTCCGGGGTGGGGTCGCCGCCGGTGCCCAGGGCCCGGGTGAGGGCGCTGCCGCCGGGGAAGGCCGTGTGGTCCACGGAGACCTGCTCCAGCTCTCCGTCCCGGAGCCGGTAGGCGCGGCTGTCCCCGATGTTGGCGACCGTCCACCGGTCACCCCGCAGCAGGAGGGCGGTGCAGGTGGTCCCCATCCCCTCCTTCTCGGGGTTCTCGCTCGCCTCCCGGAGGATGCGCTCCCCGGCGGCGGCCACCGCCTCGGCCAGGCGGCGGCGGGCGGTCTCCCACCCCTCCTCCTCGTCGGCCTCCGCCATCCGGTCCCCGACCTCGCCCACCGTCAGCGAGCTGGCCACGTGGCCGGCGGCGTGGCCGCCCATCCCGTCGGCCACCACGAAGAGCCCGGCCCCGGGCTCGGACCGGACCGCGTCCTCGTTCCGGGACCGGCGCTGGCCGGTGTCGGTGCGCTCCGCGTGCTCCAGGACGCGGGAACCCATCAGGTGCCTCCGCCGTTCGTATGTGCGAGGAGGGGATCGCCCCCGTTTGCGCGGATCCGGGCGCGGCGCCACCCTTCCGGAGGGGCCGGGCGCCGCGTGCCCGCGCCGCTTCCCGAGCCGACTGGAAACTCCATGCCGTCGTCCGAGCTGCCCATCGCGGAGGAGAGCCCGCCGGCGTCCCCCGCCGACGGGGCGGCCTCCGCCCCCGCCACCGTGGGACTGGCCGACGACGCCCCGGAGGTGGCCCTCCGGCACCTGGACACCCTCTGGTTCCAGGTGGCCGGCACGATCTGCAACCTCCGCTGC
>CAYVFM010000222.1:0-2304 GCA_964450995.1 uncultured Gemmatimonadota bacterium | reverse complement strand
CAGGGTGGAGTGCTCCAGCTCCGCCACCTCCCTCGTCCGCATCCGCCGGCTGCCGGAGGCGCCCAGCTTCGCCATGATGTCCGGCAGGGTCTGCCCCTCGGCCTCGTGCACCACCACGTACAGCCGCCCGTCGGACGCGGGACGGGCGTTCACCCGGTCCGGCGACATCCCCAGGTGCGCGAGCCAGTACTCCAGCACCACCTCGGAGGGGCCGAGGGCCAGGAGGCCGTCGCCCTCCTCCATTCGCTCCTGCAGGAGCCGGGCGGCCTCCTCGCCGTCCCGGTAGGGGTCCGTGGCCGGCGACTCCACCACCGCGTCGCTCGCCACCACCGACCCTCCGAGGCCCGTCAGCAGGAGAACGGCGGCCACGGGGGCGGCGCGCGCCCCCCGGGTCCAGCCGGCACCACGGTCGGCAGCCGCGTCGGCGTCCCGCTCCTCCCGGTCCGACGTGTCGTCCCGGCCCTCCGGCGCGCCCCACCCGAGGGCCCACCCGGCCCCGCGGGCCACCAGCAGGCCGAAGACCGGCGCCAGGAAGAGCCACACCCGGGCGAAGGGAATCCGCCGCCCCGCCAGCAGGAGGAGGGCCGACCAGGCGAGGGCCACCACCGGGTACGGGGCGACCCCGGGGAACCGGCCGGAGTCGCCGAGCAGGCCCAGGTCCCGCCCCAGTCCGATCAGCGCCAGGACGCCCAGGGCCACGGCCGCCGCCGTGGGCCATCCCGCCGTCCAGGTGCCCCAGACGTCGGCGAAGAAGCCGGGGAGCCCCGCCGCGAACTCGCCCACGGGAGAGGGCTGGACGAAGCGGTTGGCCACGATGGCCGGGAGCCCGGAGAGCTGCACCGCCGGCAGGTAGAGCCACCCGACGGCGACCGCCACCGCCAGCAGCGCCACGCCCGACTCCCGCAGGAGCTCGGAGCGGAGCCGGGGGCGCCGCCCCCCGCCGTCGGCCGGCCGTGACCGGTCCCCGGCGTCCGGGGCCGCCCGGGAGGTCGCGGGCCTCTCGCCCCCCGATTCCTCCCCCGATTCGCCCCCCTGCCCCCTCCGCCCCGAGAGCACCAGCCAGACCAGCACCGCCCCGACGGGATAGAGGGCGATGGGGATGGCGTGGAGGGCGGCCGCCGCCACGCCGCAGAGGAGGGCCCACGCCGCCAGGTCCCGCCGCCGGAGGAGGCGCGCCGCCAGGGGGACCAGGAGCAGCGAGAAGAGCACCACGACGGCGTACCCCCGGGCGTTCGTGGAGTAGAGGACCAGGGGCGTGGAGACGGCGGCCACGGCCGCCGCCACCAGGGCCTCGTCGGCGTCCCCCAGCGCGTCCCAGGCGGCGTAGGCCGCCGGCACGACGGCGACGCCGGCCAGGAAGGCGGGCAGCCGCAGCACCGCCGGCGCCGACCCCAGGGCCGAGGTCACCAGGTGCACCAGCAGGGTGTGGAGCAGGTGGTTGTTGGGGAACGTGTAGCGGGCGAGGCCGATCTCCGGGGGCCGGGCCGCGAAGTGGGTGAATGTGAAGGCCTCGTCGTAGCGGACGGGCTCGGAGAGGTACAGGAGGCGGAGGGCCGCGGCGCCCAGGACCACGGCGGCCAGCGCGGCGACGTGCCAGCCGCCCCGACGTCGCGGAAGCTCGGCCACCCACCGGGCGGCGTCGGCGGAGAGCTCCCCCAGGTCCCGCCACAGGCGCCGGACCCGCCGGGCGAGGACCGTCCCGGTGGGCCGGGGAGCGAGGACGCCGAGACCCCAGGCGAGGAGGGCGAGGCTCGCCACGCCCAGCGTCAGGACGCCCGACGCCCCCTCGAGCAGGGCCGAGAGGAGCTCCACGGCACCGGAGACCTGGCCCTGGACCACGACCTCGAGCCGCGGGACCCGGGCGAATCCGTAGCGGACGCCGAGCCAGGCGCTGTACCCCAGCAGGCCCAGGAAGGCGGCGGCCGACGCGAGGATGGCCGCGGCCGTGACGCGGCTCCCCCCCGGAGAGGCGCCGCCCCCGCCGTCACCCCCGGCGCGGCCCGCCGAAGACGTATTGGACGTATTGCGGGAAGGCGTACTGCGGGACGAGGTACTTCGGGAAGACGTATTGCGGTCGGACGCGGTCATCGTGCGTCACGATCGGGCGCAGGGGGCGTTCCACGAGCGCGCCCACCGGGCCGGCCGGCCGCCGGCTGCCCCGCCGAGCCCGGAGCCGGCCGTCGCCCGCCTCTACTCCCGCCTCTACTCCCCGGCGGCCGTCCCCGCCAGGCCGCCCTCCGGCGGGGGGCTCACCAGCGCGTTGAACACCAGCTTGAAGGTGCCGTGGGTGGTGTGCCGGAACTG
>CAYVFM010000221.1:0-2315 GCA_964450995.1 uncultured Gemmatimonadota bacterium | reverse complement strand
GCCGGATGGACGACGTGATCTTCGAGGAGTTCAAGGGCACCGGCAACAGCGAGGTGCTGCTGGACCGCCAGATCGCCGACAAGCGCATCTACCCGGCCATCGACCTCAACCGGTCCAGCACCCGGAAGGAGGAGCTGCTGCTCACCGAGGTGGAGCTGAACCGGGTCTACCTGCTCCGGAACTTCCTCTCCGACATGCCGCCGGCCGAGGCGATCCAGTTCCTCATCAAGCGGCTGGAGCGGACGGAGACCAACCAGGAGTTCATGGAGTCGATGGCCCAGGGAGAGTGATGCGGCCCCGAGTGATGCGGCCCCGTCCGCGGAGGCCCGTCCCCGGCCTCGTCCGAGCCGGACGGAGCCTCGAGCGCCGCCGGGCGCCGTGAGCGGCGACGCCTACCGGGCGGCCCTGGAGCGGCTGGAGATGCAGGACGTCCGCCCCCTCTACCGCGCCCTGCTCAAGCGGCTGAAGACCGAGGACCCCGACGCCTACGCCGACGCCGTCCGGCACTTCGAGGACGAGGTGAAGCCCGCCGTGGAGGCGAGCGACGACCCCCTGGGGAAGTGGCTGGAGTACGGCCGGTGGCTGGCGGACCGCCTGGCCCCGGGACGGGACGTGGCGGTGGACCCGACGGGGCGCTCCGAGGAGCTGGGGAGCGGCCCGCCGCCCGAGGGGTCGCTGCTTCTGCACCTGCCCGAGAGCACCCGGCGCCGGGCCCTCGAGCTGGCCCTGCCCGCCGAGCCCACCGAGTTCCAGCGGGAGGCCCGCGAGCTGCTCTGCGGCTAGGCCGGCACCTCACCACCCCGGCCAGGGCGCCTCCCAGCCCAGCGACACCGCCTCCGCCCCGTCGGCCAGGCCCGTGGCCGCGTCCAGCCGGAGCCCGCCTCCGACGCCGGGGAGGCCCACCCTCAGGCCCGCCCCCAGGTCCGCCAGCAGCCGCCCGCCGGCGTCCGCCGACGCACCGCCGTCGTCGTCCCTCCACGCCCGGGCCAGGTCCAGGAACCCCGCGGCCCGGACCGACACCGGCAGGGAGAGGGGCAGCTCCACGGAGGGCTCGAACCCGCCGTGGGCCAGGACGCGGCCGAAGGCCGGACCGGCCACCACGCCGTCCCGCACCAGCGGATGGGCGCGAAGCAAGGGGCGACGGATCCGGCCCGTGCCGGCGCCGGGCCGCAGCATCCGGGGGGTCCGCGTCCCCACCGCCTCCAGCCCCGCCGCCACGCCGAGGCGTGAGGCGCCGGGGCCCGGCCAGCGCCCACGGGCCTCGAGCCCGGCCCTCCAGAATCCCCCCTCCGGGCCGGTCCATCCCGTGCCCCCGACACGGAGGGCCAGGCGATCCGCCGCGCCGCGCGCGTCGACCGCCACGCCGAGACCGCCCACGCGACCCCGCCCGCGCCAGTCCTCCAGGGACGCCGTCGCCGCCAGCCGGAGGGCGCCGGTCACCCACCGGGCGACGGATAGGCGAGCGCGGCGGACCTCCTCCCGGACCACCTCTCCCGTCGCGGCGTCACCCCCTGCCGGGTCCCCGGGCCCCGCTCTCCCGTCGGGACCGGCGGATCCCGCCGGCCCGACCCGAAAGGCCGCCCGGCGCCACCCGCCGCGGACCGTCCACACGCCCGGCAGGCCGAAGGCGGCCGGCGTCGCCAGGGCCACCTCGACACCGGGCCGCTCCTCCCACCAGCTCCAGGAGGCCGTCCACAGCTCGCCGGCCCCGGTGGGCGAGGCCACCCGGAGCCCCAGCTCCCGCCGGGCCGCCGCCCGGGCCGCGATCCCGCCGAGCGCCGGCCAGGTCGACGGCAGGACCGACCGCTCGACCACCGCCACCTCCAGCTCGGTCCTCCCGTCGGTCGGCGCCCGGTAATCCACCCGGCTCGTGGCGAAGGACGGCACCGCGCCCACGCGCCGCCGGGCCGTCCGCAGACCGCCCTCCGACAGCACCGCTCCCGCCGACAGCCCGGTCTGCCGCCGCAGGGGCCGGTAGCGCGTCCGCCGGAGACCGTACACCCTGAGGCCCGTCAGCCGGGGCTCCCCCACCCGGTTCCAGGCGGACAGCGCCCCTTCGTCGTCGCCCTGCAGGAAGCGCGACGACGCCAGGATCCGGGCCGCGTGTCCGTCGCCCGGCGCCCGCGCCAGGGCCCCCTCGGCCAGCGAGGCGGCCGCCGCCCAGCGCTCCTGGCGGAAGCGGAGCCCCGCCAGCTCCCGTCGTGGGGCGGCGGCGGCCGGGCAGCGGCGCGCGGCCCCGCGGAGCAGGGAGTCGGCCCGGACGGGCCGTCCCTCCCGGGCGGCGGCGATCCCGTCGGCCACCCGGTCGGCGCACG
>CAYVFM010000220.1:0-2331 GCA_964450995.1 uncultured Gemmatimonadota bacterium | reverse complement strand
GGCCGAGGAGATGTACGACGAGCTGGTCGAGCTGATGTACAAACACGTTCGCTGAACCGGCGAAGCGCCGGGAGCCGCGAATTCACGCGCACATCACCCTGGACGGAGACCACCATGGACGAGCGGACGAACGGCACGGACGCGGCGACCCGCGAGGCGCCGACCGACGACGCGAGCGGCTCCGGCGACCCCGGGGACGGCGCCCCGGGCGGGGCGAAGAAGCGGACCTTCCGCGTGGAGGGGATGCACTGCGCTTCCTGCTCGCAGGCGGTGCAGGGGGCGCTGTCGGAGCTGGAGGGGGTCCGGTCGGCCAGCGTGAGCCTCCCGTCCGAGTCCGCCGTGGTGGAGTACGACGCCTCGGCCGTGGCCCCGGACGACCTGCGCCGGGCGGTGGAGGACGCCGGCTACGCGCTGGCCGAGGCCGCGGACGAGCGCTCCGGGAGCCGGGCCGACCGGGAGCGAGATCGCCTGGAGGAGGACCGGCGGAAGGTCGAGGAGGCGAAGAGCCGCATGACGTGGGCCTGGGCGCTCACGATCCCCATCGTCGCCTGGATGATCCCGGAGATGGTCCTCGGGGCGAAGTGGCCCTCCGAGCTGGCCTACGACGCCGGCATGATCCTCCTGGCCGCCCCGGTCCTGGCGATCTGGGGCCGGGAGACGATGACCGGCGGCTTCCGCAGCCTGCTCCGGGGCACGCCCAACATGGACGCGCTCATCGCCCTGGGCACCTCGGCCGCCTTCGTCACCGGCTTCGTCACCGTGGCCCACGACCTCGGGCTGGCGCCGCGTCTGCTCAACTACTCCGGGGTGGCGGCCATGATCATGGCCTTCCACCTCACCGGACGCTACGTGGAGACGAAGGCCCGGGGACGGGCCTCCTCGGCCATCCAGAAGCTGCTCTCCCTGGAGGCCCGGACCGCCACCCTGCTGCGGGACGGCGAGGAGGTGGAGGTGCCCGTCGAGGAGGTGGAGGTGGGCGACGTGGCCCTGGTCCGGCCGGGCGAGAAGATCCCCACCGACGGCGTCGTGGTGGACGGCCACAGCTCGGTGGACGAGTCGCTGGCCACCGGCGAGTCGATGCCGGTGGAGAAGAGCGAGGGCGACGAGGTCATCGGCGCCACCGTGAACAAGGAGGGCGTGCTGGAGGTCCGCGCCACCGGGGTCGGCGAGGACACCTTCCTGGCCAACGTCGTCCGGATGGTGGAGGAGGCCCAGGCCACCAGCGTCCCCATCCAGCAGTTCGCCGACCGGGTCACCGCGGTCTTCGTCCCGACGATCCTGGCGCTGGCCGCGGCCACCTTCGCCGCCTGGCTCCTCTTCCCGGGCTTCTTCGGGGACGTCGCGGCGTGGGCCTCGGGCTTCCTCCCGTGGGTCGACCCCGGGCTGAGCCCGCTCTCGCTGGCCATCTTCGCGGCGGTGGCGGTGCTGGTCATCGCCTGCCCCTGCGCCCTGGGCCTGGCCACCCCCACCGCCCTGATGGTGGGGACGGGCCTGGGGGCCGAGCACGGCGTCCTCATCCGGAGCGGCGAGGCCATCCAGACGCTCCGGAACGTGGACACCGTGGTGCTGGACAAGACGGGCACCCTCACCCGCGGAGAGCCGGGCGTCACCGACCTGGTCCCGGCGGAGGGGACGGACGAGGAGGCGCTGCTGCGGACGGCGGCGTCGGCCGAGGCCGGCTCGGAGCACCCGCTGGGGGAGGCCGTCGTCCGCCACGCCCGGGAGCGGGGGATCGAGCCCGCCGACGCCGAGGCCTTCGAGGCCGTCACCGGCCGGGGCGTGCGGGCCCGGGCGGAGGGCCGGGAGGTGCTGGTGGGCAGCCCGCGCTTCATGGAGGAGACCGGCGTCGAGACCTCGGCGCTGGACGACCGGCTCCGCGAGCTCGAGGAGCAGGCGAAGACCGCGATATACGTCGCCGCCGACGGCCGGCTCCTGGGCGTGATCGCCGTGGCCGACCGGCTCAAGGAGGACTCGGCCCGGGCGGTGGCCGCCCTGAAGGAGATGGGGCTGGAGACGGCCATGGTCACCGGCGACAACGAACGGACCGCCCGGGCCATCGCCGACCAGGTGGGCATCGACCGGGTGCTGGCCGAGGTGATGCCCGACGAGAAGGTGGACGAGGTCCGGCGGCTCCAGGAGGAGGGGCGGAGCGTGGCCATGGTGGGCGACGGGATCAACGACGCCCCCGCCCTCAAGCAGGCCCAGGTGGGGATCGCCATCGGCACCGGCACCGACATCGCCATCGAGTCGGCGGACGTGACCCTGGTGGAGGGCAGCCTGACGGCGGTGGTCCGGGCGGTCCGGCTCTCCCGGGCCACCTTCCGGAAGATC
>CAYVFM010000219.1:0-2348 GCA_964450995.1 uncultured Gemmatimonadota bacterium | reverse complement strand
GATCCGGCCTGACCCGGGCGCTCAGCCCGCCGGCGTCGCCTCCGGGCGCCAGCGTCGGGCCGCCGCTTCCGGGGGCGAGGGCAGGCGGTCGGGGTGGAGCAGGCCGGCCAGGATCTCCACCCCGTCCACCACCCGCGGCCCCGAGCGGTTGAAGTAGGAGGAGGCGTCCACCACCCAGGCGCGTCCCTCCTCGACGGCCCGCGGGGCGAGCCGGCGCAGGCGGTCGGCGTGGCGGTCGGCGTCGGCGCGGGCCGCCTCGACGCCGTAGCCGCAGGGCATCACCGCCAGGGCGTCGGGGTCGAGCCCCTCCAGCTCCTCCCACCCGACCTCCCGCGACCGCTCGCCGGCCCGGCCGGCCAGGTTCTCGGCCCCGGCCCGCTCCACCATCTCCGGGACCCAGTGGCCGGGGACGAAGGGCGGGTCCAGCCACTCCACGGCCAGCAGGCGGGGGCGCCCGGCGCCGGCCACGACCTCCTCCACGGCCTCGAGCCGCGAGGCCAGCCCGGCCCGGGCGTCGGCGGCCCGGTCGGGGACGCCGGCGGCCCGGCCCACCGTCTCCACCGATCCCAGGATCTCCTCCAGCGTGTGGGCGTCCAGGGAGACGACGTCGGCGGCCAGGCCGCGGTCGGCGACGACGTCCCGGACGCCGGCGGTGGGTACGGCGCACACCTCGCAGACGGCCTGGGTCAGCACCAGGTCGGGGGCCAGGGCCTCCAGCCGGTCGGCGTCGATCTCGTAGACGCTCCCGTGCTCGGCCATGGCCCGCCGGACGGCCCGGTCCACCTCGCCGCTGTCCATCCCCTCCGGGTCGAACCGCGGCCGGCTCACCCGGGGGCGGTCCAGCACCCGGGGCGGGTGGTCGCACTCGTGGGAGATCCCCACCAGGGCGTCCTCCAGCCCCAGCTCGCAGACGATCTCGGTGGCGCTGGCCAGCAGGGAGACGATCCGCATCAGTAGGTCGCCATCTCCGGGTCGATCTCCTCGGCCCAGGCCAGGACGCCGCCCTCCAGGTTCACGGCCTCGTAGCCGGCCCGTCGCAGCAGCTCCACGGCCCGGGCGCTGCGGCCGCCCGAGCGGCAGTGGACCACCAGGGGGCGGTCCTCGTCCAGCTCGTGGAGGCGGTCCGGCAGGTCCCCTACCGGGATCCGGAAGGCGCCGATCTCCTCCAGGTTGCAGATCTCCCACTCGTGGGCCTCGCGGACGTCCAGGAGCTGAAAGTCCTCGCCGGACTCGGCGCGCCGCTTCAGCTCCCCGACGTCGATGGCGGGAACGCCGTCCCCGTCGGCCGCCCCGTCGTCGTCGGCCACGCCGCAGAAGGCCTCGTAGTCGATGAGCTCGGTGACCTCCGGGTCCTCGCCGCAGACCGGGCAGTCCGGGTCCTTCCGGACCTCCAGCTCCCGGAACTCCATCTCCAGCGCGTCGACGAGCAGCAGCCGGCCGGCCAGGCTCCGGCCCCGTCCCAGGATCTGCTTGATGGCCTCGGTCGCCTGGATCGTGCCCACGATCCCCGGGAGGATCCCGAGCACGCCGGCCTCGGCGCAGCTCGGCACCAGGCCCGGCGGCGGCGGCTCGCGGAAGAGGCAGCGGTAGCAGGGGCCGTCCTCCGTCCCGAAGACCGAGGCCTGCCCGTCGAAGCGGAAGATGGCCCCGTAGACGCTGGGGATGCCCAGCATCACGCTGGCGTCGTTGACCAGGTAGCGGGTGGGGAAGTTGTCGCTCCCGTCCACCACCAGGTCGTAGCCCTCCATGATCTCCAGGGCGTTCTCCGAGGTGAGCCGCGCCTCGTGGGCGACCACGTCCACCCCGGGGTTCACCGCCTCCAGCCGGCGCCGGGCCGACGCCAGCTTCGGCTCGCCCACCTGGTCGGTGTCGTGGAGGATCTGCCGGTGGAGGTTGCTGAGCTCGACCCGGTCGAAGTCGACGACGCCCAGCGTCCCCACCCCGGCCGCGGCCAGGTAGAGACCCGCCGGCGAGCCCAGGCCGCCGGCGCCCACCATCAGCACCCTGGCTGCCTTCAGCTTCTGCTGCCCCTCCCGGCCCACCTCGGGCATGGTGAGGTGCCGGCCGTAGCGGCGGACCTCCCCGGCGTCGAGCTCGGGCAGGGGCCGGCCGTCCACCAGGCTCGAGCGGATCCGGGCCGGGCCGCCGGCGCCCGCCCCCTCGCCCTCCCGGCCGGCGGTTCCGTCGGCGGGGGCGTCCGGCTCCCCGGCGGGCGCCGCGTCGGCGCGGGAGCCGCCCGCGATGGAGGGGACGATGCTCATCTCGTCCCCCTCGGACAGCTCGTGATCGTCGTCCAGCTCGCGGACGTCACGGTCGCCGAGGTAGACGTTGACGAAGTCCCGGAGCCG
>CAYVFM010000218.1:0-2362 GCA_964450995.1 uncultured Gemmatimonadota bacterium | reverse complement strand
CCTTCCCGGGCATGCTGGTGGACGTGGAGCGCCGCCGCCCGGTGATCGGCAACGTGACCGGGGGCGTCAGCGGGCCGGCCATCCTGCCGATGGGCGTCTATCTCACCTGGCGGGCGGCGCAGGCCGTGGAGATCCCGATCCTCGGCGTGGGCGGCATCCGCTCGGCGGAGGACGCGATGCAGTACGTCCTGGCCGGGGCGTCGCTGGTCCAGGTGGGCACCGCGCTCTTCGTCGATCCCGCCGCGGCCGAGGGCGTCCACGAGGGCCTGGAGGCGCACCTGGAGCGCCAGGGCGTCGACCGGCTCACGGAGCTGGTGGGCGCGCTGGAGGCCGGCCCCCGGGGACCCTCGGCGCCGGGCGCCGGGCCGGGGGAAGGGCCGGCGGAGGAGGAATCGTCCCCCGGGGCCGGAGCCCGCGGATGACAGGGAAAGGCGAGGGAGCGGTGGACGGTGTCCCGGAGGTGGTGGTGGCGCTGGACGTGCCGGGCCCCGGGCCCGCCCGGGAGCTGGTGGAGCGGCTGCCGGAGGGCACGCACTACAAGGTGGGCCTGGAGCTGTTCGCCGCGGCGGGGCCGGAATTCGTCCGCGAGCTGACCTCCACCGGTCACCGGGTCTTCCTGGACCTCAAGCTGCACGACATCCCGAACACCGTGGCCGGCGCGGTCCGCTCCGTGGCCGACCTCGGCGTGGACCTGCTCACCGTCCACGCGGGCGGCGGCCGGGCGATGGTCCGCGCCGCGGCGGAGGCCGCGGCCGAGGCCACCGGTCCGCCGGGGGAGGGCGGGCTCGGGGTGCTGGGGGTCACCGTGCTGACCTCGCTGGACGACGGGGCCTGGGAGGAGGTCACCGGGGCCGAGGCCCGGGTCGAGGAGGCCGTGGGCCGGCTGGCCGTGCTCGCCCAGGACGCCGGCGCCTTCGGCGTGGTGGCCTCGGTGGGCGAGTGCAGCGCGGTGAAGGCGCTCTGCGGCGGGGGCTTCCGGGTGGCCACCCCGGGCATCCGGCCGGCGGGGGACGACGCCCACGACCAGAAGCGTGTCGCCACGCCGGCCGAAGCCACCGCCGCCGGCTCGGACTACCTGGTGGTGGGCCGCGCCGTCCGCGAGGCGGACGACCCGATGGAGGCGCTGCGCCGGATCCGCTCCGAGGCCGGCGGCGCGGGCTGACGCACCGGTCGGGCCGCCCGGCGGACCCCCCACTCGCTCACGCCCGATGCGAGCATCGAAGGGTTCGCTCGGGGGGGGATCCGCCGGGCGGCCCTTCCTCTGCGGCGGGGGGAACGAGTGGCGGGTTCCCCGGTCATCTCGTCTCCGTCGACCTCCTGCGCCAGAGGATCCAGCCGTAGAGGGCGGCGTTGCCGACCAGCACCGCGGCGCCCAGCCAGAGGTGGATCTGCTCCCAGTTGCCGGGATAGAGCACCGGCTGGAGGTAGTGCTCGAGGAAGCTCCCCTCGTAGCCGGCCTGGCCGGCGGCCCGCCGGAGGCTCGCCTCCAGGGGGGTGAGGGGGCAGATCCACCCGAAGAACTCGATGGCGGCGCCGTAGAGCGCGCAGGGGACGTGGAGCCACGCGGCCCGGGGCCAGCGGAGGACGAGCAGCGCCCCCAGGGCCACGAAGGCCACGAAGAGGGCGTGGACCAGCAGGACCAGGTCGGCCAGCAGGCCCGGGATCACGGTCGGGCGGGGCCCCGGGCCGGCCGGCGGCGAGGGACGCGATCGATCACGCGATCCAAGGTAAGCGACCGGGAGGCGTCATGAGAGCCGTCCGCATCACCGAGCCGGGAGGGCCCGAGGTCCTCCGCGTCGAGGAGCGCCCCGACCCGGAGCCGGCGCCCGACGAGCTGCTGGTGGAGGTGCGGGCCGCGGCCCTGAACCGGGCCGACCTGCTCCAGCGCCGGGGGAGCTACCCGGCCCCGCCGGGCGCCCCGCCGGACGTGCCGGGGCTCGAGTTCGCCGGCGAGGTGCTGGAGGCCGGCCCCGCCGCCCGGGGCTTCCAGCCCGGGGACCGGGTGATGGGCCTGCTGGGCGGCGGGGGCTACGCCGAGCGGGTGACGACGCCGGCCGAGCTGGCCCTCCCCGTCCCCGGGACCCTGGGCTGGGTCGAGGCCGCGGCGGTGCCGGAGGTCTTCTTCACCGCCTGGGACGCGCTCTTCCGGCAGGCCGGGTTCTCCGCGGGCGACCGGGTGCTGGTGCACAGCGCCGGCGGGGGCGTGGGCACGGCGGCGCTCCAGATCGCGGCCGCCGCCGGGGCGTCGACGGTCTTCGGCACCGCGTCCGGGCGGAAGCTGGCGGGGATCGCCGCCCGGGACCTCCCGCTGGACGTCCCGGTGGACCGGCACCGGGAGGACTTCGCCGAGGTGGTGGAGGCG
>CAYVFM010000217.1:0-2377 GCA_964450995.1 uncultured Gemmatimonadota bacterium | reverse complement strand
GCGGTGTGGCGGTCGACACCGTGGCCGGCGTGGAGCGCACGCTCTGGCCCGAGGAGGGAGGCGAGGTCCTGTACCGGGGCGTGGACACCGTGGCGACGATCGGGGCCGCGTTCGGGGGGGAGGGGCTGGTCCTGGCGAGCGTGCCGGGCGGCCGGGCGGGCCTGGCCGCCGACGGCCGGGGCACGCTCTGGGTGCTGGACGCCGGCGAGCGGCGGATCCATCGCTTCGACTCGGCCGGGACGAGGACGGCGAGCTGGGGCCGGCGCGGGGAGGGGCCGGGCGAGCTGGAGGCACCCGGCGGCCTGACCGCCGGGCCGGGCGACTCCGTCTGGGTGTACGACTGGCGCCTGGACCGACTCACTGTCTTCGCCGACAGCGGAGGAGGCTTCCGGACGCTGTCCCCCGCGGCGGAGGGGGCGTTGCTGTCCGCGGCGCTCGCCCCATTGCCCGGGGGGTCTCACCTCCAGCAAGCGCGGTCCCGCCCCTCGCTGATGGGCGGTCCCCAGGATCGTACGATGATGGTTCTCCGCTTCGCTCCCGACGGTTCGGTGACGGACACGACGGCGGCGATGGAGCAGCCGCCCGAAAAGCAGGTGCAGATGGGCTCCTCGGAGGAGGGGGCGGTCCGCTTCACGCTGCTCGAGCCGGAGTTCGCCCCGGAGCTGAACTGGGCGGGACTGCCCGGCGCCCGGGTCGCTGTCTCGGACACCGCCGCCTACCGAATCCGGGTGGTGGACGACAGCGGCCGGGAGATTCGCCGATTCGGCCGCCGGGGCGAGCCCCGGCCGGTCACCGGGCCCGACCGCGAGGCCGCCCGCGCCCGCCGCTTCGAGGACACCGACTCCGCCACGGCCCGCCGGCTCGTCGAGGCGATGACTTTCGCCGACGTCGTTCCCCGGATCCAGGCCCTGGCGGCAGCCCCGGACGGACGGCTCTGGGTCCGGACGGCGCCGGGCGAGACCGGCGGCGACCCCGGCATCGACGTCTTCGACGCCGGGGGTCACCTGCGGGGTCGGGCCGTGGACGTCCCCTGGCCCCACGCCTTCGTCACACCCCGGCTGGTCGCCCGGGTGATCCAGGACGAGCTGGACGTGTCCCGGGTCCAGCTCCTACGACTCCGGCCGGCCGGGGGCTGACCGCACGCCGGGTCCCCGGCCCTCTCTGCGTCGGGATCGCGGGGGCCTCGCCCGGCCGCCCTCCCACACACGCGCGCGTTGGCCTTCCAGCCGGTGATTCCCTACATTTCCGGGTCGGGAGCAGCCCGGAGCGGAGGCGCGCCGACGCGCCCTCCCGGGGCCGCCGCCGGACACGGTGCAGGCCCCCTTCCCCGCTCCGATCGACCCGCCTCCACCCAGTCCATCCAGACCGCGAGGAAGCATGAGCACCGGCGAGACCATGGAGCGCATCGACACCCGCCTGATCGAGGAGGAGATGCGCGAGTCGTTCATCGACTACTCGATGAGCGTCATCGTGCAGCGGGCGCTGCCGGACGTGCGGGACGGCCTCAAGCCGGTGCACCGGCGGATCCTGTACGCCATGCAGGACCTGGGGCTGGGGGCGGGGCGCTCGTACAAGAAGAGCGCGACCGTGGTGGGCGAGGTCCTGGGGAAGTACCACCCCCACGGCGACAGCGCCGTCTACGACTCGCTGGTCCGGATGGTCCAGGACTTCTCGCTCCGCTACCCGCTGGTGGACGGGCAGGGGAACTTCGGCTCCATCGACGGCGACAGCGCGGCGGCCTACCGGTACACCGAGGCCCGGCTCGCCCCGCTGGCCGAGGAGATGCTGGAGGACCTGGAGAAGGAGACCGTCGACTTCACGCCGAACTTCGACGACCGGTTGGAGGAGCCGACGGTGCTCCCCTCGGCCCTCCCCAACCTCCTGTGCAACGGCTCCTCCGGCATCGCCGTGGGGATGGCGACCAACGTCCCGCCCCACAACCTCCGGGAGGTCGTCGCCGCCTGCGAGCGGCTCATCGACGACCCCGACGCGTCGGTGGAGGAGCTGACGGAGGAGGTCGAGGGGCCGGACTTCCCGACCGGGGGCTTCATCTACGGCACCGACGGCATCCGCGACGCCTACACCACCGGCCGAGGGCGGGTGGTGATGCGGGCCCGGGCGAAGACCGAGGAGACGGAGACGGGCGGCGAGCGCATCGTCATCACGGAGATCCCCTACCAGGTGAACAAGACCCGGGTGGTCGAGCAGATCGCCGGCCTGGTCCGGGAGAAGAAGGTCACGGGGATCTCCGACCTGCGGGACGAGTCGGACCGCGACGGCATCCGGATGGTCATCGAGCTGAAGCGCGACGCCAACCCGCGCATCGTCCTCAACCACCTCTTCAAGCACACCCAGCTCCAGTCCACCTTCGGCGTCA
>CAYVFM010000216.1:0-2380 GCA_964450995.1 uncultured Gemmatimonadota bacterium | reverse complement strand
GAAAGCCCCGACTCGGCGCTGTGACGCCGGTCGGGGCTTTCGTGCGTCCGGGGGGGAAGCTCGCCGGGGAGGGATCGGCCCGGGTCGGGCGGCCCGTCGACGGGCGTTCGCCCTCCGGGTGGCCCGCCGGCCCGGATCCTGCCATAATGGGCGTCGGCTCCCACCGCCCCCCGCTCGGGGGCGGCGACCGGGGCCGGATCGGAAACTTCCCGGTCCCCGGGGTGTTAAACGAACAGCAGGCTCCGGACCCGCGCGCGGGACCACCAGCGGGGCCGACCGGGTAAACGAAGAACGCCAATCCGTTGCCGTGCGGCCCCCGGGCGCGCGGCGTTTCGTCGAACCGGGACCAGGGACACGATGAAGCTTCACGCCAGAACCCTCGGCTTCGCCGTCCTCGCGATCCTCGTGGGGGCCCTCGTCCACGCCGAGCCCGTGCTCGCCCAGCAGGGCGGCGGCTCGGGCCGGGCCCGCGTGCTGGTGGCCACCTTCCAGACCGCCGACGGGATCGACGACGACCTCGGCGAGGAGATCGCCGAGCGTCTGAACGAGCGGGTGCGGGAGTTCGACCTGCTCACCTCGGTGGACGACGAGGAGCTGGAGGAGGCGCTGGACCGCTTCGAGCTGGATCGGAAGCAGATGGATCTCATCTCGTGGCGCCAGCTCGCCAGCCGGCTCAACGCCCAGCTCATCATCTACGGCGAGATCGCCGGGGGCTCGAGCAGCGGCCTCCGGGTCGACGCCCGTTTCGTGGAGGCCGGCAACGGCGAGACCACCCCGGTGCCCGAGTTCACGATCCAGGGCGACGGGGGGGACGACGCCAGGCGAGCGGCCCGGGAGGTGGCCGACCAGCTCGACCGGCACGTGGACTTCCTGAGCGCCCGGCTCAACTGCCAGGACTACCTCTCCTCGGACCAGTTCGAGGACGCCGTCCGGAACTGCGATCGGGCGCTGGAGATCCGGCCGAACAGCACGGAGGCCCTGTACCTCCGCGGCCAGATCGCGGTCGAGCAGGAGGACTGGCAGACGGCCATCGACCACATGGAGCGGGCCGTGGAGCAGGACGGCTCGCACGAGGCCGCCCTCCAGTCGCTGGCCTACGCCCACGCCCAGGGGGGCAACCAGGAGCGTTCGGTGGAGCTGTACCAGGAGTACCTGGAGTTCAACCCGGACGACCAGGACGTGCGCCTGAGCGTGGCCTACAACCTGGCCAGCGCGGGGGCCTATCCGGCGGCCATGAAGATCCTACGGAACGGCGTGGATCGGGACTCCACCAGCGCCGCCCTCTGGAAGTACCTGGGGGACGTGGCGCTCCGGCAGGGCACCGCGGAGGACGAGGCACAGGTCCGGGGCGGCAGCACGATCTCCGACACGTCGGCGATCCGGACCGCGCTGGACGCCTACAAGCGTTACGTGGGGCTCCGACCTGACAGCGCCGACGCCGCCCTGTACCGCAACATGGCGAACGTCCAGCAGACGCTGGGACGGGTCGACGAGGCCCTGGACCTCGTCGACGATGCGCTCACCGCCGTGGACAGCGCGGGCAGCGCCCGGGCGTCCCTCTGGTCCAAGAAGGCCGACCTCCTGGCGCGGAAGGAGAGGCTGGGCGACGCCGTGAGCGCCATGGACTCGGTGGTGGCGAACGACAGCACCTACCAGCGGGCGTTCTTCAAGCGGGGGCTCTACCAGCTCCGGCAGGGGAACACCGAGACGGCCATGGCCGACTTCCGGAGCGCCGTCGACCGCGGCACGCCCCGGAACGACATCGCCCAGTCGCTCTTCGCTACCGGCTTCCAGCGATACTACAAGAACAACGAGTTCCAGCGGGCGGCCCGGATGTTCGAGGCCGGCCTGGAGTTCGCCGAGGAGCAGCAGCTCGACCGGCAGCTCCATTTCTGGGCCGGCTACTCCTGGTACCGCCTGGCCAGGGGGATCGACGACGGGAACCAGCAGGAGGCCTGCGACCCGGCCCGCCGGGCCGAGACGGTGCTGCAGCGGGTCCCCGACCACATCTCCCAGGCGGGCGACGTCCAGGCGAGCAACCAGCAGCAGATCAGCAAGGCCACCGAGGGCCTGCTCTACCGCCAGCAGCAGATCCAGCGGAAGTCCTGCCAGGGCTGACGCGGCACTGAGAGCCCGGGCCGGCCCCGCCCCCGGCGGGGTCCGCCCCCTACCGACCCGGCACCGAGCCCGGCGGGCCTCCCCGGCCCGCCGGGCTCTCGCGCGCCGGTCTCCCCCGCCGGCAATCCCCCGCACGGGCGCTCCTCCCGGCCGCCCGCCGCCCCCTCTCCCCCACATCCCCGTGAAGACGGATCCGCGCGCCCCCCCTTGACGGACGCGACGGGTCGGGTCTACAATGGGGCGGCGTGGGGAAAAGTGGGAA
>CAYVFM010000215.1:0-2382 GCA_964450995.1 uncultured Gemmatimonadota bacterium | reverse complement strand
TCCCGGGTCCAGACGACGATGACGCCGCACCGGTCGCCGTGCTTAAACCGGATCGGGACCTCTGAGTTCCCCCGGTAGACCTCGATGCCCGCGATGTCGCGGGTCTGGAGGTTGTCCATGTCGAAGTAGGCGGCGTAGGCGCCGTCGACGTAGAAGCGGGGGACGCAGCCGTTGCGCCGCCCCATGGTCACCGGCGTGACGCCGGCGCGGTTGCGCTGGCCGACGTCGAGGCCCGGGACGCGACGGAGGAGGTCGGTGGCCCGGGCGGCCGACGTGCCCTCGATGTCCGAACGGGTCATGAAGTAGCCGGGACCCTGCCGGGAGCGCCGGTAGAAGCCGGTGAGCTTGGACACCGGGACCGACTGGTCCACGGTCACCACCAGCTCGGCCACCGGCAGGACCTGCGTCTCCAGGCTGAAGGAGACGTTCAGCGTCTCCCGGGCCGAGATCTCCACCGGGAACTGCTTCGACTCCATGCCCAGGTAGTGGACGCCCAGCGTGTGGTGGCCGGACGGGACGCCCTCGATCTGGTAGATGCCGGAGTCGTCGGTCACCGCCCGGAGGGAGGTTCCCTCCAGGACGACTTCGGCTCCCTGCACCGCGGCGCCGGAACCCTTCTCGGTGACCCGGCCGACGATGCTCGCTTCCCGGACCTGGGCGTCGAGGAGCGTCGGGGAAGCCGCCAGGGCGGCGGCGACGAGGGAGAGGACGGCGGCCCGGGCGATGACGCTGGCGGGCGAGGCGGACATCATTCCACCCCCTGGCTGGGGCGTGACGGCCGTCCGCCGCTCGGACGGCCCGCGATCCCCACCGGGACCTCTCCCGGCACGGGGTCGGACCCTACTACATCGCGACGAATATCGTTCCTACGGTCGTGCCGAAGATGGCGCCCGGCCGACGGCCGGCGCAATCCCGCCCGCGTTTCGTCTCGAGCTCGGGTCCGGGTTCGCGTCCGCGGGTCCTGGTATGCTAAATACCTAACGCTCACGGGCGGCGATCGCAACGGCCGATCGGGGGCGGAGGGCGCCGGGGGACCCGGAGGTCCGGCGCTTTCGTCTACCCCGTCAGGTCGAGAGAGGGCGAGGAGGGACACGATGGCGGAGACGGCGCTGGCGGTGCTCGGGGCAGCGGTGATGCTGGCCGGGCTGGCGGTGGTCCCCCTGGGGCTGCCGGGCAACTGGATCATGCTCCTCGTGGTGGCCGTGGGCGCCCTGCTGGGCCGGGTGTCGCTGGTGACCCTCGCGGTCCTGGGAGCGGTGGTGCTGGTCGCCGAGCTGGCCGAGTTCCTCCTCGTCCGGGCCGCCAGCGCGAAGTACGGAGGGTCGGCGGCGGACTTCTGGGGGGCGGTGGCGGGCGGTCTCGCCGGGGTGGTCGTCGGGGCGCCCGTCCCGGTGGTCGGCTCGCTGGTGGCCGGCGTCGTCGGGACCTTCGCGGGGGCGGCCGCCGTCAGCCTCTGGCGCACCCGCCGGCCGGGCGAAGCCGCCCGCGTGGGATGGGGGGCGCTGCTGGGACGCGCCTTCTCGGCGGCGGTGAAGACCGCTGCCGGGGTGGCCGTCCTGGTGGTGGGCGGTGGCGCGCTCTTCCTCGGTTGAGGGTGGCGCCGGCCAGGTTGACCGACCCTTGCGGCGGGCGCTAGCTTCGCGCCGGTCCGGACCGGACCCTCCCGAATCCACCGAGACGATCGACATTCCGCCCATGAGCCTTCCCCACCAGCAGGTCCCGAGGGCCGTGCTCCTCCTCGTGGCGGCGGTTGTCCTCGCGTCGGCGGGCGCCGCGGCGGGGACCGCTGACGCCGCGCAGAGGCCGTCGACAGGGGACTTTCGGGCCGGGCCCGTCGCCGGCGTCTGTGCGGCCGCCGTTCCCGACCGGCGGGCCGACCCCGCCGTCGTGCGAATGAGCTCCAGCGGACGGGCGCCCGGCGCCTCCGGGACCGTCCGGATCCGGCTGGCGTCGTCGCCCACCGGCCTGGCCCTGGCCGGGGACGGCAGCTACCGCCACGAGGTCCGGGTGGAGGCCGACGGCCTCCGGGGCGGGGCGGGGGTCCTCCACGTGGCCTGGGCGGCCACGCCGGAGCTGGACCGTCACCTCCGGATCGGCGCCCTGGGCGAGGACGGCGCTGCGTCCGGCGAGGTGACCTGGAACAAGTTCCTGGTCTTCGTCACCGCCGAGCGCCGGCCGGATCCGGAGGCCTGGAGCCAGCGCATCCTCCTCTCCGCCCTCTCCCCCAGCGGCCGGATGCACACCATGGCGGGCCACGGCCCCTTCTCCGGCGAGCCCTGCCTCGATCCGCGGCCGTGAGGACGTGAGGGAGGCCGTCCGGCGCGCGCTCGGGGCGGGGCTGCTGGCGGCGGGATCGCTGGCGGCCGGCGCTCCGGCGATCGG
>CAYVFM010000214.1:0-2389 GCA_964450995.1 uncultured Gemmatimonadota bacterium | reverse complement strand
GACCCGTCAGCACCCGGCGGACCGCCCGCCGCCAGCCCTCGTAGAGCTCCGCCCGGCGCGCCTCGTCCATGGAGGGCTCCCAGCGGGCGTCGCGCTCCCACCGCCCGGCGGGCCCGTCGCCCTCCCCGTCGCCGTAGAAGCCCACGGCGCTCCCGGCCAGCAGAGCCGCGCCCCGGGCCGTGGTCTCGGTCACCGTGGGTCGCTCCACCGGCAGGCCGAGCTGGTCGGACAGGAAGCCCATCGCCCAGCCGTTCCGGGCCATGCCGCCGTCCACCCGCAGCACCGTGGGCCGGGTGCCGGCGTCGGCGGCCATCGCCTCCACCAGGTCCCGGGTCTGGTAGGCCACCGAGGCCAGCGTGGCCCGGACCACCTCGGCCCGGCCCGCGTCCCGTGTGAGCCCCAGCAGGGCTCCGCGGGCGTCGGCGTCCCAGTGGGGGGCGCCCAGCCCGGTGAAGGCGGGCACCAGCCAGGGCCCGGGCCCCTCGCTCGCCTCCGCCGCCAGCGCCTCCGTCTCCTCCGACGTCTCCACCAGCCCCAGCTCGTCCCGGATCCACTGGACCGCCGAGCCCGCGCTGAAGACGCTCCCCTCCAGCGCGTAGGTCGTCCGGCCCGCCCGCCGCCAGGCCACCGTCGTGAGGAGGCGGTGCTCCGAGAGGGTCGCGTCGTCGCCGGTGTTCATCAGCAGGAAGGCGCCCGTCCCGAAGGTGGCCTTCACCGACCCCGGCTCCACGGCGGCCTGGCCGAAGGTGGCCGCCTGCTGGTCGCCGGCGATCCCCGTCACCGGCAGCTCCCCCCCGGGCAGGTCCACCGCGGTCCGCCCGAAGTCGGCGTCGGAGTCCCGGACCTCGGGCAGGACCGCCCGGGGGACCCCGAAGAGCTCCAGCAGCTCGTCGTCCCACGCCTGCTCGTGGATGTCGAACAGCAGGGTGCGCGACGCGTTGGTCGCGTCGGTGGCGTGGACCTCGCCGCCGGTGAGATGCCAGAGGAGCCAGGTGTCGATCGTGCCGAAGGCCAGCTCGCCCCGCTCCGCCGCCGCCCGGGCCCCGTCCACCTCCTCCAGCAGCCAGGTCAGCTTCGTGGCCGAGAAGTAGGGGTCCAGCAGGAGCCCCGTCTTCCGCCGGACCGTCTCCTCGTGGCCCTCCTCCTTCAGCCGGCGGCACAGGTCGGCCGTGCGCCGGTCCTGCCAGACCAGCGCCGGGTGGACCGGGCGGCCGGTGGACCGCTCCCAGAGCACGGTGGTCTCGCGCTGGTTGGTGATCCCCAGCGCCGCCACGTCGCCCTCCCCCGCCCCGGCCTCCTCCAGCGCCTCCCGGCAGACGGCCAGGGCGTCGTCGCGGATCCGGAGGGGGTCGTGCTCCACCCAGCCGGAAGCGGGGTAGCTCTGCGGCAGCTCCCGCCGCGCCTCGACCGTCGGGCGGGCGTCGGCGTCGAAGAGGATGGCCCGGGTGGAGGTGGTGCCCTGGTCCAGGGCCAGGACCCAGCGCGGTCCGCTCACGGGGCCTCCTCTCGGGCGTGCGTACGGCAGGACGGAAGCGGGGGTGCGTGGAGGCGGCGGAGCCCCGGGACCGGGGGCGTCGCTGGTTCGTCGCCGGAGGGGGCGGGGTGGTCAGTCGGGGGCGCTCCACCGGTCGCGACGGGGACGCGTGTCGGCGCCGAGAGTCGCTCCGCGCCCCGGTCCCGGGGCTCCGCCGCCGGTGGCGGTCCGCTCTTCACGGACGCGGCTCCGCGGGCCGGTCGACGGCCCCGTCGGTCGTCAGGCCTCGCGGCACGACGACAGCTCGGTGGAGACGACCACGTCTCGGCACCCCCACTCCCGCCGCCCCGGGTGAGAGGCCGGCGAGGCGACCGCGGGCGAGGGGCCGGACCCGACGACGACCCGCAGAGGCGGCCGGTGCCCGGGCACCGGCCGCCGATCGAGCAACGCCCACCGGACCCGCCACCGCCCGCGCCGCCGTTTGCCCGGTCCTCAGACGTCCAGGTTCTGGACGTACTTCGCGTTCTTCTCGATGAACTCCCGCCGCGGCTCCACGTCGTCGCCCATCAGCCGGTCGAAGAGCATCGAGGCCTCCGTGGCGTCGTCGATCGTGACCTGGAGCAGCGTCCGCTTCTCCGGGTTCATCGTCGTCTCCCAGAGCTGGTCCGGGTTCATCTCGCCCAGCCCCTTGTAGCGCTGGACGCTGATCCCCCTCGTCCCGTTCGACGACAGCCGGTCGATGATCTCCTTCCGCTCGTCCTCGGTGAAGCAGTAGTGCTCCTGGCTCCCCTTGGAGACGCGGTAGAGCGGCGGCTGGGCGATGTAGACGTAGCCGGCCTCGATGAGCTCCTGCATCTGGCGGAAGAAGAAGGTGAGCAGGAGGGTGCGGATGTGAGCGCCGTCGACGTCGGCGTC
>CAYVFM010000213.1:0-2391 GCA_964450995.1 uncultured Gemmatimonadota bacterium | reverse complement strand
CACCAGCCCCGGGCCTGGGAGGAGGACGAGATCGAGCTGGTCCGCGACCTGGCGGCCGCGGCGTCGACCGAGATCGACCTCCGCCGCGAGAAGGGCCGCCTGGCGCGGCTGCGGGAGGAGCTGGACCAGCAGGTGGAGGAGCGGACCGCCGCCTTCCGGCGCAGCGAGCGGCGCTACCGGGAGCTGTTCGAGCACCACGTGGCGGGCGCCTTCCGGTCGACCCCGGGCGGCCGCCTGCTGGAGGTCAACCAGGCGATGGCGGACCTGCTGGGCTACGAGTCGCCCGAGGCCCTCGAGGGGTGCGACGCCCGCGACCTGTTCCTCACCGAGAGCGACCGGGAACGCTACGTGGAGCGCCTCCGCCGGGAGGGGAGGGTGGTCGCCGAGGAGCTGCGGCTCCAGCGCCGGGACGGGGAGACGGTCTGGGTGCTCGAGAACTCCCTGCTCGTCGAGGACCCGGACTCCGGGGAGACGATCATCCAGGGCACCCTCGTCGACATCACCGGACGCAAGGAGCTCGAAGACCAGCTCCGGCACCAGGCCCTCCACGACCCGCTGACCGGCCTGGCCAACCGGACGCTGCTGACCGACCGGGTCCGCCTGGGGCTGGCCCGCGCCCGACGCCGGGACGATTGCCTCGGCCTGCTGATGCTCGACCTCGACCGCTTCAAGCGCATCAACGACGAGCGCGGCCACACGGCCGGCGACCGGGTCCTGACGACGATGGCCGACCGGCTGGAGGAGGCGGCCCGGGAGTCGGACACGGTGGCCCGCTGGGGCGGCGACGAGTTCGTCGTGCTCCTACCCGACCTGGAGGATCCCGCCGAGATCGAGCCGGTGGCGAAGCGCATCCAGGAGGCGATCCGGGAGCCGGTCCTCGTCGACGACCGGGTGCGGGTGAACGTCAGCGCGGGGGCCGTGGTCCACGGGGAGGATCGGCCCGGGGCCGTGGAGGTGGAGGACCACGAGGAGCTGATGCGGCTCGGCGACGTGGCGCTGCACCGCGCCAAGCAGGGCGGGGAGGGAAGCGTGCACCGGCTCACGTCCGCCGGCTGAGCGGGCGGGACGCGAGACCATGGTCCTGCTGAAGGCGCAGCGGCTGCAGCGGCTGGCCGAGAAGCTCGGCCGGATCGAGAGCCGGCTGGCCGGGGCCGAGGGCGAGCTCGAGGTCGTCGACGCCGTGGAGGACGAGCTGCGCGAGGCCGCGGCCCGCACCGGCGTGGAGCTGACCGCCGTCCGCCGGCTGGACGCCGCCACCCTGGAGCGGGCGCTGTGGGCCGGCGGCCAGCCCGACCCCGGCCGGCTCTGGACCGCCGCCGAGGTGCTCCGCCTGGACGCGCTCCGCGCCGACCGGAAAAGCGAGCTGGCGGTGGCCGAGGACCGGCTCCGCAAGGCCCGCCGTCTCTACGCGCGGGCCGCCGAGACCGCCGGCCTGGAGCTGCCCGCCGACGCCCCCTCCCCCGCGGAGCGGCTCCGGGAGGTGGACGAGCGGCTGGGGCCGGGGGACTGAGAAGGAGGCCGAGGATGGACGCGCGACGAGAGGTCCGGATCCCGATCCTGCTCGCCCTGGCCGCCGGGGGGCTCGCCCTCGGCGCCTGCGACGGCGACGCTGCGCCCGGGGCGGGGTCCGGGGACGACGGCGCCGCCGACGGCACCGACCCCCGGGCCGCCCTGGAGACGGTCTTCGAGGGGGAGGGCGTCCGCTGGGTGGACCTCACCCACGACCTGGCCGAGGACAACGTCTACTGGCCCACCGCGAAGCGCTTCGAGCTGACCGAGGTGGCCGCCGACACCACCGACGCCGGCTGGTGGTACGCCGCCAACGAGTTCGCCGCCGCCGAGCACGGGGGCACCCACCTCGACGCCCCCTACCACTTCGCCGCCGGGGGCTGGTCGGCCGAGGAGGTGCCGCTCGGGGCGCTTCGGGGGCCGGCGGCGGTGATCGACGTGGCCGACTCGGCGGCCGCCAACCCCGACTACCGGGTGCGCGTGGCCGACTTCCGGGCGTGGGAGGCCGACCACGGCCGGCTGCCCGCGGGCGGGATCGTGCTCATCGACTCCGGCTGGGACGAGCGCTGGCCCGAGGAGGAGCGGGTCCTGGGCACCGCCGAGCGGGGGCCGGAGGCCACCGACGACCTCCACTTCCCGGGCCTCCACCCCGACGCGGCGCGCTGGCTGGTGGAGGAGCGCGACGTGGACCTGGTGGGGCTGGACACGCCCAGCATCGACCACGGGCCCTCCGCCGACTTCCTCGCCCACCGCATCCTCTACGAGGCGAACGTGGTGGGGCTGGAGAACGTCGCCCGCCTGGACGAGCTGCCGGCCTCCGGGGCGTGGGTGGTGGTGGCGCCGATGAAGATCCGGGGCGGCTCGGGCGGCCCCGCCCGGGTG
>CAYVFM010000212.1:0-2392 GCA_964450995.1 uncultured Gemmatimonadota bacterium | reverse complement strand
CTGGACGCCCGAGGGCGCCGACGAGCCCCGGACGGCGAGCGACACCTACCTGGTGATCTTCCACCGGACGGCCGACGGCTGGAAGCTCCACCGCGAGGTGGCCAGCTCCAACCCCCTGCCGGAGCCGGAAAGCTGAAGCCGGCCCGCCTCCTCGCGCCCCTCCTCCTCGCCGCCCTCCTGGCCGCCGGGCCGGGCGCGGCCCAGGAGGCGGACGACGACGCGGCCTCTGCCGCGCCCGGGGCCGTGGAGGCTCTCTTCCCCGCGGCCGTCGGCGGCCTGGAGCGCTCCTCGATCCGCTCGGGCTTCAGCGACGACGGCTACCCCTTCGTGGAGGCCGAGTACGGCCAGGGGAGCGAGGGCCCGATGGGCGGCCCCCGCACGGGCGCCGGCGTCTCCCTCCAGGCGGGGCTGCAGGGCGCCGGCGACGGCCCGGTCGACCGCCTGCTCGAGCGTCTCCGCTCCCGCGGCGGGGTGACGGACACCACCTACCGCGGCCACCCGGCCCACTGGCTCGACCTGGGGCCCGGCGGCCGGGGCGCCCTGGTCCGCACGGGCGATGCGCCCCGGGCGGTCGCCATCGCCGTGGTCCGCGGGGAGGGCGCGCCCGCCCCCGGCGAGGCCCTGGACGCCCTGGACGTCGAGGGCCTGGCGGCGATGGCCTCCGGCTGGCGCCCGCCCTCCTTCCGGACCGCCGACGCGAGCGTCGAGCTCGACGGCCGGACCCGCTCGGCCGGCGGCGCGCCCGCCCTGGCCCTGGCCCACCCGGCCGGCTGGACCGTCCGCGACCTCTCCGGCGAGATGGAGCGTGCCTACCTGCTGGCCTCCGACCGGCCCGTGGACCGACACCTGCTGGTGGAAGCCACGAACCGCGAGGGGAGCCCCGGGCTGGACGGCGCCGTCGTCGTCCAGGCCTCGGTTTCCTTCGCGGGGGGAGAGGCCGTGGCCGACGCCCTGGGCCGCTATGACCTGCCCGAGCACCTGTTCGAGGACTGGGAGACGGTGCACGACCGCCGCCGGGTGAGGGTGGGCGGCGCCGTGGCCATGGAGCGGCGGGTGGAGGCGACCGACCGGGGCGGCACGCCCTACGTCCACCGCCAGATCGTCTTCGAGCGGGACGGCACCCTGCTCTTCGTCCAGACGCTGGTCCCCGCCGACGCCGATCCCTCCACGGTGGCCGCGGTCGAGGCGATGGTGGAGAGCGTGGCCGCGGGGGCGGAGGAGGGCTGAGGGCCGGGCCCGGCGGGGTGGCCGGGCCGGGCCGCCGCTACGACGTCCCGCCGTCGCCCAGCCGCTCCTCGATCCGGAGCAGCGCGTCCCGGATCTCGGCCAGCAGGGCGGCGGTCCCCGCGTCTCCCGGGGCCGACCCCCCGGAGCCGGCCGCCACGCTCCCGCCGCCCTCGCCCGCCGGGAGCGCGCCCGAGCGGCGGTCCGACAGCCGCTCGCGCCGCTCCAGCACCCGGTCGCGGAAGGCGACGGGCTCGACGATCCCCACCAGGTTGCCGGCGGCCTGCTCCGAGGAGCCGTGCCCCGCCGTCTCGATCTTGAGCTTCGTGAGCCCGAGCCAGTTCAGCAGGGGGCCGTGGCGCACCGAGACGTCCTGGATCTGCTCCAGCGGGATGGACTTCTCGGTGCGGAACCAGATCCCGTAGCCGATGGAGAGCGTCCGCTCCCCCAGCTCGCACTCCAGCTCCTCCCAGTAGCGGCTCGACCACCACCAGCCGGCCACCGCCCACACCGGCAGGGCCACGATCCCCACCACGCTGGCGATCAGCAGGCCCGCTCCCTGGAGGTACCGGTACCAGCGGAGGTTGGGGTGGAACTCCGCTTCGTCTCTCGGGGCGCTCATCCGTCCTCCCGGGCCAGCGGGACGATCCGGACGGCCAGGGCCGAGTCGACCAGCACGTTGTCGCCCACGCGGACGTCGTCCACCCCCAGGAAGAGATAGCGGGCGCCCTCGGGCACCCGGACCCGGACCGAGTCCTGGCCCGGACCGCCGAAGCCGAAGTCCTGCGGGACGTCAGTCTCCCAGCCGCCCAGCGGATTCCGCTCCGTGGCGCGCCGGGCCCCCTCGATCCCCACCGCGCCCGGGACCCGGTAGCGGCGGTCGGGGGGAGCGAGCGAGTCGGAGGCGCTGAAGACCCCGAGCAGGTGGCCGAAGGCCTGGCCCGTGCCCTGGGCCCAGCGGCCCTCCCGGACCAGCCGGATCCGCTGGCCGGACCGAACCCCGACCTCCTGCAGCGAGACGATCGCCGGCTCCTCCGCGCTCCCGACGGCGGTGCGCAGGAAGGTGGCCCGGGGCGAGAGCTCCACCGTCGTCGGAGACGCCGGGCCGGCGGACCGCATCAGCCACCAGAGGCCCACCGCCAGCACGATGATCACCACGAGCGCCGCG
>CAYVFM010000211.1:0-2392 GCA_964450995.1 uncultured Gemmatimonadota bacterium | reverse complement strand
GGGGTCCCCGACGCCTGCTTCCTCCTCACCGACCGGATGCTGATCGTCGACAACCTCTTCGACCGGGCCATGGCCCTGAAGGCCGTGCCGATCCCGGAGGACGCCGGCGACGGGGACCCGGAGGCGCTCTACCGCGAGGCCGTGGACGAGCTGGAGGGCTGGCTCGACCGGCTCGACGCGCCGGCCGACCTGGCCCCCTTCCCGCTGGAGACCGACCGGGAGGTGGCCCACGCCTCCAACCGGTCGAGGGAGGACTTCGAGGACGCCGTCCGCCGGGTGCGGGAGTACATCAGGGCCGGCGACGCCTACCAGGTGGTGATCTCCCAGCGGCTGGAGGCCGAGCTCGACGCGTCCCCGCTCCGGATCTACCGTGCGCTGAGGACGCTGAACCCCTCACCCTACCTCTATCACCTGGAGCTGGACGGCGTCCGGCTGGTGGGCTCGTCGCCGGAGCTGCTGGTCCGGGTGGAGGACCGCGAGGTCACGGTCCGTCCCATCGCCGGCACCCGCCCGAGAGGCGGGTCCCCGGCCGAGGACCGGGCCCTGGGGCGGGAGCTGCTGGAGGACGAGAAGGAGCGCTCCGAGCACCTGATGCTGGTGGACCTGGGCCGGAACGACGTGGGGGCGGTGGCCGAGCCGGGCAGCGTCCGCGTCCCGGACTTCATGGTGCTGGAGACCTACAGCCACGTCATCCACCTGGTGAGCGAGGTGACGGGACGGCTGGACGAGGGCCGGGACGCCCTGGACGCCTTCCGGGCCGCCTTCCCCGCCGGGACCCTCACCGGGGCGCCCAAGGTCCGGGCGATGGAGATCGTCGACGAGCTCGAGCCCACCCGCCGGGGCCCCTACGGCGGGGCCGCCGGCTTCGTCTCCTTCGGGGGGGAGAACCTGGACATGGCCATCGCCATCCGAACGGTGCTGGCGCTGGAGGACCGGGCCTACGTCCAGGCGGGCGCCGGGATCGTCCACGACTCGGTGCCCGAGCGGGAATGGGAGGAGACCCTGGACAAGGCCCGCGCGCTGCTCCGGGCGCTGGCGCTGGCCGGCGACGGAGGGCCGCCGTGAGGGACGAAAATTCTTCACTCCTGTGCAATTCGTGGCCGGAGGCGGTCGGGCCCTCCCGGGCGGTGAACCCGGGAAACCCCGCGGCTCGCCGGCGGTACGGACACGTACGTCGAAACTCGTCGGCCCGGTACGTCGCTTGCCCCTCCTGGTCCGGTGCAGGAGCCGCGGCACGGCGGGCGAGGTCCCCGGCGTGCGCCGCCCATCCCCCGCACGGGAGGGATCGTCATGATCCACGAGACCACGCGTTACACCGTCCCCTCGGGGACCGTCGAGGCCTGCCGGGCCGCGATCCGGGAGCTGACGGAACGCATCCGCGCCGAGCAGAGCGGCATCAGCTCTTACGTGGTCTTCGAGGACGACGGGGACGAGCGGACCCGCTATCTCCACGTCGCCGTCTTCGAGAACCACGAGGCCCGGCGCCGGCACCACGAGTCCGAGGCGCTGAGGGACTTCACCGACCTGGTCTACCCCGCCACCCTGGACGGCATGACCCGGGAGAACCAGCGCGTGGTGGACCGGGTGCGCCGGGAGCCCGTGCCCCGCTGACGTCCGGCGCCGCGCTGGCTCCCTCCCGGCCACTCCCCCCGTGAGCCTCCGGAGCCGCATCCGCCGGGCGCTCGAGGGCGACGACGAGAAGCGGGCCTACGTCCGGGACCTCTTCGGCCGGATCGCCGGCCGCTACGATCTCACCAACGACGTCATGTCGCTGGGCCTCCATCGCCGGTGGAAGGACCGGCTGGTGGATCTGGCCGAGCTCGAGCCGGGCCACCGGGTCCTCGACCTGGCGGCGGGCACCGGCGACCTGGCGCTCCGGGCGGCGTCGCGGTGCCCGGCCGCCACGGTGATCGCCGCCGACCTGACGCCGGAGATGATGCGGGTCGGCCGGGAGCGGGAGGGGGCCCGGGAGGTCGCCTGGAGCCGGGCGGACGCCCTGGACCTCCCCTTCGGCGACGGGACCTTCGATCGGGTGCTGGTGGGCTACGGCCTGCGGAACTTCCCCGACCTCCCGCGGAGCCTGGCCGAGATCCGGCGGTGCCTGCGGCCCGGGGGCCGCCTGCTCAGCCTGGACTTCGGCAAGCCCCCGACGGGCTGGCTGAGGCGGGTCTGGCTGCGCTACCTGGAGCTCTCCACGACCGCGGCGGGCTGGCTCCTGCACCGGGACCCCGAGGCCTACCTCTACATCCCGGAGTCCCTGCGGCGCTATCCCGCACAGGAGGAGCTGTGCGGCCTCATGGCCGAGGCCGGGTTCCGGCCCTGTGCGTGGATCGATCTCGTGCTGGGGACCATGGCGATACACGTGGCCCACCGGCCCGCGACCGCGGACCGG
>CAYVFM010000210.1:0-2398 GCA_964450995.1 uncultured Gemmatimonadota bacterium | reverse complement strand
AGGAGGTGCCGCTGGTCCAGAAGCGGATCGGGCGGCTGGGCCAGGAGCTGGCCCGCCCCAGCATCACGGCCACGCAGATGCTGGAGTCGATGACCGCCAGCCCGCGCCCCACCCGCGCCGAGGTGTCGGACGTGGCCACGGCCCTGCTGGACGGGGCCGACGCGGTGATGCTCTCGGCCGAGACGGCGGTGGGGGACTACCCGGTGGAGTCGGTCCGGGCCATGTCCCGGATCATCCGACGGATCGAGCGGGAGGGCCCGCCCTTCCCGTCGGAGGTGACCGACGAGCCCGCCGGCGGCCGGGCGGAGATCCAGCAGACGACGTCCGGCGCCATCGCCGCGGCCGCCATGCAGGCGGTGGAGCGGCTGGACTCCCCCTTCCTGGTGACCTTCACCCGCAGCGGCTTCACCGCCCGGGTGGTGGCGGCCCAGCGTCCCCCCGTGCCGATCCTGGCGTTGACCGACCAGCCCTCCACCTGGCGTCAGCTCGCCATCGTCTGGGGCGTGGCCCCGATCCTGTTCGAGGGCGACGTCAACTACCGGAACATGCTCGACCGGGCCCGGGAGGCCGCCCTGGAGCAGGGGCACGGGCGCCGGGGCGACCGCTTCGTCGTCACCGCCGGCGTCCCGTTCCACGTCACCGGCACCACGAACATGATCCGGATCGAGGAGCTTTGAGGCGGTCCGGCGCGGAGCCCCCGGGGCGGCGGGAGCGCGGGACCGGGAGGGACGACCGGCCGTGAAGGTTCGCTTCCTCGGCACCGGCACCTCCTTCGGCGTCCCCGTCGTCGGGTGCCGCTGCGAGGTGTGCCGCTCGGACGACCCGCGGGACGCCCGCACCCGGCACGGGCTCCTGGTCGAGGCGGACGGGCGGCGCCTGCTGGTGGACACGCCCCCGGAGCTCCGACTGCAGCTCCTGGACGCCGGGGTCCGGCGGGTGGAGGACGTCTGGATGACCCACCCCCACGCCGACCACGCCCACGGCATCGACGACCTCAGGATCTTCACCCTCCGCTCGGAGCGGCCCCTGCGCCTCCACGTGGCCGAGGAGCATGTCCCGGAGCTTCGGGGCCGGTTCCAGTACATCTTCGGGGCCGACGCAGCGGTGAACCCGGGGAGCACCGTCCCCGACCTGGAGCTGACGCCCTTCCGGGACCGGGAGCCCGTGGAGGCGGCCGGGATGGAGCTGACGCCGGTCGGGCTCCCGCACGGCTCCTTCCGCAGCTACGGGTTCCGCGCCGGCGACCTGGCCGTCCTGGTGGACACCAAGCGGGTGCCGGACGACGCCCTGGAGCTGCTGGAAGGGGTGGAGGTCCTGGTGCTCAACGCCCTCTGGTTCGGCAACCCGCATCCGGCCCACCTGAATGTCGAGGAGGCGGTGGAGACGGCCCGCCGCCTCCGGGCGCGGCGCACCTTCCTGACCCACCTGACGCACCGGGTCGGCCACCGTGAGCTGGCCGAGCGGCTCCCCGAGGGCGTCCGCCCGGCCCACGACGGCCTGGAGGTGGAGCTGTGAGCGGGGACGGCGGGGGGGCGTGGCCGGAGGAGGAGGGCCTGCTGGCGGAGGCCGTGGAGCGGATGGCCCACCAGATCAAGAACCCCCTCCAGGCGGTGACGATGAACCTGGAGGTCATCCGCGCCCGGACCCGGAAGGAGGCCCCCGAGCTCTGGGAGGGGCTCGATCGGTTCGCCTCGGCGGTGGACCAGAACGTCGAGGTGCTGGACCGGCGGCTCCGGCTCCTTCTGGCCCTGGGTCGACGGGATCCCTCCGACGAGGCGCGGGAGATCGACCCGGCGGCCCTGGCGCGCGACTTCGCCGCGGCGCTCCGGCTGGACCAGGAGCCGCCCGGGGTCCGTGTGGAGGGCGGGGGGGAGGGCCTCGCCGCCCGGGGCCGAGCCGGCCACCTGCTGGCGCTGCTGCTCGCGGCGTGGCGCGGGGCGGCCGAGGCCGGCGCCACGGACTGCCCGGTCACGGTGGAGCCGGCCGAGGACGGGCTCTCGGTCTCGGTGGAGGTGCCGGCCGCCTCGGTCCCGGCGGAGCGGTGGCGCCGGGCGGCCGAGGCCGCCGGCGGCGAGGGCCGGGTCGAGGAGGGGGAGGAGGACGACCGGCTGCGGCTGATCCTGCCCACGTCCTGAGCGGCCCCGACGCGGGCGGCCGGGCGATCGAGACCGGGATCGGGCGGGCCTGCGGGCCCGGACCCGAGAGCTCGGGGGCAGGGTAGAGAGGGCCGACGGCCCGGTCCCCGGGGCGCGGAGGCCGGGGAACCGGCCGCCCTCCGCCCCGGGAGGCCGTCGACGCGACAGCTCACCCGTTCCGACGACGAGGGCCCGTGCGCATCGACCGCATCCGCAACTTCTCGATCATCGCCCACATCGACCACGGGAAGTCCACCCTGGCC
>CAYVFM010000209.1:0-2399 GCA_964450995.1 uncultured Gemmatimonadota bacterium | reverse complement strand
GGTCACGTGGAGCTCCCCGTTCGGGTCCGTGCTGGCTGCGAGCCGGCTCCTCCCGACAGGTCCCCGCCGCCGGGGGTGAGGCGCGCCCTCGAGGAGCGTCGGGACGAGGCTCCCCGGGAAAAGAGTATCCTTACCTGGGCGAGAAGCCCACCGGCGGCGTCGATCCGGGGAGGATCCGGACGGGGGAAACCGTTACGTTCGTCCACCGGACAGGCCGGACCCGGTCCAGCCGTGGAGCGATCGTCCGAGCCCTCGAGGAGGCTCCGATGGTGGGAGGAACAGCGCGCACCTCGCCGAGGGGGACGCGCGCGCTCGTGGCCGCGGTCGTCCTCCTGTGGGTGCTGGGCTCCGCCTGCGGCGGCGCGGACGACGGGGGCGACCGGGAGGGGCTCCCGGTGCTGTGGGAGGCCCCGGACTTCGCCCTCGTCGACCAGCGCGGCGACACCCTGCGGACCGCCGACCTGGAAGGCACGGCGTGGGTGGCCCACTTCTTCTTCACGAACTGCGAGGGCGTCTGCCCGGCGACCACCGCCCGGATGGCGGGACTCCGCGACAGCCTGGGCGCGAACGGGCGGCTCGGAGAGGGGGTCCGCCTGGTGTCGATCAGCGTTGATCCGGCCCGGGACACCGTCGGCGCGCTCCGGGCGTACGCCGCGCGCTTCGGGGGCTCGCCGCCCTCCGAGTGGGCGTTCCTCGGCGGCGCCTCGCCGGAGGCGGTCCGCCGGCTCCTCCAGGAGGGCTTCCGGGTGACGGCCGGGCCGGTTCCCGCCGATCCCGACGAGGACGCCAGCTACCAGGTCGACCACTCGCCCCGTCTCGAGCTGGTGGATCCGGAGGGCCGGGTGCGGGCCACCTACGACGCCACCGATCCGGGCGCGATGGCGCGCCTGCGGTCCGACCTCGGGAAGGTCCTGCCGTGAGCGACCGGAGCTCGCCGCCCCGGTCGGGAGGAGGGGGCTGGACGCGCCGGGCGTTCGTCCGCCGTGCCGGTCAGGCGGTGCTGGCGGCCGGCGCCGCCGGTCCGCTGCTGGGCGCCTGCGGAGAGGGAGCCGGCCGCGGTGCCCGGGGGCGTCGGGACGGCCCCGCCGACTTCGACGCCCGGTACCGGGAGGCCCTCCGCCGCGCCGAGGCCGCGGGGCCGCCGGACCGGAAGCTGCGGCTGGTGGCCGGCACCGGCGAGGTGTCGATCGGGCCGGGGGGAGCGCGACGCACCTGGCTCTACGAGGGCGCCTATCCCGGCCCCGAGATCCGGGTCGCCGAGGGCGACCGCCTGCGGGTCACCGTCGAGAACCGCCTGCCCGAGCCCACCACCGTCCACTGGCACGGCGTCCCGGTCCCGAACGCCATGGACGGGGTGCCCGGGGTCACCCAGCCGGCGATCCCCCCGGGCGAGAGCTTCACGTACGACTACGTCGCCGAGCCGGCAGGCACCTACATGTACCACAGCCACGTCGGCCTCCAGCTCGACCGCGGCCTGGTGGGTCCGCTGGTCGTCGAGGAGCGGGATCCCCACGTGGCCTGGGACCGCGAGCACACCCTCCTGCTCGACGACTGGCTCCCGGGCGAGCCCGCGCCGGCGTCCGAGCGGTCGGACGGGGGGATGCGCGGGATGATGGACGGGATGGGCGGCATGATGGGCGGCCGGGGCGACGGCGCGGAGGGGCGCGGACGCGGCATGATGGGCGGCGGGGGCGGGATGCGGCGCGTCGACCCCGCCCGTCCCGACTACCGGGCGCTGCTGGTCAACGGCCGAGGCCCCGAGGATCCCCCCGCCCTCGAGGTCCGGAGCGGGGAGCGAGTCCGGCTCCGGCTGGTGAACCCCGCCTCCGCCACCACCTTCCGGGTGGCGATCGCCGGCCACCGGATGGCGGTGACCCACACCGACGGCCGGCCGGTGGAGCCGGTGACGGTGGACGCGCTGGTGATCGGCCCGGGCGAGCGCTACGACGTGATCGTCGAGGCCGACAACCCCGGCGCCTGGACCCTGGCCGCCGAGAGCGTCCTGGGCTCGCCCCGGGCCGCCCGGGCCGTCCTGCGCTACGCCGACGCCGCACGCACGCGGCCCGTCGAGGGAGAGCGGCCGGCGGGACTCGACGAGGGACGCGAGCTCCGGCTCTCCGACCTGCGGAGCGTGGAGATCGCTCCCGGCGGCGGGGCGCCGACCCCCGATCGCGTCCTGGAGCTCGATCTCTCCTGGGGGATGATGATGCGCCCGGACCGGTGGACCATCGACGGCGACCGCTACCCGGACGCCGCCCCGCTCCGGGTGCGGGAGGGCGAGCGGGTGCGGGTGGAGATGATCAACCACAGCCCCATCCATCACCCGATGCACCTGCACGGCCATTTCTTCCGCGCCGGCGACGCCCTGAAGGAGACCGTGCTCGTCCCCGCCCACATGG
>CAYVFM010000208.1:0-2423 GCA_964450995.1 uncultured Gemmatimonadota bacterium | reverse complement strand
GGGGAGGGGGAGGGCGGCTGACTCAGCCGCCGACGACCCGGAGGGCCTCCTCGGGATCGGGATCTCCCTCGGCGCTCGCCGCCACGTCGCGGCCGCTCATCGTCCCGCCGGCCTCGAGGAGGGAGAGGGTCAGGAGGGCACCCATCGGCGTCATCCCCTTCTCCTCGACCAGCCGGCGGAGGCTGTAGCCGTCGACCTCCACGTTCTCCACGCGCCCGGTGAGCCACCACTTCTGGAAGGCGCCCCGGAGCCTGGGGGTGCTGGACAGGAGGCGGATGGCCATGGCCCGGGCGTGCTCGGGGTCCAGCTCCCGGGTCTGCACCAGCCAGTCGGTGACCTCCAGCTCGCGGTAGCGCTTGGCGGCCGCCCGGCGGGCGGGGGCGTCGATGAGCTTGTCCGCCTCCTCCTCCGGCGTGGCGGCGTAGGCGTCGCGTGGCGCCTCGGGTCGGGCGAATCGGGGTACGTGTCGCAGCGTCATCTCGGATCTCTTTGATCTATAGGTGTAGTACGTCCATGTTCGGGCATCGGCGGGCGTCGTGCGGCGTCTGTCGGCGTCCCTGCGGGCCCGGCGCGGGCGCGCCGGGTCGGGCGGACCGGTGGGTCCGCCGCTCGACCGCCCGTATATTGATACCGCTCGGCGGGGGGATGTTCCGCCCGTTCGGGCCGTCTCCGTCGGGGCACGCGGGAGGGGTCGTCCCGTCGGCGCGGAGGCGGATCCGGAAAGGAGACGGATGACGGACGAGGACCGGCGCGCGGAACGCCTGGAGGCGGCACTGGAGGCGGCCGAGCGGCGCTACCACGTGCTCTTCGAGAAGAACGTGGCGGGGGTCGCCCGGGGCACCTTCGACGCGGTCGTCCTGGAGTGCAATCCGGCCTTCGCCGAGATCTTCGGCTACGACGATCCCGCCGAGCTCATGGAGGCCGAGCCCGGCCGGCTCCTCGTCGACGATGAGGCGCGCACGGCCTTCCTGGAGCGCCTCCGGGAGCGGGGCGAGGTGCGGTCGGTGCAGCTCGAGGCCCGGACCCGGGACGGAGAGCCCATCTGGATCCTGGCCAGCTCCTCGGTGGTGGAGGGCGAGGGGCGGGACGAGATCGTCACCACGGTGGTCGACGTCACCGACCGGGTGGAGGCCGAGCGGGCGCGCCGCGCCAGCGAGTCCCGGCTGCGGGCCATGGCGAACCAGATGCCCGCCGTGGTCTGGACGGTGAACCGGGACCTGGAGTTCGTCTCCTCGCTGGGCGCCGGCCTCGAGGGGCTGGGGCTGGAGCCGGGCGAGGTGACCGGCACGACCCTCTACGACTACTTCGACACCGACGACCCCGACTTCCAGCCCATCGCCATGCACAGGAAGGCGGTGGAGGGCCAGGCGGCCACCTACATGTTCGAGTGGGAGGGGCGCTCCTTCCGCACGCACGTCGAGCCCCTGCGCGACCCCGACGGCGAGATCGCGGGCGCGGTGGGCGTCGCCCACGACGTCACCCCGCTGGTGGAGGCCGAGCAGGAGGCGCGCGAGAGCGAGCGCCGCTTCCGCTCCCTCTTCGAGGAGTCCATGGACGCCATCTTCCTCACCGACCGCTCCGGGATGGTGGAGCTCGCCAACGGGGCCGCCGCCGACCTGGCGGGCGTCGAGGACGAGGAGGAGCTGACCGGCGTCCCGGTCTCCGCGCTGCTGGAGGGGGATGCCTGGCGCGGCCTGCTCCGCCGGGTCCGCCGACACGGGCACGTGGAGGGCTACGAGGCGCGGGCCGTCCCCCGGTCGGGGGAGGAGGCGCCGGACGTGCAGATCACCGCCACGCCCCGCCGGTCGGACGGCGAGGTGGTGGGCTACCAGGCCATCGTCCGCGACGTCACCGAGCGCAAGGCGTTCGAGCGCCGGCTCGAGCGCCGGGCGCTGCACGACCAGCTCACCGGGCTCCCGAACCGGACCCTCTTCTGGGACCGCCTGGGCCACGCCCTCGATCGCGCGGCCCGCGAGGACGTGACCGTCGCCGTCTGCTTCATCGACATGGACGGCTTCAAGGTCGTCAACGACGAGCGCGGCCACTCGGCCGGCGACCGGGTCCTGGAGGAGGTGGCCCGTCGGATCCGCGGCAGCTTCCGCCAGGAGGACACCGTCGCCCGCTTCGGGGGCGACGAGTTCACGGTGCTGCTGGAGGACGTGGGGGACCGCTCGACCCTGGACCAGGCGGCCGAGCGCCTGGCGGGGCTGATGGAGGAGCCCGTCCGGCTGGAGGAGGCGAGCTACCGGCTGAGCGCCAGCATCGGGATCGCCCTGGCCGACGGGCCGGGGGTGGGCCCCGACGAGCTGGTACGCCGGGCCGACAGCGCCATGTATCGGGCGAAGGAGCGGGAGGGCACGGCCCACTGCCTCTGGACGCCGGAGCAGGAGGAGGCCGGGAAGCCGGGCTGAGCGCCGGCGCCG
>CAYVFM010000207.1:0-2448 GCA_964450995.1 uncultured Gemmatimonadota bacterium | reverse complement strand
GGCCGAGCGGCAGAAGCGGAACGCCGCGGTCCGCTCGCTGCTGCCCGGGGACCGGATCCGGGTCCAGCTCGGCCAGCACGTGGTGGAGGGCGAACTGCTGAACCTGGTGGACGGCGAGCTGGTGATGCGGACCGCCTGGCCGCTCCCCAGGGGGCTGGGGGAGGAGGCCGAGCCGCCGGCCGACACCGCACCGCCCGAGGACGAGGGGCCGGTCGATCCGCCGCCGGAGGACACCGCCGCCGACCCGGCACCGCTCCCGCCCGGCGGACCGGAGGATCCGCTGGCGGCCGGCGCCGACACCCTCCCGCCGCGGGCGGTCCGCGTGCCGGTGGACGCCATGGAGCGGCTGTGGGTGAAAGTGGGCTCCACCGACCGCGGGGCGGCCTGGGGCGCGGCCGTGGGCGGCGTCCTGGGCGCGGTGGGCGGCTACCTGATCGACACGGCGAGCTGCGACCAGCAGGAGGGCGACTGCATCTTCGACGGCTTCACCGCCGGGGCGGTCACCGGGCTGGGCGGGGCGCTGGCCGGGGCCGGCCTCGGGGCGCTGGTGGGCAAGGGCTTCCCGCGCTGGCGGCTCTGGTTCCCGTAGACGCGGCGGACGCCCCGGATTCTCCTCCGGCCGCTTCCATGTGGCGCCACTGTCTCCGCTGCCACGCCGACCTGGGAGAGAACCGGGCGCTGGAGGCGTTCCCGGTGGGCGGGCGAGTCGCCTACGATCCCGAGAAGGGCCGACTCTGGGTGGTCTGCCCCGCCTGCGGACGCTGGAACCTCTCGCCCCTGCTGGCCCGCTGGGAGGCCCTGGAGGAGGCCGAGCGACGCTTCCGCGAGACGCCCCGCCGGGCCACGACCGAGAACATCGGACTGGCCCGCCTGCCCGAGGGGCTGGAGCTGGTCCGGGTGGGTGCCGATCCCCTGCCGGACGAGTTCGCCGCCTGGCGATACGCCGACCGGTTCAGCCGCCGGCTTCGCCGGTCCCTCGTTTGGGCGGCGGGCGGAATCGCGGCCGGCGGCCTGCTGGTCGCCGGCGGTGTGGCCGCCGGCATCGCCTCGGGCGTGATCGTTCCCCAGCTGCTGAATGTGCCCGTCTATGCCCACCGCCTGCTCTGGGACCGACGGGTCGTGGCCCGGATCCCCGTCGCCGAGGGCGGCGAAGAGGCCGAACGCCGGATGGTTCGCGGCGGTGACCTTCGGGAAACCTACCTCCGGCGGACCGACGGGCCGGCCGGCTGGCGGCTCATCGTGCCCCACGGGGAGGGCGAAGTCGACCTGACGGGGCCGGAGGCCGAGCGAACCGCCGGCGTCCTGCTGGCCCAGGCGAACCGGGCCGGGGCCACCCGGTCGGAGGTCGAGGAGGCCGTCGGCGCCCTGGAAGAGCACGGCGGGCCGGCAGGTTTCTTCGAGGAGGCCGTCCGGGAGGCCGCACGGAGCGGCTACGGGTACAGCCCGATCGAGGCCCTCCCGCGCGCCTACCGGCTGCCGCTGGAGATGGCCGCGCACGAGTCGTCGGAGCGGCGGGCCCTGGAGGGGGAGCTGGAGGAGCTGGAGCGGGCCTGGAGGGAGGCCGAGGAGATCGCCGCCATCGCCGACGACCTGCTGGTCCCGGAGGAGGTCCGCCGGTGGATGGCCCGCCAGCGCCGCCGGCTGGGGGGCTGACGGTGCGGGGCCGGCTCCCGCCGCCGACGCTCGCCCTCCCGCTGGCCCGGCGGCTGACCGTGATCTGGGCGGCCGGTCGCGGCCTTCTCCTGTTGCTGGGGGTGGGCCTCACCGCGACGGGGCCCCACGTGTTGGTGCCGCCGCTGGCGGCCGGCCTCCTGGTGTTCGAGGTGCGCCGGCGGGGGGAGGACCTCCTTCTGGCGAACCTGGGCGTCTCGCTCCGGGCGCTGGGGACCGCGGCCCTGGCGGGGGCGGTCCTGCTGGAAGCGGCCGGCCATCTCGCCGCCGCGGCCGCGGGAGCGGGGGCGTGAGCCGGGTCCTGGAGGCCACCGGCGTCGGCGTCTCCTTCGGAAACGAGCGGGTGTTGACGTCGGGCGGGCTCTGGGTCGAGGAGGGAGAGGTCACCGCCCTGCTGGGCCGGAACGGGGCGGGGAAGACGACCCTGCTCCGGGTCGCCGCCGGCCGGCTCCGACCGGACCACGGCGCGGTGCTCTTCCGCGGCGAGGCGAGTTCCTCCCCGCGTCTCGCCCGGATGGCCCGCCGCGGCCTCTTCTTCCTCCCCGAGCGGGGCCTGCTCTCGGCGCCCGTCCCGGTGGGCGCCCAGCTCCGCGCGGTGGCAAAACGCTGGGGCGGACGCGACCCGGAGGAGGCGGCCGTGCGCTTCCGGCTAGAGGGCCTGCTGGACCGACGCCCCCGGGAGCTCTCCGGCGGCGAGCGACGCCGGGCCGAGCTGGCGGCGGCCTGGATCCGGCGGCCTGCCTGCCTGCTGGCCGACGAGCCCTTCCTGGGGATCGC
>CAYVFM010000206.1:0-2451 GCA_964450995.1 uncultured Gemmatimonadota bacterium | reverse complement strand
CTTCTCCTGCGGCTCGATGTCCCGGTACGGGCGGTGGACCATGGCTGTCTCCGGTCAAAGCTGAGTCAACGATGAAGAATCAACGATGAAGAAGTGGGGAAGGGGCCCCGGCGGCCGGTCGCTCCCGCCGGCTCGGGCCGGCCGGTCCGACCCCGGCGGCCGGCCTTCCCGGGCGGCGTACGTACCCGGGCCGCTGCCCCTCGTGCCAGCGAAGGGCGCGGTCGGCGATGCGTCGTCCGGGCCGGATCCCGGACCGTGTTTGACGGCTCGCGGCGCCCCCTCTACTCTGTGGTCTCTAATTGAGAATGAATTTCAATTTCATCAAAGCGATAATCGTTCTCGACCACTGCGTCCGGAGGGAACAGGTGAAGGGTTCGACGAGGGGTACGACGCGGAGCTCGACGGAGAGTGCGCCGGAGGGGGCGGGCCTCGGCCGGCGGATCCTTCCGCTGGCGATGGCCGCCGTCCTGGCCCTCCTGGCCGTGGGCCCGGAGGCGGCCCCGGCGCAGGAGGCGGAGACCGAGGCCCGGCTCGACAGCCTGGAGAGCCGGGTGGAGGCCCTGCAGGAGCGGCTCGACCGGCAGGACACGAGCGAGGTCGAGGAGCTGCGTCAGCAGATGGACGCCGTGCTCCGGCAGATCGAGCAGATGCGTCTCGGCCAGGACGTGGTCCGGGCCGACACCAGCCTCTACGGCCTCGCGCCCGCGGCCTCCAAGGTCTACCGGGTGGACCGCGGCGTCTCGATCGGGGGCTACGGGGAGGTCCTCTACGAGACCTACGCCGACGAGCGCGAGGACGGGACCGAGGCCGCCGCCGAGAACCAGTTCGACGCCCTCCGCGGGATCGTCTACGTCGGCTACAAGTTCAGCGACGACCTCCTCTTCAACTCCGAGATCGAGTTCGAGCACGCCACCACCAGCGGGGGGACCGGGTCGGCGTCCCTCGAGTTCGCCTACCTGGACTACCGGATCGCCGACGAGTTCAACCTCCGGGGCGGCCTCCTGCTCCCGCCCATGGGCTTCATCAACGAGGTTCACGAGCCCCCGACCTTCCTGGGCACCGAGCGCCCCCTCACCGAGCAGGTGATCATCCCCACCACGTGGCGGGAGAACGGGTTCGGGATCTACGGCGGGAGCGGTGACTTCGAGTACCGGCTCTACGCCGTGAACAGCTTCGACGCCGTGGGCGACGGGCCCTCCCCGGCCGGCGGGTTCAGCGCCGGGAGCGGCATCCGCGGCGGGCGCCAGAAGGGCGGCAAGGCCTCGGCCGAGGACATCGCCGCCGTCGGACGGGTGGACTGGACGGGCGCCCCCGGCCTGACCGTGGGGAGCTCCTTCTTCCTCGGCGAGACGGGCCAGGACGCCCCGGTCCCGCCGGGCATGGGCACGGACGACGAGACCATCGGCGCCGGCACGCTCATCTGGGAGGGCCACGCCCAGTACAGGGCCCGCGGCTTCGACCTCAGGGCGCTGTACGCCACCGCCGACGTGGACGACGTGCCGCAGCTGAACGCCGCCCGGGGCCTGACCGGGAGCCAGTCCATCGGCGAGGCGATGCGGGGCGGATACGTGCAGGCCGGCTACAACGTGCTGCGGCAGGCCGAGACCGGCCATCAGCTGCTGCCCTACCTCCGCCTGGAGCAGGTGAACACGCAGGCCGAGGTGCCGGAGGGGACGACCGCGAACCCGGCGACCGACCGCACGGTGGTCTCCGTGGGGGGCGCCTGGAAGCCCGTCCCGGGGGCCATCCTGAAGGCGGACTACCAGATCCACTCCAACGGGGCCGACACGGGCGTGAATCAGTTCAACGTGGCGGTCGGCTACCTGTTCTGACGGTTCCGGCGGCTTCTCCGAGCCCCGGGTCGCTCCCGTCCCGCGACCGTGACCGACGACGCGCCGTGTCCCCGCCGCGCGCCGCCCTGCCGGTCCTGGTCGTGACCGCGCTGCTCGCCCCCGTCGCCGGGGGCGGCGGCGTGGGCCCCGGTCCGGCCGAGGCTCCGGCCCAGGAGGTGGTGACCCAGGAGGAGGCCCTGCGCATGGCCTTCCCGGACGCCGACGAGGTGGAGCGGCGCACCGCCTTCCTCGAGGACTCCGCCATGGCCCGGGCCGAGGAGCTGGCGGCTCCCGCCGTGGAGGTGGAGGAGCCCGTGGTCACCCACTACGTGGCGCGCCGGGGCGGGAGGCCGCTGGGAGTGGCGTACTTCGACTCCCACGAGGTGCGGACCCTGCCCGAGGTGCTCATGGTGGTCGTCACGCCGGAGGGGGAGGTGGCCCGGGTCGAGGTGCTCCGCTTCGACGAGCCCCGCGAGTACCGCCCGCCCGAGGAGTGGCTGGAGGAGTTCCGGGGGAAGGACCTCTCCTCCCGGATCTCCACCAGCGGCTCCATCGTGAACATCACCGGCGCCACCCTCACCTCCCGGGCCGTCACGCGGGCCGTGCGGCGGGTCCTGGC
>CAYVFM010000205.1:0-2474 GCA_964450995.1 uncultured Gemmatimonadota bacterium | reverse complement strand
GCCGCTCCGGTCGGGGGCCTGGCCCCCGGCCGAGGCGGGGACGGGGGGATCGCCGGCCACCTCGCCGGAGACCCCGGCGCCGCCCGCCCGCAGCAGCAGGACGACCGCGGCCCGGCGGTCCACCTCGGCGTCGGCCACCTCCCGCGCCTCGCGGCCGGCCAGGAGGCGGCGCACCAGCTCGCGGGGGTCGGCGTCCGCGCCCGGCGCCCCGTCCCCGGCGCTCACCACCGCTGGCTCCTCTCCTCGGCCTCCTCCAGCAGCGCCCGGTAGCTGGCCCAGCGGCGCTCGTGGACCTCGCCGTCCTCCAGCGCGTCGCGGATGGCGCAGCCGGGCTCCTCGACGTGGCGGCAGTCGTTGAAGCGGCAGCCGCCCAGCAGGGTCCGGAACTCGGGGAAGGCGGCGGCCAGCTCGTCGGGGCCGAGCTCCCACAGCTCCAGGTACTGCAGGCCGGGGGTGTCGGCGACCCACCCGCCGTCGTCGGGCAGGGGGAGCAGGGTGGCGTTCACGGTGGTGTGCGTGCCGCGCCCGCCCCGCTCGCTCACGTCGGCCGTCCGGCGCTCGACGCCGGGCAGGATCCGGTTCAGCAGGCTGGACTTCCCGGCGCCGGACGGGCCGGCCAGGGCGGTGGTCCGCCCCCGGAGCCTGTCCCGCAGGTCGTCCAGCCCGGTCCCGTCCTCGGCGCTGGTGGCCAGCACCTCGTAGCCGGCCGAGCGGGCCGGCGCGAAGCCGTCGCCGGGGGCGCCGAGGTCGGCCTTGTTCGCCACCACCAGGGCGCCCAGGTCGTTCAGCTCGGCCACCACCAGCAGGCGGTCCAGCATGGCGGGGTCGGGGTCGGGGCGGACGACGGAGAAGACGGCGGCGAGCTGGTCGAGGTTGGCCACCACGACCTGCTCCCGCTCCCGCTCGGGGGCCCGGCGGGCGAGCTTTCCGCGGCGGGGGAGGATTTCGGTGATCCGGCTCGGTCCTCCCTCCAGGCGCTCGACCCGGACCCGGTCGCCCACGGCGATCCGGTCGCCCTTCCCCTGCTTGAGCCGGCCGGCCAAAACGCAGTCCAGGGTCTCGCCGCCCAGCTCGACCTCGTAGCTGCCGCCGGCGATCCGGAGGACCCGGCCCTCCTCCGCGCCGCTCAGCCCGCCTCCGTCCCGTTCCCCCGGGGGCCGCCCTCGGCCAGCAGCTCCTCCACGCAGTTGAAGCCCAGCAGGGCGCACTTGATGCGGACGGGGAACTTGGAGACGCCCGCCAGGGCCCGGAGGTCGCCCAGCGACTCGTCCTTCGAGAGCTCGGTCTCGCCGTGCATCAGCCGGGTGAACTTGTCGGCCAGCTCCAGCGCCTCCGGGACGCTCTTCCCCTCCAGCTCGCCGGTGAGCATGGAGGCGGCGGCCTGGCTGATGGAGCAGCCCCGTCCCTGGAAGCCGGCCTGCCGGATGCGGCCGCCCCCGACCTCGAGCTGCAGCTCCACGACGTCCCCGCACAGCGGGTTGTTCATCGTGACGTCGTGGGTGGCGGACTCCATCTCTCCCTTGTTCCGGGGGCTCCGGTAGTGGTCCAGGATGACTTCCTGGTACAGGGAGCTCAGGGCGTCGGGGATGGAGCGGTCGATGTCGGAACGGGACTCGGGGTCGGTCATGCTCTCACCGCTGGGGCCTGGAAGCGTCGACGCGTGCCGGGGCGGGCGCGGCCGGCGTCGGGCGCCGGCCGGGGATCAACCCTCCGCGTCGCTGCCGAACACGCGGGCGGCAAAGTGCAGACCCTCCACGAGGGCGTCAATCTCGTCCCGGGTGTTGTAGAAGGCGAGGCTCGCCCGGGCCGTCGACTCCACCCCGAGCACCTCCATCAGCGGCTGGTTGCAGTGGTGTCCGGCCCGGATGGCGATGCCGCGCTGGTCCAGGATCGTGGCCAGGTCGTGGGCGTGGACGTCCCGGAAGGTGAACGAGAGGACCCCCGCCCGGTCGGCGGCGGGCGGGCCGTAGAGCTCCAGCCCCTCCAGCTCTCGCAGGCGCTCCACGGCGTGGAGCGTGAGCGCGGCCTCGCGCTCGCGGATCGCCTCCATGCTGAGCTCCTCCAGGTAGGCCACCGCCTCGCCCAGGCCGACGGCCCCGGCGACGTGGGGCGTGCCCGCCTCGAACTTCTGGGGCACCCGGGCCCAGTCGGAGCGCTCCAGGGTGACCCGGGAGATCATCTCCCCGCCGCCCTGCCAGGGCGGGCTCGCCTCCAGCAGGTCGCCCCGGGCCCAGAGGCCTCCGATGCCGGTGGGTCCGCACATCTTGTGGCCGCTGAAAGCGTAGAAGTCGCACCCGATCTCGCCCACGTCCACGGGGAGGTGGGGGACGGCCTGGGCGCCGTCCACCAGGCAGAGGGCGCCGGCGTCGTGGGCCAGCCCGGCCACCTCGCCCACGGGGTTCACGGTGCCCAGGGTGTTGGAGACGTGGGTGACGCCCACCAGCTTCGTCCGCTCGCCCACCAGGTCGGCCAGC
>CAYVFM010000204.1:0-2486 GCA_964450995.1 uncultured Gemmatimonadota bacterium | reverse complement strand
GCTTCAGCTCGAGGAGACGCTCGAGGACGCGCTCCTGCCAGTCGGATCGGGCGTGCTGTGAGGACATCGCTGGCCCTTCCCTCCGGCGGCCCCCCTCCCCGCGTCCACGGCGAGGAGATACGGGCCCCCGGGCAAATTTATTTGTCCCCCAAGGGTGAGAAAAAACCCCAGGGCTATGAAGTGACGGGAAGCGGGAGCCGGCGGTCGGCTCCCGCCCGGGGCCGGAGAGGATCTCGCCCCTGCGGCAAATTCAACACGTGGAAAAATATGTCGTATCGAGCGCTTTAATTCAAGCGGACGGCCCGAAGGGAGGACGCCCGGATTCCGTCAGCAGGCGGGGTCGGACCCCTCCGGGGCCTCGCCGTTCTCGAGCGGCTCCCCCTCGCCTGTCAGGAGCCAGCAGCAGGAGAGATCGGGGTAGCTGCGGGCCAGGGTGGCCAGCGCCTCGCCGGACGGCTTCGCCTCCCCCCGGGTCCAGGCGCTCACCGCCTGGCCGGTGACCCCGATGCGCCGCCCGAGCGCGCGCAGGTTCCCCTCCTCGAAGCGTCGGGCGATCCAGCGGATGCGGTCGGGCCAGTCGGTCGTCTGCATGGTGCTCCGAAGACGATCGGAGGGCGAAAGGCGTCACACGAGCGTCGATGGGTCGTACAGGACCTTGTAATATGCGGCGGTCGCGTCGGAGGTTCCGGGGCGGGTGGACGGACGTCCGAGATGGGCGGAGGCGCCCCGGCGCCGGTCAGCCCTCGTCCCGGCCGATGGCCAGCATGCGCCGCACCGCCTCCAGCGCCGGCTCGCGGATCCCCGCCGGCACGTCGACCTCGTGCTGGACGTGGCGGAGCGAGTCGAGGGTCTTCTCCAGGGTGATCTTCTTCATGTGGGGGCAGAGCGTGCAGGGCTTGACCAGGTCCAGATCGGGGTGGGCCTCCTGCACGTTGTCGGACATCGAGCACTCGGTGATCATGATCACCCGGTCCGAGCGGGCGTCGTCCAGGTAGCCGATCATCCCGCTGGTGGAGCCCACGAAGTCCGCCTCCTCGCAGACCTCCGGCGAGCACTCCGGGTGGGCGATGGCCTCGATGCCGGGATACTGGTCGCGGTAGCCCTGGATCTGGTCGGCGGTGAACTGCTCGTGGACGATACACTTGCCGTGCCATGTGAGGACCTTCACGTCGGTATCGGCCGCGACGTTCTCGGCCAGGTACTGGTCCGGGAGGAAGATCACCCGGTCGGTGTTCGCCTCGGCGGCCGCGTGCTCCACCACCGCCTTCGCGTTGGCGCTGGTGCAGCAGATGTCCGACTCCGCCTTGATGGCCGCCGGCGTGTTCATGTAGGTGACCACCGGCACGCCCGGGTAGCGCTCCTTGAGGAGCTTCACGTCCTCGACGGTGATGGACTCCGACAGCGAGCAGCCGGCCTCCAGGTCGGGGATGAGGACCGTGCGGCCCGGGTTCACCAGCTTGGCCGTCTCGGCCATGAAGTGGACGCCGCAGAAGACGATGTAGTCGGCGTCGGCCTCGGCGGCCTGGCGGGCCAGACCCAGGGAGTCGCCCGTGTAGTCCGCGACGCCGTGGAAGATCTCCGGCACCTGGTAGTTGTGGCCCAGGATGACGGCGTTCCGCTCGGCCTTGAGCCGGTTGATCTCGGCGATGAGCGGGGCCTTCATCTCCCACTCGAAGCGTGGGATCGACCCCTTCACCTTCGGCCAGATGTGCTCGGTGGCCTCGGCCACCTCGTCGGTGTACTCCAGCGCGTCGACGGCGGGCATGGGCATCGGGTGCTTTCGGGTGTCGAGGAGCCGTCCGGTCCGGATCGGTCCGGACGACGGGCTCGGCCGGCGTCGGCGGCCCTACCGCGGCCGTCGGCCCGGGGACGGAGCTCGGTGCCCCCTTCGCGGGGCACCGGCTCACGCCGACTGAAACACCATTGTAAGGGAATGTTCCGGGGCCGTGAAGGGAGCCGGGCGGCCGGTCGCGATCTTGCACGGGGGTGAGGGCGCCCCGGGCCTTCTTCCGGGGAGGCGGACGATCCGCCCGAACCGACCCACGGGTGCGAAGGAGCCATGGCCCGCGAGGAGATCGAGCAGGAGGTCCAGGCGATGGATCCGGACGAGGCCGCCGACCGGGCGGCCGCGCTGCGGGAGGAGATCCGCCGCCACGACCGTCTCTACTACGTCGAGAACGCCCCGGAGATCTCCGACGCGGCGTACGACCGGCTCTTCGAGGAGCTGGTCGCCCTGGAGGAGGCCTTCCCCGGGCTCCGGACCCCCGACTCGCCCACCCGGCGCGTGGGCGCCGAGCCGCTGGACGAGCTCCCCACGATCGAGCACACGGCGCCCATGCTCAGCCTGGCGTCGGGCCGCGAGGCGGGCGACCTGCGCGAGTTCCACGACCGGGTGCTGCGGGGGCTGGGGCTGGAGGAGGAGAGCTCTCCCGCCTTCACCGTCGAGCCGAAGCTGGACGGCGCCTCCCTGGAGCTGGTCTACGAGG
>CAYVFM010000203.1:0-2507 GCA_964450995.1 uncultured Gemmatimonadota bacterium | reverse complement strand
GCCCGCCGAGGACCTCCACGAGGTCGAATCGCCCATGGTGGGCACCTTCTACCGCGCCCCGGCGCCCGACGCGCCGCCCTACGTGGAAGTGGGTGACCGGGTCGAGCAGGGCGAGACCCTGTGCATCCTCGAGGCGATGAAGCTCATGAACGAGCTGGAGGCGGAGGTCAGCGGCGAGATCCGCGAGATCTGCGTCCAGAACGCCGAGCCGGTGGAGTACGGCCAGGTGCTCTTCCGCATCGACACCGGCTGAGCGCCGCCGGCCCCGAGGGAACCGTGTTCGAGAAGGTCCTCATCGCCAATCGCGGCGAGATCGCGCTCCGGGTCATCCGTGCCTGCCGCGAGCTGGGGGTCCGGACCGTGGCGATCTACTCCGAGGCGGACCGGGACTCGCTGCACGTCCGGTTCGCCGACGAGGAGGTCTGCGTCGGCCCGCCGCCGAGCCGCGAGAGCTACCTGAACATTCCCCGGATCATCGCCGCGGCCGAGATCACCGGCGCCGAGGCGATCCACCCGGGCTACGGCTTCCTGGCCGAGAACGCCGAGTTCGCCGAGGTGTGCGAGCGGTCGGGCTTCGTCTTCGTGGGGCCCGAGGCCGAGCAGATCCGAAAGATGGGCAACAAGGCCGAGGCCCGGCGGACGATGGACGACGCCGGCGTCCCGGTGGTGCCGGGCACCGAGGGGAAGGTGGACGAGCTCGAGGAGGCCCGGGAGGCGGCCGAGGAGATCGGCTTCCCCCTGATGATCAAGGCGGCCTCCGGCGGCGGCGGGAAGGGGATGCGGATCGCGGAGTCGGCCGAGGAGTTCGACCGGGCGTTCTCGATGGCCCGGAGCGAGGCCGACGCCGCGTTCGACGATCCCTCGGTCTACCTGGAGCGCTTCGTGGAGGACCCCCGGCACGTGGAGATCCAGGTGCTGGCGGACAACCACGGCAACGTCACCCACCTGGGCGAGCGGGACTGCTCGGTCCAGCGCCGCCACCAGAAGCTCATCGAGGAGGCCCCGAGCCCCCTGCTGGATCCGGAGACCCGCCGGGCCATGGGGGATGCGGCCGTCCGCGGCGCCGAGGCGATCGGCTACCGCAACGCCGGCACCGTGGAGTTCCTGGTGGGGGCCGAGGGGAACTTCTACTTCATGGAGATGAACACCCGGATCCAGGTGGAGCACCCGGTGACCGAGTGGGTCACCGGGGTGGACCTGGTGAGGGAGCAGATCCGGATGGCGGCGGGCGAGGAGCTGCCCCTGGACGGGCCGCCGGAGATGGAGGGCCACGCCGTCGAGTGCCGGATCAACGCCGAGGACCCGGAGAAGGACTTCCGACCGGGTCCTGGCGAGATCACCGCCTACCACGCCCCCGGCGGCCTGGGGGTGCGGGTGGACAGCCACGTGTATGCCGGCTACCACATCCCGCCCCACTACGACTCCCTGCTGGGCAAGCTCATCGTCCACGGCCGGGACCGGGAGGAGGCGCTGACCCGGGCGTGGCTGACCCTGGACGAGTTCGTGGTGGAGGGGGTCCCCACCACCATCCCCTTCCTGAAGCGCGTCCTGCGCCACCCCGAGTTCGAGGCCGGGACCATCGACACCCGCTTCGTCCAGCGGATGAAGCAGGAGGAGGGATGACCGCCGACACCAGCCGTCCCGCCCGGGGGGGCTGAGGCCGATGGGCGAGGAGCGACGACGACGCGAGGCGCTCGGCGTCGGGCTGCTCGCGCTCGCCCTGCTCGTGGGCCTGGCCCTGGGCTCGGGCTGGTGGGGCGGGGCGGACAACCTCGTGGGCCGGGCCGGCCAGGCGATCCACGGCGGGCTGGACGCGGCGCTGGGCCCGGCGGCCGCGGCCCTCCCGCTGGCCTTCGTGGTGTGGGGCTTCCGCTGCTTCGGCGCGATGGAGAGCGGGACGGCCGTCCGCGGCTCGGTCTTCCTCGCGGTCCTGCTCGCCGCCGTCCCCCCCGGCCTGGAGCTCGCCGGCGTCGCCGAGGCGGCCGGCTGGTGGGGCCGTCTCGCCGGCGGGGGCCTCCGGGGCGGCTTCGGCGCCGTGGGCGGGGGCCTCATCGTGGCGGCGGTGCTGCTGTCCGCCTCCGTCCTCACCCTGGGCTGGTCCCCGGCCCGGGGCCTGGGCGGGCTCGCGGGGGCGGTCGGTCGCGCCGGGTCGGCCCTGGCCGGCGGCTTCCGCCGGGCCGGGTCCGCCGTCGCCGGTCTCGCCGCCCGCGTCGGCGTCCGGATCGGCGCCGGAGCGGCTTCCTCCAACCCGTGGGCCGACGCCGGCGAGGACCGGAAGGCGGAGCCGGCGGCGCCGGCCGGGGCGGGGGAGACCACGGCGGACGAGCCGGAGGAGGAGCCGGAGGCCGCGGGGCCGGAGCCCGGGAGCCGGGAGGCGGAGGCCGGCGAGCTGCCGGACCCCGGCGACCCGGCCCGCACCGACCTGCCGCCCCTGGACCTCCTCCAGCGGCCGGTGAAGAGCTCCAGCGGCCTCGAGACGTCCGAGCTGGAGGAGCTCAGCGAGGTCC
>CAYVFM010000202.1:0-2514 GCA_964450995.1 uncultured Gemmatimonadota bacterium | reverse complement strand
CCCTCCGGGTTGACGTAGATCAGCCCCATCTCGGAGGCGCCGAGCGGCTTCTCGAGCTCGTCCCGCTCGTTGTAGCGCTCCTCGTTCGTCAGCCACTCCCGCTCGGCGCCCCAGTAGGCGTCGTTGGCCTCCCAGCGATCCTCGCGGCCGCCGCCGAAGCCGAACGTCTCGAACCCCATGTCCTCCAGGGCGACGTTGCCGGCCAGGATGATCAGGTCGGCCCAGGAGAGCCTGCGGCCGTACTTCTGCTTGACCGGCCAGAGCAGGCGGCGGGCCTTGTCGAGGTTGGCGTTGTCGGGCCAGCTGTTCAGCGGCGCGAAGCGCTGCGTTCCGCCGCCCGCGCCGCCGCGGCCGTCCACGGTGCGGTACGTGCCCGCGGCGTGCCACGCCATCCGGATCCACAGCGGCCCGTAGTGGCCGTAGTCGGCCGGCCACCAGTCCTCCGACGTCGTCATCACCTCTTCGATGTCGGCCTTCACCTCGGCGAGGTCCAGCGTCCGGAACGCCTCGCGGTAGTCGAAGTCGTCGTCCGTCGGATCGAGATGAGGGGAGTCCTGCTCGAGGACCGACAGCGGCAGCCGGTTCGGCCACCACTCCTGGTTCCGGATCGTCGCGTCCTCGACGCCCTCGTTCTCCGCCCCGCCCGTGACGGGGCATTCGCTGAGGTCGCCCTTCGCTCGCGCGGCGTGCTCGTCCGGCATATCCGTCGCTCCCATGCTTGTCTGCCTCTCCGAAGTTTCGGGTTCGATGCTGGTTCGGTCGCGGTCGACCCCGGCGCTACGCCTCCGCCGTGCAGTCCGGGCAGAGCCCGTGGAAATGGACCGAGTGGTCGCTGATCTCGAAGCCGCGGTCGTCGTCCGGCGCCAGCCGGTCCAGGTCCGGGTCGTGCACGTCCACCACCCGGTCGCAGCTCCGGCAGATGAGATGATGGTGACGCTCCATCACCGCGTCGTACCGGGCGGCGTCGCGGACCTCGTTCATGACGCCCACGAGGCCGGCCTCCTGGAGCGCGTCCAGGCAGTTGTAGACCGTGGCCATCGAGATGCCGGGCGAGGAGGACCGGACCCGCTCGTAGATCTCCGACGCCGTCGGGTGGTCGTCGGCGTCCGCGAGGACGCGGTACACCGTCAGGCGGGGCCGGGTGACCTGCAGGTCGGCCGCCCGGAGGCGCTCGGCGCAGCGGGCCTCGATCTCCTCGGCGGAGGTGGGGTTCGTCGTCATCTTAGACTTATTCTAATTTTAGACCCACCCCGGACGCAACGGTGACGCCGCGGGAGCGGGGGCGGAAGGGGCCGTGTCAGCCGCCCCCGATGGGGCTGCCCGGCGGGAGGTCCCCCGGCCGGCTCGGCGCGACGGCGCCGTGGTCCCGCTCCTGCCAGCGGCGGATCGTCCGCAGCGCCGACCGCTGGTGCGGCGTCGGGCCCGCCCGCTCCTCGAGCCATCCGCCGAGGTCGTCGATCGCGGCCTCCAGGACCGAGCGGACGCGGTCCGGGTTGTCCGGGCTCGAGGCCTCGTCCATCAGCCGCTCCAGGACGACGCTCTCGACGACGCGGTCCACGGCCGCGAGGTGCCCCCCGGAGGGATCGTCGGCCCGCCAGGTGGCGTCCAGCAGGCGGGAGGTCACCTCGCGCAGGCCGGGCGGTCCGTTCGCCTCGCCGCCGCCCGGGCCCGCGCCCTGGTCGGCGAGCCTCGCCATGCGCTCGGGCTGGAGGAGGAAGCGGAGGGTGAAGTCGGCGGCCGACGCGGCGACCCCCGTGGCGTCGAAGGTGGGGCCGGTCTCGCCGGCGAACGTCTCGCCGGGCGACAGGCCCGGGGCGGGGGGCGGCAGGAGGTCGACGATCCGATCCGGGAGGGCCAGGAAGCCGGGATTCAGCGTGGCCAGCATCGCCTCCAGCGCTGCACGCTGCCGGTCGGCCGGGACGGGCCGGACGGGTCGCTGGCCGTCGCCCCGGACGGCGTGGCGGTAATCCACCCCGCCCAGGGTGTGGGCGGTGGCCTCGAGCTGGTAGCGGTGGTGGAGGTAGAGGGGCACCAGCACCTCCTCCAGCCGGGCCAGGGCCTCCCCCTCGGGCACGGCCTCCGGCCCGAAGCCCTCGAGGCCGATGGACCGCACGCGGATCTCGTGGCGGAGGGCCTCCACCGGGTCGTCGCCGTTGTCCCACAACCCCGCCAGGGGATGGGCGGCGCCGGCGGGCCGGGCGTCGGCGTCGGAGAGGAAGACCATCCCCTCCTCCACGCCCCGCCGGACCACGGAGTCCAGGGCCGCCCCCTCGTCGGTGCCGCGGGGGAAGTCGGCGTAGAGCCACCGGACGGCGAAGCGGTCCCAGGCGCCGACGTCGGTGTCGTAGGCGTCGGAGAGGTCCAGCGTCCCGTCCCGGATCCGGACCAGCGGGGCCGGATAGTCCATCACGCTGGCCCGCCCGTAGGTGCTGGCGGCGAAGTTGTGGGCCAGCCCCAGGGTGTGGCCCACCTCGTGGGCGGCGAGCTGGCGGATCCGGGCCAGCGCCATCTCCG
>CAYVFM010000201.1:0-2528 GCA_964450995.1 uncultured Gemmatimonadota bacterium | reverse complement strand
GCTCGCCCCCGTTCTGGATCGGCCAGAAGTCGCGCGGGAAGTGGGCCATGAAGTAAGCCACCGCCATTTCGCCGGAGAGCACGAATGCCACCGGCCGGGTGAACACCCCGACCAGGATCAGGATGCCTCCGAAGAACTCCAGCGTGCCGGCCAGGCCCGCCAGCGACATCAGCTCGACGGCGTCCCCGCCCAGCCAGCCGAACAGCTTCTGGGCACCGTGCTGCCAGAAGAGCAGCCCCGCCACGATGCGGAGGCCGTTGTGCGAGATGCGTCGAAGGGTCGGGTTGCGGAGGAAGTTCACGTCGGTCCTCTCCCTGAGGTGCGGTCCGGTTCGGCGCTCGGGCGCCGGCTCGTGATCCGTCCCGCCGCCGTGCAACCTTTGCGCCGTCGGACGTATCCGCCGGGCGATGGGCGGCGGTCCGCTCAGGGCTTCCGGATCGAATACACCTCCACCCGTCCCACCCCCAGCTCGTCGGTCCGCCGGCCCACGAGCCGGTCCGTGCCGATCCGGTAGATCGTGAGGTCTTCCGGGGTGACAACTGCCCCGAGCCAGCGGCCGTCCGGACGGAAGACGTCCCACCGGGGCGGCCCCGCCGCCGTGGGAAGGCGGGCGCGCTCCACCCAAAGGTGGCCAGCGGCGTCGACGGCGATCTCCCCGAAGGCGGGGAGCGTCTTCCGGGCGACGGCGTTGCGGATCTGGTCGAGAATGTTCTCCCGGAAGCGGGCGTCCGCGTCGCCGAACTGATCGAGCTGCTCCTGCCGGTGTGTCTCCACCGCCTCGTCGGACAAGTGCACGGGCTCGTGCGGCCGACGGATCCGCATCTTCTCCCGCAGCGAATCGTCGAAGACGCGGACCTCCCAGCGCTCGCTGTCGCCCACGTGGATCCTCCCCTCACCGACGGCGAAATGCGTGGAACGGGAGAAGAAAACCACCTTCATGTCGCGGAGGGAGCCCGCTCGCTCCCTGCCGGGAAAACGGCCCAGGGTGTCCGCGAGCGCTCCATCCCGGCCCACCAGGAACTCGGACAGCGTGTCGCGGTGGATGCCCGGCCCCCGATCCATGTCGTCGGGCGAGAAGCTCATCCCCTCGCTGACCAGGAACCGGCCGTCGTCGAGGGCACCCCGAACCTGAAAGTTCACCATCCCCGGCAGGCCGTCGACGGTCACGGCGTCCACGAAGGCTCCGTCCGGGTCGAACCGGCTCATCCGCTTCGACTGTTCGACCCACACCCCGACGGTGTCACCGGCCAGGTCGACCAGCCGGGGCAAGCCGTTCAGCTCCCCCGGCCCCTCGCCGGCACCGCCTGCCGTGGCCCGGTGGTCGCCGTCGGGCCCGAAGATCCTGATCTCCCGGGCCTGGCCGTCCAGCACGGCCACGCCCCCCTCGGAGAGGAGCAGGGCCTCCCGAACCGAGCCGAACACCTCCGGACCCTCCCCCTGCGCCTCCCCCAGGGTCAGCGAGGGAGTGTCGGCGACGGCCCAGACCTCGGTCTCGCCCCAGGCCGGCGCCCGGTTCTCGACGATCTGGATTCCGGCGCTGTCCCGGACGGTCACCGCCTCACCTGGACCGCCGCCTCCGTCCGCCTCGCCGCAGGCACCGGCGAGCAGGGCCAGGGCGGCCGCCGTGAGGAGGAACGTCGAGCGGCGGAGGACACCCCCGGCCGAAAGCCGGAGCGACGGTCGTCCGGCCGGCTGGCGGGCGGCCGTAGGGGAAGTAGTCGGGCGCGCGGCGGCTCGAACGTATCCGGCGATCACGTCGGGCAACACGGCCTCCTGATAGGTACGGGCCGGGCGTCGTACACAGGTCGTAGGTCGAACAAGATAGCTCCCAGCCGGCGACCGTTCAAGGCGCCGCCTCCGGGCCGGCGGATCCTGCCGCCGGCGGATGCCGGCCCGCGTTGACACGGCCTCCCGGCGCCGGGAGCTTCCCCGGCGCGGCCGCCCCGTCTTGCCCGGCTCCCCGCCGCCGGCGGGCGGGCGGCCCCAACGCGACCCGATCCTCTCGGCCACCCGGAGCCCGGACGTGAGCGCTTTCTCCCCCCGGCCCGACCTGGAGACCTTCCGCCGCCTCGCCCGGCCGGGCCGGGTGGTCCCCGTCTGGCTGGAGATCCCCTTCGACGCCGAGACGGCGGTCTCGGCCTACGCGAAGCTCCGCCGGGGCGAGTTCTCCTTCCTGCTGGAGTCGGTGATCGGGGGCGAGCGCTGGGCCCGCTACACCTTCCTGGGTTCCGAGCCGCGGGAGGCCTGGCGCCTGGACGATGACCGCGTGGACCGCTGGTCGCCGGACGGTGGATGGCGGGAGGCCGGGCGCACGGAGGACCCCCTGGCCGACTTCCGGGCCTGGATCGCCCGCCACGAGCCGGTGGAGCTGCCGGGGCTGCCCCGCTTCTGGGGCGGCGCCGTGGGCTACTTCGGCTACGACCTGGTCCGGTGGCTGGAGGACCTCCCGGACGCCCCGCCCCGGGACCTGGAAGGGGTCCCCGACGCCTGCTTCCTCCTCACCGACCGGATGCTGATCGTCGACAACC
>CAYVFM010000200.1:0-2539 GCA_964450995.1 uncultured Gemmatimonadota bacterium | reverse complement strand
GCGGGAGGTCAGGCCGCGCGCGGCTCCTCGTCCAGCCGCGGCTCGATGATCTCGGCGAACTTGTTCCGCGCCCGGTTCAGCCGCGACTTCACCGTGCCCAGCTTCAGGCCCGTGATGTCGGCGATCTCCTGGTAGGACTTCCCCTCCATCTCGCGGAGGGCGAAGATCTTCCGATGGTGGTCGGGCAGCTCCTGGACCGCCTCCTCCACCTTCTCGCGCAGGTCGCGCTTCTTGTAGAGGTCGTCGGGCAGGTAGGACTTGTCCTCCCACTGGAGCGGGCGGTCGTCCTCCTCCCGGTCCTTGGTGATGGTCTGGTACAGGACCAGCGGCTCGCGGGAACGGTTGCGCAGCTCGTTCTTCGCCAGGTTGCTGGCGATGGTGTAGATCCAGGTGGAGAACTTCCGGTCGGGGTCGTACCGGTGCAGGTGCCGGTAGACCCGCAGGAAGGTCTCCTGCACCAGGTCCTCCGCCTTGTCCCGGTCCCCGATGGTCCGGTTCACGAAGTGGACGAGACGGTCGTCGTATCGGTCGGCGAGCGCCTGGAAGGCGCGCTCGTCCCCGTCCAGCGCCCGCGAGACGAGCTCCGCGTCGTCCATCTCGTCGAACGCGGGGACCCGCCGCCGCTCGGCGGCGCCCGCGTCGGCCTGTTTCGTGTCCGGCATCGTTTCCGTTCCCCGTTGAGTGGCTGGCGTGATCTATCCTGTCCGCGGCCGTCGGCGCGTCGGCCGCCTGCTTCCCTGGCATCCCCCGCCGCTACCGTATATGCCCGGCACGCGGTCGACGTTGCACGCGCGACGGAGGCTCCGGGCCGGAGCGCCCTGCGGGCCCGCCGTCGAGGCCCGGAAGGCGCACGGCCGGCGGTATGCGTGCAAGCATCACGCCTCGGCCTCGCGCTGGACCCGCGCGGGCGGGCCGGCGTAGGATGCCGACGGGGCAGCGTGCGACGCTGCCCGACCTTTGGCGACCCACTCGACCTCCCCTTGGACCCCCCACCGTGACACGCACCGCTCCCGTCCCGCCGCTCCGTGCCCTCGGCCTCCTCGTCCTCGCGGGGCTGGCTGGCGCCGCCTGTGCTGACGCCGCCGACGGGGGCGCTCCGGCCGCGGAGGACCCGGACCGGTGGCGGGGCGTCCGGCTCGAGGAGCCGGTCCCGATGCCGGAGGCCACGCTCGCCGACACCCGGGGGCGGCCGTACCGGCTGCGGCGGGAGGCGCGGGGACGGATCACGCTGCTCTTCTTCGGCTACACGCGCTGTCCGGACGTCTGCCCCGTCCAGATGGCGAACCTGGGTGCGGTGCTCGAGGAGATGCCGCCGTCCGAGCGACGGTGGATCCGGGTGGTCTTCGTGACCGTCGATCCCCGGCGGGACAGCGCGTCCCGGATCCGGAGCTGGCTCGACCGCTTCGGCGAAGGCTTCGTCGGGCTCCGGGGCGACTCCGCCCGGGTCGCCGCCCTGCAGCGGAGCCTGGAGATGGCTCCCGCGGTCCGCCAGGCGCGCGAGGTCCAGGGGCGCTACACCGTGGGGCACGCCTCCCAGGTGCTGGCCTTCGGGCCCGACGCCCGGGCCCGGCTCGCCTACCCCTCCGGGACGCGCCAGCGCGACTGGGCCCGGGACCTTCCGCGGCTGGCGGAGCGCGCCCGGCGGGACTCGGCGGACGGGGCGACGCCGCGACGCGACGGAGACGGCTGAACCGTGCAGTGGTGGTGCTCGGCCCGGACCGTCCCCTGGGACTGGACCTGGCAGGCCTACCCGGGCGTGTGGATCTTCGTCGCCCTCCTGGCCGCCGGGCTGTGGTCGATCCGCCGCCGGCACGGGCCCGCCGGCGCGGACGCCCTCCGGCCGCCCGGCGCCTCGCCCCTCCGGGGCCGGTCCGGCTGGTGGGTGGCCGCCCTGCTCCTCCTCTGGATCTCGCTGGACTGGCCGGTGGGCCCCCTGGCGGCCAGCTACCTGGCAAGCGTCCACATGGCCCAGATGATCGTGCTCTCCCTGGTGGTCCCACCGATGCTGCTGCTGGGGACGCCGCTCCCCGCCTTCCGCGCCCTGGCCGACCGGCCGGTGCTCCGGGCCCTCACCCACCCGGTGGTGGCCCTGCTGGTCTTCAACGGCGTCGTGGTCGGCACCCACGTGCCGGCCGTGCTGGACGGGCTCGCCGCGAGCCAGGCCGGGATGTTCGCCATGGACGCCGCCTGGCTGGTCGCCGGGCTCGTCTTCTGGTGGCCGGTGATCGCGCCGGTCCCCGAGCGGGACTGGTTCGGCTGGTTCATGAAGGCGGGCTACCTCTTCCTCAACACGGTCCCGGTGACCGTGCCCTACAGCTTCCTGGTCTTCGCCGACCTCCCCCTCTACGCCACCTACGAGCTGGCCCCGCCCTTCCCCGGGATCAGCACGCTCACCGACCAGGAGCTGGCCGGGCTGACGATGAAGTTCGGGGGAGGCCTGGTGCTCTGGAGCGCCATCAGCGTGCTCTTCTGGCGGTGGTGGCGGGTGGAGGGGGACGACGTCGAACCCTCCGGGCCGCGGGGGGCGGGCACCGGCGGC
>CAYVFM010000199.1:0-2576 GCA_964450995.1 uncultured Gemmatimonadota bacterium | reverse complement strand
CCCCGTCAGGCGAACCGGCCCGGCAGCTCCAGCGACGTGGACCAGGTCAGGCCGAGGGCGAAGCCCAGGACGACGCCGGAGGGGGCCGCCCAGCCCGCCACGACGGTGGCCAGCGCCACGGTGCACGCCAGGAAGACGCCCGTGGCGGCGGTGGCCACGGTCCGCCCCCAGTCGTGCCGCGCTCCCACCGCCGCGGTGACGTGCACGAGCAGGGCCGCCGCCACGGCGACCGGGACGGCCGGGAACTCCGTCCCGGGCACCACGGCCTGGAGCGCGTACCGGTCCAGCAGGTGCGCCCCCAGGCCGCTCCCCAGGAGGCCGACCGTCGAGCGGGCTGCCGTCGGCCAGCCCCGCCGCCACCAGGTGACGAGGGCCACCAGGAGCGTGGTGGCCAGGAGGCCCGGGACCAGGAAGGGCTGGAGTCCGACGCGGGCCACCCGCACGGCCGTGTCGGTCCGGGTGGCGGCCATCCACTCCAGCACGGGGAAGTCGATCAGGGCGATGCCGCGCACGCTCTCGACCTGGCTCAGCACGAGGCCCACCGCCCCGGCCCCGACCAGGAGCGTCACGAAGCCCGCCGTCAGCGTCAGGCTGCCCGCGACCCGCGGCGCGAAGCGGCGGCCGAGCCAGCGGGCCATCGCCCCGACGGGGCGGCGGATCCAGACGAGCGGCGGCGCCTCGAGGAGCCTCCGGCCCCAGGCCGTGACGCGCTCACGTCGGCGGGCGATCCAGCCGGCCACCCACCGGATCGCCACGGCGAGCAGGAAGAGGCCGAGGACGAGGAACGCCGCGGCCCCGGCCATGTCCTGGAGGACGCGCCAGGACTCCCCCAGGAGGAAGCCGAAGAGCGCCCAGGCCGTCGCCCACACCGCCGCCGCCGGCACCCCGAAGGCGAGGAAGCGGCGGACCGGCATCCCGGAGCTCCCCGCCACGAAGGGCACGAAGATCCGGACGTAGGAGACGAACGTGCCCACCACGATCGCCCAGCTTCCGCGCCGCTCGAAGAACTCGTGGGCGGAGTCGAAGGAGGGGCCCAGGAAGCGCTCGAACGGGCCCCAGGCCTCGACGTCGGGCCCCCAGGTCCGGCCCAGCAGGTAGCCGGTGGTGTTGCCCAGGACGGTCCCGGCGACCGCGACGGCCGCCACCCCTCCCAGCTCCAGCTGACCCCGGGAGGCGAGCATGCCCCCCGTGGCGATGGCGAGCTCGCCCGGCGTGATCAGCCCGAGGAAGAAGGCGGCCTCCGCCCAGGCGAAGAAGCCGACCAGGCCGTAGGCGAGCGGGCCCCGGAGCGCGAGGACGAACTCGACGGCCTGCTGGACGAGCTGATCCAAGGGGGCCGCCCTGGGCGGTCAGCGGTGTGGCCCGGCGCTCCGCGCGGGAGCGGATCCGGGGCGAGCACCGGCCCACCCGGTGCAAGTCGGGTACCGGGCCCCGGGACGAGCGGAGCCGCCCGGTGGAAGTGGAGCCGACCGGATTCGAACCGGTGACCTCCTGGTTGCAAACCAGACGCTCTCCCGACTGAGCTACGGCCCCGCGCGGGTCAAGCTAGGGATACGCCCGGGCGGCCGGTAGGGATCCGGGGCGCCCCGACGGTTCACGTGAACCGCGCATCGTCATCCCGCTCTCAACCTCCCTGTCGCCCAACGTCCGGAAACGTTTCCGCGGAAACGTTTTTCGTCATCGGGGCCTCGACACGGTTCACGTGAACCGCCTCCGCCTTGCACCTTCCCGCTCCCCTGCCCGAACCTTCGAAGCGCGCGCCGCCGACGCCGCCGAGCTCGCAACCGTCGCCACCTCCGCCACCGGGAGCCCGCCGTGAAGGTCGACTTCTGCGCCATGGCCGACGCCGCCAACGTCACCGCCGACGGGAAGCTGAACCTGATGGGGGTCTTCGACCGGCTGGGGGTGGGTTCCTTCCCGGCGGTCCACAAGCAGATGGCGCTGGTGCTGCGGCTGCGGGTGGAGTTCACCGACGGGGGGCAGGAGCACACGATCCGGCTGGCGCTGGAGAACCCGGACGGGAAGAAGCTGGTCGACCTGGAGGGCTCGAGCCGGGTCGGCGAGGTGGAGCCGGGGGGCTTCAGCCACGCGAACCAGGTCTTCAACCTCCGGGACCTTCGCTTCGAGGAGGAGGGGGTCCACCGCTTCCGGGTGTGGCTGGACGGCGAGCTGGCCGCCGAGCAGCCCCTCTCGGTGGTGAAGGCCGAGGCCGCTTCCTAGCTTGCTCGCCGCCGCGCCCGCCACGACGAGCCCGACAGACCCGGGAGTCACCATGCCGTCGACACGCTTCCGCTGGACGCCCGCCGCCCTCGCCGCCGCGCTGCTGGCGGCCGCCCTCGCCGCCCCCGCGCCGGCCGCCGCCCAGGAGACGCCCGCCGACCTCACGGGAGGCGTCGACGTGGAGGCGCTCTCGGCCATCGAGGCCCGGGCCATCGGGCCGGCGGCCATGAGCGGCCGGATCGGCGCCATCGACGGCGTCGCCGGCGGGTCCACCCTCTACGTGGGCTCCGCCACCGGGGGCGTGTGGAAGAGCACCGACGCGGGCACCACCTGGGAGCCGATCTTCGACGACCAGG
>CAYVFM010000198.1:0-2579 GCA_964450995.1 uncultured Gemmatimonadota bacterium | reverse complement strand
GCCGCCCGGCATCCGTTGCCGCCCGGTTGAGAGGGGCGGCCATACTGGTGGTTGGAGAGCGGATCGGAGGGCGCCAGGCGGAAGGAGCGGGAGGGACGATGCGGGGCGCGGCGGCGCTGGCGGTGCGGGAGGCGGCCCGGGAGCCGGGGGGTGAGGGCGGTTCACGTGAACCGTCGTCCGGGGGTGAGGCCGACGCGCTGTACCGCGAGGAGGGCGGTTCACGTGAACCGCCCTCGCCCGGGGCCGCGCCGAGCGAGAGAGGGCCGCCGTAGGGGAACTACGGCTGCAGCGCCTCTTCCACGTCGCCCTCGACGGAGATCACGACGTCGTCGATCCCCGGCAGCCGCAGCAGGGCCCGCTCGACCTGCGCGCGTATGGCCAGCACCCGGCAGGAGCCGGCGGCCCGGTCGAGCGTCCGGTCGAAATCGGCGCGGGCGGTCCCGTCCTCCACCTGCAGGCTCCGGAGTCGGACGCCCTCGGGGATGCTGGTCAGGAAGCCCCGGTCCCGCTCGGCGGGGGTGGGGCCCTCGAGGAGCTCGGCGAGCACCGCTTCCCCGACGTCCCGCTCCGGCTCGACCGCCCGGGCGACCGGCCACACCGCGTCGCACGCGTCGTCGCCGGACCCCCTCCGGTGGAAGAAGAGCCGCACCACCCTCCGGCGCGGTGCGGACGCGTCGAACCGGACCGGGAGGGCGACCAGCGCGGCCTGCTCCGCGAGGCCGGAGGCGTTCGAGCGATCGAGCACCAGGACGCCGGTCGGCGTCGCCGGCCGTTCGAAGGCCACCGTCGCCTCGAAGGGCACGAACGCCTCGGTCATCCACTCGCCCTGCGCCGTCGCGGGCACGGCCGCGAGCTCGCGGCCCCCGGCGTCCAGGAGGCGGACCGGGAAATCCGCCTCGAAGAACCACGCGCCGCGCGCCTCTCCGCTCACCTCGACCGGACTCGACACGACGGCGTTGGGGCGCGGGGTGGACACGCGGACGCGGGCGTCCGTCGCCGCGGCGTCGAGGACCTCCTCTGCCCCGTCCGGCGGGGGCTCGCCACCCGGCGGGGCTTCGTCACCGTCCGACAGCAGCCACAGGGCCCCCGCCGCGGCGAGGAGAAGCACGACGGCCAGGAGGACGCGAGCGGTTCGGGACATGGCTCCTCCCCCCGCGTCAGCTTCCGGGCGGCTTCTCGCCCTCGATCCACTTGAGCATGGTGCCGGCGGGGATCCGCTCCCCCTCCTCCACCGCGTTCATGCGCGCCAGGGTCGCGGCGTCCACGGGGGCGGGGCGGTGCCGGAGGAGATGGGCCACCGTACCCGCGCGGTCGGTCGTGATGATCCGGATCCGCATGGGCTGAACGGCGAGGGCGGCCTGGTCCTCCAGCCGCTGGAAGCTCTCGTGGCTCTCCCGGAAGGTCCCGTCCCGGGAACCGAAGGCGGACCGGGAAGAGTAGCCGAGAAGCTGGTAGACGTGGCCGCCGTACTCGATGAAGGTGGCTCGTCCCTGGACGTCCCCCTGGCTGGTTCCGGCGACGAACACGCCGGTGGTGGCCGGGAACCCGTGGATTCGGGTGGTGCGGACGTCCGTCGTGCCCTTCATCCCCTCCTGTCCGAAGAACGCCTGCGCGGCCGCCCCGTGGGAGTCGGCCTCGGCCAGGGTGAGCTGGAGGATCGCCTCGCCCTCGGGGCTCCGGGCCACCACGGCTCGGGCCAGGTTCTGACGCTCCCAGTCCTCCGGGAAATCCAGGCGGAAGGCCAGGTCCGGGTGCAGGAAGGTCCCGTTCCGGAAGAATCCGTTCCGGGGGTTCGTGCCGTAGACCATCCCGTCGATCGCCGTCAGGTAGCGCTCCCGGTCCACGCTTCCGGTCTGCCGTCCCGCCGGCAGCGTGTCGATGAGGGCCCGGATCCGCTCGATGCGGTCCTCGGGGGTCGGGTGGGTGGAGAGCCAGCTCGGCAGGCCGCTCCCGCCCGACGCCTCGCCCTGCCGGTCCAGCATCTGGAAGACGTCGACGGCCTCCGACGGGTCGTAGCCGTGGGCCGTCAGGTAGCGCATCCCGAGCCGGTCCGCCTGGCGCTCGTCGTCGCGGCCGTACTGCAGGAAGAGCACGTTGAGGCCCGCGCCCATCAGCGCCCGCGTCATGGCGCCGGCCTCGAAGACGGCGGCGCCGATCCCGGCGAGCCCGCCGTAGAGCTGCTGGCGGCTCATCTGCTCGGCGGAGTGGCGGGCCGTGATGTGGCCGGCCTCGTGCCCCAGCACGGTGGCCAGCTCGGCCTCGGAGTTGAAGTAGGCCAGGATGCCGCGGGTGACGAACACCGGCCCGCCCGGAAGCGCGAAGGCATTGATGACCGGATCGTCGACCACCTGGAAGCTCCAGGGGAGGTCGGGGCGCTCGGTGTCACGGGCCATGTCGAGCCCGATCTCCGAGACGTAGCGCTGGAGCGACTCGTTCTGGACGAGCCCGATGGCGGCCCGCACCTGCTCGGCCCCCTGCTGGCCCATCTCGATCTCCTGCCCCTGGCCGACGAGCATCAGCTGTCGCTCGCCGGTGGCCGGGTTCGTGGCGCAGGTGGCCAGCGGGGCGACCAGGGCCGC
>CAYVFM010000197.1:0-2588 GCA_964450995.1 uncultured Gemmatimonadota bacterium | reverse complement strand
TCCGCAACTTCTCGATCATCGCCCACATCGACCACGGGAAGTCCACCCTGGCCGACCGGCTGCTGGAGGCCACCGGCGCGGTCGACCGTCGGCGCATGAAGGAGCAGGTCCTCGACGACATGGACCTGGAGCGGGAGCGGGGGATCACCATCAAGCTCAACGCCATCCGGCTCCCGTACACCGCCGACGACGGCCACGAGTACGAGCTCAACCTCATCGACACGCCCGGCCACGTCGACTTCACCTACGAGGTGAGCCGCAGCCTGGCCGCGTGCGAGGGGGCCCTGCTGGTCGTGGACGCCAGCCAGGGGATCGAGGCCCAGACCCTCTCCAACCTCTTCCTCGCCGCGGAGCACGACCTCGAGATCATCCCGGTCCTCAACAAGATCGACCTCCCGCAGGCGGAGCCGGAGAAGCACCTGATGGAGATCTGCGATCTGCTGGGCCTGGACCCGGAGCACGGGATCCTGGCGTCGGCCAAGGAGGGGACGGGGGTGGAGGAGATCCTGGAGACGATCGTGCGACGGGTGCCGGCCCCGCGGGGCGATCCCGAGGCGCCGCTCCGGGCGCTGATCTTCGACTCCCAGTACGACCAGTACCGCGGCGCCATCCCCTTCGTCCGGGTGGTGGACGGCTCGGTGGCCCCCGGCGACCGGATCGCCTTCGGGGCCAACGACAACGTCTACGAGGTCGACGAGGTCGGCTACATGCGCCTGGGCTTCGAGAAGACCGAGTCGCTGGACGCCGGCGAGGTCGGCTGGATCGCCGCCCAGGTCAAGAAGGTGGGCGACGCCAAGGTGGGCGACACGGTGCTGGACGCCGACGACCGCGCCGCGGACCTCCTGCCCGGCTACCAGGAGGCCAAGCCGATGGTCTTCGCCGGCCTCTATCCCACCGACTCCGACCAGTTCGAGGACCTCCGGGACGCGCTGGAGAAGCTGAAGCTCAACGACGCCAGCCTCCACTACGAGCCCGAGAGCTCGGAGGCGCTGGGCTTCGGCTTCCGGTGCGGCTTCCTGGGGCTGCTGCACATGGAGATCGTCCAGGAGCGGCTGGAGCGGGAGTTCGACCTGGACCTGATCACCACCGTCCCCAACGTCGAGTACAGGGTCGAGGATCGGCACGGCGAGCGGCTCGAGGTCGAGAACCCGGCGAAGATGCCCGATCCGGGTCAGGTGGAGTGGGTGCAGGAGCCGTACGTCCGGGCCCGGATCCTCACCCCGGACGACTACATCGGGGGACTCCAGCAGCTCTGCCAGGGGCGCCGCGGGGAGTACGTGTCGCTGGAATACCTGGACTCCACCCGGGTGGAGCTCGTCTACGAGCTGCCGCTGTCGGAGATCGTGCTGGACTTCTACGACCGGATGAAGTCGGCGTCCCGCGGCTACGCGACCCTGGACTACGAGACCGAGGGATACCGGGAATCGGACCTGGTCCGGCTGGACATCCTCGTCAACGGGGATCCGGTCGACGCCCTCAGCATGATCGTCCACCGGGACAAGGCGCACGACATCGGCCGCGACATCGCGAAGAAGCTCAAGGATCTGATCCCCCGGCAGATGTTCGAGGTGCCCGTGCAGGCGGCCATCGGCAACGACGTGATCGCCCGCGAGACCATCCGCGCGCTCAAGAAGAACGTCACCGCCAAGTGCTACGGCGGCGACATCACCCGGAAGCGCAAGCTCTGGGAACGGCAGAAGGAGGGGAAGAAGCGGATGAAGAAGGTGGGATCCGTGGACATCCCCCAGGAGGCGTTCATGGCCGTGCTGGAGGTGGGGGACTGACCGACCGCCCCCGGCCGCTGATCCGGGCGCCCAACCACCTGGGCGAGCTGATCCTGGCGCTGCCGGCGCTGGAGCGGGCCGCCGAGCTCTGGCCGGGCCGGCCGCTGGTCCAGCTCCCGGCCCGGCTGGGCCCGGTGGCGGCGATGTCCGGGGCGGAGGTCGAGCCCCTCCCGATGGCGGGTCGGCACCGCTTCCTGGGTGCGGCCCGGGCCGCGCGATCCCGCTCACCCGACCTCGGGATCCTCCTCACGCCCTCCTTCTCGGCGGCGCTCCTGTTGTGGCTCTGCGGGGTCTCCCGTCGCCGGGGCACCGACACCGACGCCCGGGGCTGGCTGCTGACCGACCGGGTGGACCGGGCCCCCCTGCTGGAGGGCCACCGGGTGACGGAGTACCTGGCGCTGGTGGAGGGCGCCGCCGGGAGCCGGCCGGAGCGGGAGGACCCGCCGCGGCCCCGCCTCCGCCGCCTGGAGGAGGCCCGGCGCGCCTGGCGGTCCACGGCGCGGGCGGCCGGGATCGAGACGGGGACCGGGGACCCCGCGGTGGGCCTCGTCCCCGGCGGCAAGGCCGCGTCGCGGCGCTGGCCGGCGGACCGCTGGCAGGAGCTGGCGGGCCGGTTGCTGGACCGGGGCGTCCGGGTCCGCGTCTTCGGCGGCCGGGAAGAGGAAGGCCTGACGAAGTCCGTGGCCGGCGACCGGCCCGGCGCGGCGGCGCTGGGTGGCCGGACCGACCTGCTGGCGCTGGCCGGGGGTCTGGACGGATGCGACGCCGTGGTGGCCAACGACACCGGCCCGATGCACGTGGCCG
>CAYVFM010000196.1:0-2614 GCA_964450995.1 uncultured Gemmatimonadota bacterium | reverse complement strand
CCGGCTCGACGTCCGCCTCGAAGGTCAGCACGTCGCCGTTCTCGAAGTCCGCCTCCGACTCGAAGCCCATCGTCCAGTCGCCGGGGGCCACGACGTCGAAGGTGAAGGAGCCGTCCGAGCCGACGTCGGCGCTCTTCACCGTCTCGGCGTCCGACGCCCGCGTGGCGGTGGGCACGAAGTCCTCGACCGAGCGGGCGTCGCCGCCGCACTCGGGGACGGACACGCCCTCGCCGGTGGCCACGGTGCCGGCGATGCTGCCGGCCTGCGAGGCCTCGCTGGCGATGATGACCGGGTGCATCACCCACATCCCGGACATGCCGGCCCGCCGCCCGAAGCTCTGGGACACGTCGAAGTCCAGGATCAGGTCCGCGTTGTCGGTCTCGAGGGTCAGGTTGCCGTCGGGCAGCTTCACCTTGATGCCGGTCTGCGGACAGCTCGGGCAGAGCAGGTTGCCCACCACGTCGCCCTCGGTGACGCCCTCGGGCAGCGCCGGGTCGCCCATCACGTAGGCGTCGCCGCCGGTGCCGTCGTCCGCCTCGACCTGCAGGATCGCGTCGCCGACGATCACCCGGACCTGGGTGTAGACGCCGGACGGGACCTCGGCCTCGTTGACGATGGTCTGCGTGGTGCCCACCAGGTCGGTGAGCCGGATCAGGTCGGTGGGAGCGTCCAGCAGGGAGATCGGCCCGCCGTCGGCGTCGTCGCCGTTCTCCCCGTTTTCGTCGCCGTCCTGCTCGTCGGCCGGGCCGCCCACGAGCTGGAGGTCGGTGATCTCGACCCAGACGGCGTGGACGTCGCCGGGTGCGTCGGTGAGCTGGACGGACAGCGAGGTCTGGCCGCCGGGTCCGGTGGCGTCGTCGCCGCAGGCCGACAGGCCCAGGCCCAGGCCGAGGGCCATCAGGCCGGCGGCCAGGCGGGTGATCGGGGATCGCACGTTCTCTCGCAGCATTTCTTGCCTCCTCGTCGTCACGCCGCCCCCGGGAAGCGACGCTCCCGGGGCCGGCTCCTTTGATCCGCGTCCTTACGACGACCGCCCCCCCTGAATCGTCACGCGGCGGGCCTCACCGCTCCTCGACGCGCTCGATCAGGGCGGCGACGAGCCGCCCGGGGTCCCGGTTGGGATTGGAGAAGTAGGGCCGGGCGAAGCGGAAGAGGGCGTTCCCGGCGCCGCCCCGCTGGCCGACGAAGACCCGGGTGACGCCGTCCTCCGGGGAGAGCCGCAGCACGCGGCGCCCCCGGTAGGGTGGCCAGCCCGCCTGGACTTCCAGGGCCAGGCGCTCGGGGGGCGTGGCCTCGATGACCCGCCACCGGATCCGGTTGCCGGCCCGGTCGACCTCGACCCAGCCGGCGGGCGGGCGCCGGAGGTCGGGCCCGGGACCCGGCGAGCTGTGGACCGGGCCTTCCTCCCCGGGCAGCGGCTCCACCCGGACGACCGACGCCCGCCAGGAGGGGTAGTCCTCGACCCGGGCGAGGAGGGTCCACACGGTCCGGGGCCCGGCCGCGATCAGGCCGGAGGCCGAGACCGTCCGGCTCTCGGGCAGGAGCCGGTCGGCCAGCGGGAGGGTCAGCCCCACGAGCACCAGCGCGAGGACGACGTAGACGCCGAGCACCGCCAGGGGGTGGGCGTGGGGCGAGTGGGGCTCGTCCGAGGGCGTCGGGGTCACGGCGGGTCCCTCGGGTGAGGTGGACCGGGCGGGTCGTTTCCGCTTTGGGCGGTGTCCCGTACCTTGCGGGCGGCGAAGATAGCGGGCGTCCGGCCGGCCGGGAACCGGCGGTGGACGAGGGCCGTTCGAAGGCCGGAGCCGGTGCCGGAGCCCGCTGCCGAAGCCCGCCGCCGAACCAGCGCAGGAGGACGCCGATGCGATCCCGCGACAGCGCGAGCCCGGGCCGGAGGCGGTCCCCGCAGGCCCTCGCCGGGGTCCTGACCGCCGTGCTGGCGGCGGCGCTGGCGGCGGCCTGCGGGGCGCCGGCCAGCCAGGCGCTGGAAGGTCCGGCGGCCGAGGAGGTCCGGGCGTCGCTGGAGGGCGGGACGGAAGCCTTCGAGCACCGGCGCTGGGACGACCTGCTGGCCCGGGCCGTCCGGGAGGACGGCGTCGACTACCGGCTCCTCCAGCGCGAGCGGGACCGCCTGGACGCCTACCTGGAGCGGGTGGCCGGCGCCGACCTCTCCTCGCTGGAGCCGGACCACCTGAAGGCGCTCCTGATCAACGCCTACAACGCCTACACGGTCCGGGCGATCCTCGAGCACCCGGACGTCTCGTCCATCCGGGAGATCGACGGCGTCTGGACGGAGACCCGGCACCGGGTGGGCGGCCACGGCCTCACCCTGGACGAGATCGAGCACGGGCTCCTGCGCCCCCTCTTCCGGGACCCCCGGATCCACTTCGCGGTGAACTGCGCGTCCCGCTCCTGCGCGCCCCTGCCGACGTGGGCCTTCTCCGGCGACTCGCTGGACGCCCAGCTCGAGCGCCGGAGCCGGGCCTTCCTCCGGGACACCGCGAACGTGCGGGTCGAGGACGGGACGCTGATGCTCTCCCGCTACTTCGACTGGTACGGCGACGACTTCACCGGCGAGGGCTGGAGCCCGAGGGCGGAGACGATCCCCCGCTTCGTG
>CAYVFM010000195.1:0-2616 GCA_964450995.1 uncultured Gemmatimonadota bacterium | reverse complement strand
CCGGATCGGCGAGGCCGTCGCCCGCCTGCAGGCGGCGGGGATCCGGACCGCCCTGTTCATCGACCCGGACCCGGCGGCGGTGGAGGCCGCGGCCGAGATCGGCGCCGACGCCGTGGAGCTCCACACCGGCGAGTACGCCGAGGCCGACGGCGAGGGCGACCGGCGCGAGCAGCTCGAGCGGCTGCGCCGGGCCGCCCGGGCGGTGGTCGAGGCCGGGCTCGGCGCCCACGCGGGCCACGGCCTGACCTACGAGAACGTGGCGCCGGTGGCGGCCATCGCCGATCTGGAGGAGCTGAACATCGGCCACTCGGTGGTGAGCCGCTCGATCTTCGACGGGATGGAGACGGCGGTGCGCCGGATGCAAGCGATCCTCCGCCGGGCCCGCCGGGGCGACGCTTGAGCGCCGACGGTCCCGTCCCCCGCCAGCCCGTCGTCCACCGCGCGACGCCCGTCGCCCGTCTGTCCGTCGAGCTCCCGCCCGTCGCGCTCACGGGAGGAGGGGGCGCGTGAAGGGCCAGCGCGCCAAGGCCCTGATCGGGCTCGCGATCACCGTCCTCCTGCTGTGGTGGGCGCTCCGGGACGTCTCGCTGGCGGCCGCGTGGCGGAGGGCCCTGGCGGCCGACGGCGGCTGGCTGGCCGCCATGGTCGTGGTGGCCACCCTCACGTTCGTGCCGCGCGCTTCCCGCTGGCAGGTGCTCCTGGAGCCGGTGCGCAGCCGGACGAAGTTCGACAACCGCTTCGGCGCCGTCTGCATCGGGGCCATGGCCAACAACCTGCTGCCCGCCCGCCTGGGCGAGTTCGCCCGGGCCTACTCGCTCAACCGGGTGGAGCCGGTGAGCACCAGCGCCGCCTTCGGCTCGATCGTCGTCGAGCGGGTCTTCGACGGCCTCGTGCTGGCCGGCCTGCTGGCCCTGGCCCTGGCGTACCCGGGCTCGCCGGTGGCCGACGGCGGCAACGGGATGGTCCGCCAGCTCGCGGCCGGCGGCGCGGCGGTCTTCGGGGCCGCGGCCGTGGTGCTCTGGCTGGTGGTCCGTTTCCCCCGGAAGGCGCTCCTGGCCTTCGAGCACACCCTGGGGCGGATCCTCTCCCCCGACCTCACCGACCGGGGCATCGAGATCCTGGCCTCCTTCATCGAGGGCATGGGCGCCCTCCACCGGCCCGGCGTCTTCCTGCGGACGATCGGGTGGACCCTCGTCGTCTGGGGCGTCTCGGCCGCCTCGATCTGGTGCGGCTTCATGGCCTTCGACATCCACGGGCCCGGCGTCACGGGCGCGGTCTTCGTGCAGGCGCTCATCGGCTTCGCGGTGGCCATCCCCTCCAGCCCCGGCTTCTTCGGCCCCTTCGAGGCCGCCGCCCGCTTCGGGCTCGGCGTGTACGGCGTGGAGGCCGTGGACATCGTCAGCTTCGCCGGCACGTACCACCTGCTGACCTTCGTGCCGGTGACCCTCATCGGCCTCTGGTACATGCGCCGGATCGGCCTGAAGCGGGAGGAGCTGGTGCACAGCGAGGAGATCGTGGGCGCGGCCGTGGAGGAGGAAGAGGAGGGGGAGCCCTCCGCTCCCGGGTCCTCCGCGCTGGAGGGGTCCGAGGACGTCGACGCCCGGGGGGAGAGCGCCCGTGGCTGACGCCGATCGGGTCGAGCTCGAGGCCCGCGCGAAGGTGAACCTCCGCCTCCGGGTGCTGGAGCGGGGCGAGGACGGCTTCCACGGGCTGGAGACCCTCTTCCTGCGGCTGGAGCTGGCCGACCGCCTGGAGCTGGAGACGGGCGGCGAGCCCGGGATCCGCCTGGAGCTGGAAGGGGAGGGCGCGGCCGCCGACGGCGTGGCCTCCGTGCCCGGGGGCCCCGAGAATCTGGCCTGGCGGGCCGTGGAGCGCTTCCACGAGGCAACCGGCGGCGAGCCCGCGGTCACCCTCCGGCTCCACAAGCGGATCCCCGCCGGCGCCGGGCTGGGCGGCGGGAGCGCCGACGCCGCGGCCGTCCTCCGGGGGATGAACGAGCTGGCCGGGGCGCCGCTCTCCGAGACCGAGCTGCTCCGGGTGGCGGGCGAGGTGGGGAGCGACGTGCCCTTCCTGGCCGCCGACCTGCCGGCAGCGCTGGCCTGGGGCCGGGGCGATCGCCTGCTCCCCGTCCCGACGCCGCCGGAGCGGCCGATGCTGGTGGCCGTGCCGGACGTCCGCATCCCGGCGGCTGAGGCCTACGGCTGGCTGGACGACGACCGGGCGGCGCCGGACGAGCCGGAGCGCGCCCGTGACGAGGAGGACGGCGTGCTCTCGCTCTTCGACGAGGAGCCGCCCGGGGCCGCGTCCGCCGACGCCCCGCCGGCTCGCCGCCCCGGCCCCGGCCTGCTCCCGCCGACCGGGGGCTGGGACGACTGGTCGACCCTGTCGGGGCTGGCCGGCAACGACTTCGAGGGCCCCGTCTTCGCCCGCTTCCCCGAGCTGGGCTGGTGGAAGGAGGAGCTGGAGGGGGAGGGCGCCGGGCTGGCCCTGCTCTGCGGCAGCGGCTCGGCCCTGCTGGGCGTCTTCGACGACGCCGACCGCCGGGACGCCGCCGCCGACCGGCTGGAGGCCGCGGGCACGGTGCGGGTGCTGCGGACGCGGGGGCCGGTGTAGGGC
>CAYVFM010000194.1:0-2660 GCA_964450995.1 uncultured Gemmatimonadota bacterium | reverse complement strand
GAGGGCGACGCCGAGGCCCAGAGCTTCGACGAGGACTACCTCCGTGCCCTGGAGTACGGGCTGCCGCCCACCGGAGGCCTGGGGCTGGGCGTCGACCGGCTGGTGATGCTGGCCGCCGGACGGGACTCCATCCGGGAGGTCGTGCTCTTCCCGCTGCTCCGTGCCGATGAAGGGTCCTGAAGGCCCGGAGGGCGGGTCGTCCGGGTCCGGCGCCGGGGCGTCCGCCGCCCGGGACGGCCCCGACGGCGGATCGGGGAGCGCGCTGGAGTGGTTCGTGGCGCGGCGCTACCTCTCCAGCGGGCGCGGCCGCGGCTTCCTGTCGCTGATCACCCTCATCGCCGTGGGCGGCGTCGCCGTCGGGGTGATGGCCCTGATCGTGGTCATCGGAGTGATGAGCGGCCTCCAGAACGACCTGCAGCGCAAGATCCTCGGCGCCAGCCCCCACGCCCGGGTGCTGGAGGTGGGTCAGCAGGTGCGGATGGAGGACTGGCGGTCGGTGCTGGAGGAGGTCCGGTCGCTGGAGGCCGTGACGGCCGCCGCCCCGTTCGTCTACACCGAGGTGGGGATGAACGCCGGCGACGCCGGCTACAGCGAGGGCGCGGTCCTCCGGGCCCTGCCCGGCGACTCGGCGGGCAGGACGCTGAGCGGGCTGGCGGACAAGCTGGTGGAGGGGGAGCTGCCCTTCGGCGAGACCGAGTCGGGCCGACCCGGCCTGGTGGTGGGGCAGGGCCTGGCCGACCGGCTGGGCCTGTACGCCGGCAAGACGGTGACCCTCATCTCGCTGTCCGACGCGCAGCTCACGCCCACCGGCCTGATGCCCCGGATGCGCCGCTTCACGGTGACCGGGATCTTCCAGACCGGGCTCTACCAGTTCGACACGAAGTTCGCCTACGGGTCCCTGGAGGCGGCGCAGGAGTTCCTCGGGCTCGGGGAGGGCGTCACCGGCGTCGAGTTCAACGTGCGCGACCCCTGGAGCGTGGGCCCCGTGACCGAGCGGCTCGAAGCCTCGCTGGGCTACCCCTACCAGGTGGAGGACTGGCAGTCCCGCAACGCCAACCTGTTCGAGGCCCTGAAGCTCGAGAAGCTGGCCATGGCGGTGATCCTGCTCCTCATCGTCCTGGTGGCGGCCTTCAACATCGTGTCCACGCTGGTGATGGTGGTCACCGACAAGACCCGGGAGATCGGCATCCTCCGATCGATGGGCGTCACCGAGGCGGGGATCCGGAAGATCTTCGTCCTCCAGGGAACGGTGATCGGGATCGTGGGGACGGCCCTGGGGGCGGTCGCCGGCGGGGCCCTGGCGTGGGCGCTGGACCGGTACCGGTTCGTCACCCTCCCGGGCGACGTCTACTTCCTGGACCACCTGCCCGTGGAGCTGGCGCCGATGGACCTGGCCCTCATCCTGGGGGGGTCGGTGCTGATCTCCTTCCTGGCGACCCTGTATCCGTCCCGGCAGGCGGCCGAGCTCACGCCGGTGGAGGCGATCCGGCATGAGTGAGGCGCCGGTGGCCGAGGCCCGGGGGCTGCACCGAAGCTTCGCCGACGTGGAGGCCGGCGAGGAGGGGCGGCACATCCACGTCCTGCGGGGCCTGGAGCTGGAGGTGCGGGCGGGCGAGACGCTCTCGATCGCGGGACCCAGCGGCTCGGGGAAGTCGACGCTGCTGCACCTGCTGGGGGGGCTCGACCGGCCCACGGAAGGGACCGTCCGGCTCGGCGGGCGGGACCTGGACGCGCTGGACGACCGGGAGCTGGCGGCCCTGAGGAACCGGCACGTGGGCTTCGTCTTCCAGTTCCACCACCTCCTGCGGGACTTCTCGGCGGTGGAGAACGTGATGATGCCCCGCCTGGTGGCCGGGGAGGATCGGGCGTCGGCCCGCCGCCGGGCGGCCCGCCTGCTGGAGCAGGTGGGCCTGGGCGAGCGGCTGGCGCATCGGCCCGCCGAGCTCTCGGGGGGCGAGCAGCAGCGGGTGGCCGTGGCCCGGGCCCTGGTCAACGAGCCGCCGCTCTTGCTGGCCGACGAGCCCTCGGGCAACTTGGACGTCGATACGAGCCAGCGTCTCCACGATCTTCTCTTCTCGATGGTCGGCGAGCACGGGAGCGCGCTGGTCGTGGTGACGCACAACCACGACCTGGCCGGGCGGGCCGCCCGCCGCCTGCGGCTCGCCGACGGCCGGCTGGAGCCCGTCCCGGACGGGTCGCCGGCCTGACGCCCCCGGGGATGTCTCCCCCGCGCGGCGGCCAGCCGACCGGGGACCGGCGGGCGGCCGGGAGCGTATGTAAGGAAAGGCGAGACGGCGGTCGAGGCGACCGCCTCCGAGCGCGAACATCGACCCCGAGGGCGAGACAGGCCATGCGCTGCGACAGGTGCGGCGAGCAGGAGGCCGAGGTCCACCTCACCCAGATCGAACAGGGCGAGCTGGACACGGTCCACCTGTGCGAGGCGTGCGCCGACGAGAAAGGCGTCACGGCCGAGTCGGTGGGGGAGGCCCCCCTGGCCGACTTCCTCGCCGAGATGGGCAAGGACGAGTCCCAGGCGATGCTCCCGGCCGTCTCCGAGTCCTGCCCCTACTGCGGGACCTCCCCGGCCGATTTCCGCCGCACCGGCCGCCTCGGCTGCGCCCAGTGCTGGGTCCACTTCGAGGAGCAGCTCGAGGCGCTGG
>CAYVFM010000193.1:0-2661 GCA_964450995.1 uncultured Gemmatimonadota bacterium | reverse complement strand
GCCCCAATATGGAGGAGGATCGGTCCGGGGACAGGGTGGGCGGGCCCGCGTCCTCTCGGGAGGCCGTCCGTCGCCCGGAGGCCGGCGGATGAGCGCGGCGGGAGAGCAGGACCCGCGCGGGCGTCAGCGGCGGGCCGGGCTCAGCCGCCCGCCAGCTCGCGGAGGTGGGCGACGACGGCCCGCTCGAGCCGGCCGGTGCTCCCGCACCCGGTCCGGTTGCCGGACGCCCCGGAGGGGACGGCGTAGCCCGTCACGTGGACCGAGATCCCGCTCACGCCCGGCGCCTCCTCCAGCGCCTCCACCTGGGTGAGGGCGGTGACGTGGACCTCGCGCTGATCGGCGACGTCGCCGGTGATGGAGGTGCCGCAGTCGAGCCACCGGGAGATCCGCTCCCCGGCGAAGTCCCCCCGCGCCCGGACCTCCAGGGCGCCCAGGGCGTGCGCCTCGGAGTTCACGCTGGAGATGGGGACGCTCAGGTCGTTGTACACCTCCGGCAGCAGCGAGAAGAGGTCGTCGGGGCTGCCGGAGAGGGTGTCGTGGAACACGTCCACGTTGGCGATGGTCCTGAGGTTCAAGTTCGGGCCGCCCCGCTGCATCTGGAGGTTGAGGTTCGTCCCCCGCTCGCCGGCCTCCGGCGTCCCGGGGTTGCCCGACGCGCAGGCGAGGGAGAGGAGGGCGACGAGGGACAGGAGGGGGAGGGCGGATCGACGCATCGGGGTCACCTCGGTGAAGACGGGAAACAGGGTGTTAAATCCTTATCGCACCGTCCACAGGACTATCCGGTGAGCGGGCGGTGGGCAAGGAGCCGGGGCGGACGCGGTGCGGCGGCGGGGCCGGCGGAAGCCCGGGGACGCGGAGATCTCCCCCACAGCGCGCGGGCCGGGGGAAGCATAGATTCGGGGTCGACGGACGAAGGATGCGACGAGAGACACCCGAGGAGACGAGATGAAGAAGAAAACCCTGTTCGCGGCGGCCGCGGGCCTGATCCTGGCCGCCGGCCTCGGCCTGGCCCTGGCCAGCGGCGACGCCGGCCCCGCCGACACCGCTCGGGAGGCCCCCGCCGACGCCGGCGAGGTCGTGGTCTACAAGTCGGCGGCCTGCGGCTGCTGCGGCGACTGGGTGGACCACCTCCGGTCGGCGGGCTTCGACGTACGGGTCGAGGACCGCGACGACCTCTACCCGGTGAAGGCGGAGCTGGGCGTGCCCGGCGACCTCTCCTCCTGCCACACCGCGGTGGTGGACGGCTACGTGGTCGAGGGTCACGTGCCGGCCTCCGACGTCCGGCGGCTGCTGGAGGAGCGTCCCGACGTGGCGGGCGTCGCCGTGCCCGGGATGCCCGTGGGCTCGCCCGGCATGGAGGGGCCCCGGGAGGAGCGCTACTCGGTTGTGGCCTTCGACGGCGAGGGGGGCCGGACGGTCTTCGCCCGGCACTGATCCGTCCCCGTATTTCGGACCCGCGGGTGGGGAATCTCCCCACGGACCGGCGGGGGATCTCCCCGACGGCGCCGGTCGGACCGCCGGTCTAACTTGTCGTGGACGCCGGGGACCGATCGGGTCCCCGGCCGGGGTCCGGCGCTCCGGCGCCGCCCCCCACTCTGCGACAGGACGACCCGTGATCTCCAGGACCGCGAAGTACGCGCTCCGGGCCGTCGTCCACCTGGCGGCCGAGGCGGAGGAGGGCCCGGTGCCGGTGGACGTGGTGGCCGAGAGGCTCGACGTGCCCAGGAACTACCTCTCGAAGACGCTGCACCGGCTGGCCAAGGTCGGCGTCCTGGACTCCACCCGCGGCCCCCACGGGGGGTTCCGGCTGGCCCGGCCCGCCGACCGGCTTACCCTGGAAGAGGTCGTGACGCCTTTCGACGAGGACGAGATGCGCCGGCAGTGCCTGCTGGGCCGCGAGCGCTGCACCGACGAGGACCCCTGTCCGGCCCACGACCGGTGGAAGCGGCTGGGCGAGGAGACCGCGGCCTTCTTCCGGGAGACGACGGTGGCGGATCTCGCGGAACGGCCGGCGGAGGGAGCCCGGGAGGGCGCCGCGGAGAGGACGGCCGAGGACCGGTCCTGAGCGCCGGGCGTCACTCGCCGGCCCTCACCCCTCCGGCGGCGGGTCCCCCGGCTTCCGGGACAGCGCTCCGACGTCGTGGAGCGCCGCCATGAGCTCCTCGCCTCCCTCCACGACGCGAGCGTGCAGGTCCCACGACCGCCAGGTCCGGGCGTCGTTCAGGTGGGCCTGCAGCTCCCGCTGGGTCTCCGAATCCTGCAGCTCCTCGTCCCCGGCCAGCCGCTCGAGCTCCTCGATCCACTCCTCGATCTCCTCGCGCGGGCTCAGCTTGTTCACCGGGGGCTCGGGGATCATCGCCATCGGCACCCTCCCGTTTCGTCGATTCTCTTCGTATCTCGAGTGTCAGGTCGGCCGAAGGGACGCCGCGGGCGCGCCTCCCGCCCTCCCGCACTCGCCGGCACCATGTCCCGTCCGCTCGTCTCGGCGCCAGGGAGGCTCCCCACGTGAATCGATTCTCGAGCCTCTTGCAGGTCGACCGGCCCGCCTGGGGCCGGATCCCTCCCGTCCGAGACCGGTATCCCGACACGGCGCCCCGCCCCACGACCGGAGACGACGATGCTCAGCGCCTTCGCGGCCACCGACGACCTCGCCTCCTGCAC
>CAYVFM010000192.1:0-2693 GCA_964450995.1 uncultured Gemmatimonadota bacterium | reverse complement strand
CGGTCCTTGATGAGGGGGTGACGTTCGACGTCCTTGAGGTACTGGTCGAACGAATCGAGCCCGGACGAGGAGTCGAGGAACATGGGGGCCGGGGTCTGGGGGGAAGGCCGCGCTGGACGAGCCTCTCATACCGGGAGGCGGGGGTGAGGTTCCCGGGCGGGAGGAGGATGTGGCCGCGAACGCGGGGGTCGGACGACGGTGTCGCGGGGCGCTCAGGCGCCGGGCCCGGCCTCCTCCTCCAGGGCCGAGGCCAGCCGCTCCCGCTCCTCTTCCGAGAGCCCGTCTTCCGTGGCGGCTCCGCCGTCCTCGTCCGCGGCGCCCTCCTCCCGGCCGGTCCAGCGGGAGAGCAGGCGCCAGACCAGGAAGCCGCCGCCCAGGACGGCCACGACGGGGAAGAGGTAGACCACCAGGTTGAGGCCCTCGGCCTTCGGCTTCAGCAGGACCCAGTCCCCGTACCGGCTCACGAAGTAGGCCCGGACCTCCTCGGGGCTGTGGCCCAGCGCCAGGCGCCGCTTGATCTCGGCCTGCATCTCCCGGGCGAGGGTGGAGGAGGACTCCAGCACCGACTGGTTCCGGCAGACCGGACAGCGGAGCTGGGAGGCGACCCGCGCGGTGAGCTCGTCCAGCCGGGCGCCGGTGACCTCGGCGGAGTCGGGCACGACGACCGAGTCGGGGAGGGCCGGCGCCATCGGGGCGTCCTGCCCCCCGCCGGCCGCCCGGGTGGCCTCCTGCGGGGCCGCGAGCGCCGGGGTCGCCGCCGGCGCCAGGGCGAGCCCTGCCGCGAGGACGAGCGCCAGGCGGACCGTCGCCGGACCCTCTCGCCGCGCTCCTCTCACCGGGCGCCTCCCGTCGAGTCGGCGGCCGGCAGGGCCAGCAGCGAGTCCACGGTCCCCTGGACCAGGTCCCAGGTGAGCACGCCGACGTGCTTCCTGGCCACGGTCCCGTCCGGGCCCAGGAAGAAGGTCTCGGGCACCCCGTAGACGCCGAAGTCGATGGCGATCCGGCTCTCCGGGTCCATCACGTTGGGCCAGTCGCCACCCATGCGGTCCATGTAGCGGCGGGCCGCCTCCGGGCCGTCCTGGTAGACGACGCCCACCACGCGCGCCCGGTCGTCGGGCCAGGTGCGCTCGGCCTGCTGGAGGACCGGGTGCTCCTGGCGGCACGGGACGCACCAGGAGGCCCAGAAGTTCAGGATCACGACCTCGCCCCGGAGCTCCTCCGCGCCGACGGTGTCGCCCGAGAGCGTCGCCGCCCGGAACGCCGGCGCCGGCTCGCCCACGATGGCCGAGGGCAGGGTCTGCACGTCCCGCGTGAGGCCGAAGCCCAGGAGGGCCAGGAAGCCCCCGACCACCAGGACGGCCACGGCGATTGCCGCGATCCGCGTTCGCCGGCTCACGGTTCGTCCTCCGACTCGCGGCGGGCCGCGGTCCGGTGGGAGACGGTCACCGAGCGCGTGGAGCTTCCGCCCGTGGGCCACACGGCGAGGATGGCGCCCAGCCCGACGATCAGCCCCCCGATCCACAGCCAGGGAACGCCCGGGTTCACGATGGCCCGCACGGTGGCGTGCCTCCCCTGCTCCGAGTCGAAGGCCATCAGGGTGAGGTAGAGGTCCTCCTTCGCCGACGACCGGACCGCGGGGGTGGCGATGGGCTGCTCGGAGTTCGGGTAGAAGTTCAGGCTCGGCTCCAGCGTGCCCAGCGCCTCGCCGCCCGTGGAGCTGACGTCGAAGGTCGAGCCCACCACGAACCGCTGCGGCTGGTCCTGCCCCCACACCTCCTCGAGCTGGACCTGGTAGTTGCCGATGGTCATCGCCTCGCCCGTCTGGAGGGTGGCCTCGCGCTCGAAGCGCCAGGCGCGGGAGATGGACAGGGCGACCACGATGACCACGATCCCGGTGTGCACGACGTAGCCGCCGTACCGCCGCCGGTTCTTCATCAGCAGCTCCCAGAGGGCCTTCGGCCCGCGGGCGCCGGAGATCCTGTGTCGGGCCTCCATCCCCTTCCGGAACTCCTCGACGATGGTGGTCATCACGAAGCCGGCGGCGCCGAAGGTGATGATCGGGTACACCTGCCGCACGCCCAGGGCGAAGGTGGCGGCCGAGACGGTCAGCCCGATCCCCAGCGGCACCGCGAAGGACCGCTTGATCCGGCTCCAGTCGGCGCGGCCCCAGGGCAGGGCCGGGCCGATGCCCATCAGGAAGAGGAGCGCCAGCCCGATGGGGGCGCTGACCATGTCGAAGTAGGGCGGCCCCACGCTGATCCGCGCCCCCTGCATCGCCTCCACCACCAGCGGGAAGATCGTGCCCAGCAGGACGGTGAACGTGAGGGCGACGAAGAGCAGGTTGTTGAAGATGAAGGCGGTCTCGCGGGAGGCCACGTCGTCCAGCGTGCCCGGGGCGTGCAGGCGGTCGCTCCGCCAGGCGATCAGCCCCATCGAGACCACCAGCACGAAGGACATGAAGCCCAGGAAGATCGGCCCGATCAGGCCCTCGGTGAAGGCGTGGACGGAGTCGAGGATGCCCGAGCGGGTGAGGAACGTCCCGAAGAGGGTCAGGAGGAACGTCCCCATCACGAGGCTCAGGTTCCAGGTCTTCAGCATCCCCCGCCGCTCCTGGACCATCACCGAGTGCAGGAACGCGGTGGCGGTGAGCCAGGGGAGGAAGGAGGCGTTCTCCACCGGGTCCCAGGCCCAGT
>CAYVFM010000191.1:0-2736 GCA_964450995.1 uncultured Gemmatimonadota bacterium | reverse complement strand
ACGTGAGCGGCGTCACCGTCAGCCGCGCCAGCCTCCACAACATCGAGCAGGTCCGGGAGCTGGGGGTCCGCGAGGGCGACCGGGTCCGGGTCCAGCGGGCCGGCGACGTGATCCCCCAGGTCGTCGAGGTGGTGGAGGAGGGCGAGGAGCACGAGCGGGCGGAGGCGTTCGAGATGCCCGACGACTGCCCCTCCTGCGGCACGGAGCTGGTCCGGCGCGGTCCCTACACCCTCTGCCCGAACCACTTCGAGTGCCCGGCCCAGCTCGCCGGCCGCATCGAGCACTTCGCCAGCCGCGACGCCCTGGACGTCGACGGGCTGGGCGAGGAGGCGGCGAAGCTGCTGGTGGTCGAGGGGCTGGTGGTCCAGCTCCCCGACCTGTTCGAGATCGAGGCCGCCGACCTGGTGGAGCTGGAGGGCTTCGCCGAGAAGAGCGCGGAGAACCTGGTCTCGGCCCTCGAGGAGGCCGCCGCGACCGAGCTCGCCCGGTTCCTCTACGGGCTGGGGATCCCCGAGGTGGGCTCGACGGTGGCCCGGGACCTGGCCCGGTGGTTCGGGCGGTTCGAGGCGGTCCGCTCGGCAGGGGAGGAGGAGCTGCAGGAGGTCGACGGCGTGGGCCCCAAGATGGCCGCGGGGATCCGGTCGTTCTTCGAGGACGAGCGGACGGCCGAGATCCTGGACGAGCTGGAGGGGAAGGTCGGGCTGGTGGACGAGGGCGAGGGGCTGCGGGCGTCGGCCCCGGAGACGCTGCCGCTGGACGGCCTGAAGTTCGTCTTCACCGGCGCCCTGGACCGCTTCACCCGCCGGGAGGCGCGGGACCTGGTGGAGGGGGCCGGCGGCCGGGCCACCTCCTCGGTGAGCGGCGAGACCGACTACGTGGTGGCGGGCGAGGACCCCGGCTCCAAGGCCGACGACGCCGAGGCCGAGGGCGTGCCGATCCTGGACGAGGAGGCCTTCCTGGATCTGCTGCGGGAGAAGGGCGTGGAGGTGGAGGGATGAGCGACGCCGACACGATCCGGATCGAGAACTACGAGATCGCCGACGTCCTCGAGGAGCTGGCCGACCTGCTGGAGATCCGCGGCGACAACCGCTTCCGGGTCCGGGCCTACCGGGACGCCGCCCGCACCGTCCGGGAGCACGCCGTGCCCATGCGCCAGCTCGTGGACGAGGAGGTGGACCTCACCGAGCTGCCCACCATCGGCGAGGACATGTCCGGCTACGTCACCCAGCTCGTGGAGACCGGCGAGCTGGACCGGCTGGAGGAGGTCGCCGAGGAGGTCCCCCGCTCGCTGGCCGAGATCACCCGCCTGCCCGGCGTGGGCCCGAAGCGGACCAAACAGCTCTGGGAGGACCTGGGGATCACCACCGTCGACGAGCTGGAGGAGGCGGCCGAGGCGGGTGAGGTCGAGGAGCTGGACGGCTTCGGGGCGAAGACCCAGGAGAAGATCCTGAAGGGGATCGAGCAGCACCGGCGCCACGTCGAGCGGGTCCTGCTGTCGGACGCCGACGACTACGTCCGGCCCCTGCTCGCCCACCTGGAGGAGGCGCCGGGGCTGGAGCGGATGGAGGTGGCCGGATCCTACCGGCGGCGGAAGGAGACGGTGGGCGACATCGACGTGCTGGCCGTGGCCGAGGAGGGCGGGCCGGTGATGGAGCGCTTCACCGGCTACCGGCGGGTGGACGAGGTCGTCCAGGCGGGCGAGACCCGGGGCAGCGTGGTGCTGGAGAGCGGCGTCCAGGTGGATCTCCGAATCGTCGAGGCCGACAGCTACGGGGCCGCGCTCGTCTACTTCACCGGCTCGAAGGAGCACAACGTCGCCCTCCGGAAGCGGGCGCTGGGGCGGGACCGGACCGTCTCCGAGTACGGCGTCTTCGAGCTGGAGGAGAACGATTCCGAGGCCCCCGGCGAGACCACCACCGGCCGCGCCCGGGGCCGGAAGGTGGCGGGCGCGACCGAGGAGGACGTCTACGCCGCCGTCGACCTCCCCTGGATCCCGCCGGAGCTGCGGGAGGACCGGGGCGAGATCGACGCCGCGGCCGCCGGCGAGCTGCCCGAGCTGATCGAGCTGGAGGACGTCCGGGGCGACCTCCAGATGCACACCGAGTGGTCGGACGGCCGCGCCTCGGTGGAGGGGATGCTCGAGGCCTGCGCGGAGCTCGGCCACGAGTACTTCGCCATCACCGACCACAGCCAGGCCCTGGCCATGACCGGGGGGCTCGACGAGGAGAAGCTCCGTCGCCAGTGGGAGGAGATGGACGAGGTCGAGGCCCGCCACGACGGGATCCGGCTCCTGCGGAGCCTGGAGGTGGACGTCCTGGAGGACGGGAGCCTGGACCTGGCCGACGACCTGCTGGAGGAGCTGGACCTGGTGGTGGTCTCGATCCACTCGAAGTTCGACCTGGACCCCGACGCCCAGACCGAGCGGCTGGTGACGGCGCTCCGGCACCCCGAGGCCGACGTCCTGGCCCATCCGACCGGCCGGCTCATCGGGCGGCGCGATCCCTACGACTTCGACCTGGACGCGGTCCTGGAGACCGCGGTGGAGGAGGGGGTGGCCCTGGAGCTGAACGCCCACCCCGACCGGCTGGACCTGAAGGACACCCACCTGATGCGGGCGGTGGAGCTGGGCGCGAAGATCGTCATCAGCACCGACGCCCACCGGCCGGGGCACCTGGAGCTGATGCGCTACGGCGTCGAGCAGGCCCGCCGGGCCTGGCTCACCCCCGACGACGTGCT
>CAYVFM010000190.1:0-2752 GCA_964450995.1 uncultured Gemmatimonadota bacterium | reverse complement strand
GGGCAGGAGGAGGCTCATGACGGACCACAGCCCGGAGGACGAGAGCGTCGAGCCGGGGGAGCGGCGGGGCGAGGGCTCCGGCCGTGCCGGCGGCCCGCCCGTCCCGTCCTCCGAGCTGGAGCGGGTGATCCGGCGGGCCACCGAGCTGCAGCAGGGCCCGGACGGCGATCCCGGCGGCGGAGGGGGCGGGGACGAGCCGCTCTCCGAGTCCGAGATCGTCCGCATCGGGCGGGAGGTGGGCCTGGAGCCCCGGCACGTCCGCCAGGCCCTGGCGGACGTGCGGGCCGAGTCGCTCCTGCCCGAGCCGCCGGAGGACGACGGCCTCCCCCGCCGCCTCTGGGGCGGCGCCTTCGCCCGGGCCAGCCGGGCGGTGCCGGGCGACCCGGAGGAGGTCCGCGAGCGGGTGGAGCGGCACTTCCGCGAGCGGGAGAGCCTCCAGGCGATCCGGTCGCGGCCCGGGCGCTCGCTCTGGGAGCCCGCCGGCGGCCTGGTCAGCAAGATGCAGCGGGCGCTGGACGTGGGCGGCCGGGGCTACGAGCTGGCCGAGGCCCGGCGGCTGGAGCTCACGGTGGCGGGCCTGGAGTCGGGCTGGTCGCTGGTCACGGTGACCGCCGACCTCCGGAACGTCCGGGCCGAGCACGCCACGGGCTGGACGGCCGGCGCGGCGGCCCTGGGGTTCCCGGCGCTGGTCGTGGCCACGGCGGCCGTCGGCGTCCCGGTGGAGCTCGCGGCGCCGCTGGTGGCGGGCGGCGCCGGCGGCGCCTCGGCGCTGGGCGCCCGGCGGACCACGGGGAAGCGCCGCCGCCGGGTGGAGCTGGTGCTGGAGGGCCTGCTGGACCGGCTGGAGTCCGGCGAGTCCCTCGGGCCCGACCGTTCGGACTGGCGCGACCGCCTGCTGGGCTGACGGGGCCGGTGAGGGAGCCGGAGCGGCCGTGCGGCCGGGCGGACGGGCGGGACCGCACCGGGGAACGGAGCGCGGGTAGGATCGGCCCATGAGCCTCGACGTCCTCCTCACGGTCGGATCCCTCCTGGCGGTGCTGGTGGGGCTCGCCCTGGAGCTCTCCAGCGCCGACGTGCTGCTGCTGGCGGCGCTGGCGGTGGTCACCGCCGGGGGCGTCATCGATCTGGACACGGCCCTGCAGGGCTTCGCCAACGCCACCCTGCTGGCCCTCGGCGCCCTCTACGTCATCGCCGCCGCTCTCCGGGAGACGGGGGCGCTCGACCGGGCCAGCACGTTCCTGCTGGGCGCGGCCGAGAACACCCGCGCGGTGCTGCTCCGCCTCTCCACCAGCACCGCGGTGGCCTCGGCCTTCCTGAACAACACGCCCATCGTCGCCATGGGGATCCCCAGCCTCCGGAGCTGGGGCCGGCGGCACGACGTGTCGGCCTCCAAGCTGCTGATGCCGCTGTCGTTCGCGTCGATCCTGGGCGGCCTGTGCACGCTCATCGGCACCTCCACCAACCTGGTGAGCGACGGGCTCCTCCGGTCCCACGGCCTCCGGGGCCTCGGCTTCTTCGAGCTGGCGCTGGTGGGCGTACCGTGCGCCCTGGTGGGCATCGCCTACCTCGTGCTGGTCGCGCCCCGCCTGCTGCGGGGCCGCGAGGGCGTCCGCACCATCGAGGAGCGGCAGCGCCAGGCCCTGGTCGGGGTGGAGGTGGAGCCGGGATCGCCGCTGGTGGGGCGGACCGTGCGGGACGCCGCCCTCGAGCGGTTCCCGGGCCTCTCGCTCGTGCGGGTCGACCGCGGCGAGACCGCCATCGCCCCCGTCGGCCCGGGGGAGCTCGTCCACGCGGGGGACCGGCTCTTCTACGAGCCCGGCGACGACGACACGCCCCGGCCGCCGGAGCTGACCGGGCGGCCCGACCTGCGCCCGGTCGAGGAGCCGGCCGGCGAGGCCCCGGAGCCGCGCGAGCGGGAGCTGCACTCGGTGGTGGTGAAGGAGGGCTCGCGGCTGGCGGGCAGGAGGGTCCGGAGCGCCGAGTTCCACGAGCACTTCAACGCGGGCGTGACGGGCGTGCGCCGGGGCGGCCGGCGCCTGGAGGGCCCGGTGGGCGAGGTGGTCCTCCGGCCCGGAGACGTGGTGATGCTGGACACCGCCCGGGGCTTCCGGGAGGCCTTCGAGGACGCGCCGGAGTTCTTCATCACCTCCGAGGCGGGCGGCGAGCGACCGGTGACGCCGATGCCGGAGCGCGAGGAGGCGGGGACGGCCCGGCGCCTGGCCGGTGCCGGAATCCTGACGGGCGTCGTGGCGCTGGCAGCCACCGGGGTGCTCCACATCGCGCTGGCGGCCCTGCTGGGGGCTCTCCTGATGATCGCCGCGGACTTCATCGGCCCGGGCGAGGCCCGCCAGGCCATCGACTGGGAGGTGCTCGTCGTCATCGGAGCGGCGCTCGGGATGGCCAGCGCTCTCGAGGCCAGCGGGGCGGCGGAGCTGATCGGCGCGGGCCTGGCGATGTTCTTCTCGGGCCACGGGCCGGTGATGCTGATGGCCGGGGTGGTCTTCGCCACCATGCTGCTCACCGGGCTGATCACCAACAACGCGGCGATGGCGCTGATGTTTCCGGTGGCGCTCTCGGTGGCCCAGGCCCAGGGGATCGACCCCCGTCCGCTGATCATCGGGATCACGCTGGCCTCGTCGCTGGCCCTCTGGACGCCCCTGGGCTACCAGACGAACCTGATGGTCTACGGGCCGGGCAACTACCGCTTCTCCGACTTCGTCCGGGTGGGCCTCCCGCTCCAGCTCCTGCTGGC
>CAYVFM010000189.1:0-2760 GCA_964450995.1 uncultured Gemmatimonadota bacterium | reverse complement strand
AGGTGGGCACCGTCTCGGAGACCTGCGAGGCCATGGCCGCGGCCGAGTCGGCCGGGTGGTCCTCGGTGATCTCCCACCGCTCGGGCGAGACCGAGGACACCTTCATCGCCGACCTGGCCGTGGCCGCCGGCGCCGGCCGCATCAAGACGGGCTCGGCGTGCCGCTCGGAGCGGGTGGCCAAGTACAACCGCCTGCTCCGGATCGAGGAGGAGCTGGGCGCCGACGCCCGCTTCGCCGGGTCGGCGGGGGAGGGAGGCGATGGGTGAGCGCGCCTCCCGGTGGCTGTGGCGCGGCGGCCTGGCCGCCCTCTGGCTCGGCGCCTGCTGGTTCTTCCTCTTCGGCGGCGAGTACAGCCTGATCGAGCTGCGGAGCCTGGAGGAGGAGCGCGACTCGCTAGCCGCCCGCGTCGACTCGCTGCAGGGGGTGGCCGACTCGCTGGAGCGCCGGGCCGAGCGGCTCCGGGAGAGCGACTTCGCCGTGGAGCAGGTGGCCCGCGAGCGCTACGGGTTCATCCGGGACGGCGAGCTGCTCTTCCGGTTCGTCGAGACCGCCGGCGAACCGGGGGAAGACGGGGGCGGAACAGGGGTTGACCGGGGCGGTAACAGGCAGTAGCGTGGCCGACACGATGCGGGGTGGAGCAGTCTGGTAGCTCATCGGGCTCATAACCCGAAGGTCGCGGGTTCGAATCCCGCCCCCGCTACTGCTCTCGACGCCCCGGCCGGAGCCCCGCTCCGGCCACTTTCTTTCGGGGCCCACGGCAGGGTAGCTCAGCCTGGTAGAGCAGAGGACTCATAAGCCTCCAGTCGCGGGTTCGAATCCCGCCCCTGCCACTTCCCGCGGCGGGCCGCTCCCGCCGCTCTCGCGTCGACGCCCGGAGGTCCCGATGGAGGACCGCCGTCCCCCGGCCTCGGCCCGCGCCATGGCGGCGATCGTGGCCTGGGTCGAGAGCCGCCCCCCGCCGCGCGAGCTCTTCGGGGACGCCGCCCGCTGGCTGCCGGTCCTTGTGTTCGTGGCCGGCACGGCCGGCGTGCTCTTCCTCCTTTCGGGTCCGGCGTCGGCCGAGCGGACGGCCCTCTGGGCGACCGGGGCCGTGGCCGTTCCGGTCTGGATCCTGAGGATCGCCACCCTGGAGGACGAGTCGCTCCGGGCGGCACGGTACGGGGCGGCCCTGCCGATGGTCTCCTGGTGGCTGGCCGGGGTCGCGGTGGTGAGCGGGTGCTGGGTCCCGGCCGGGCCGGCCGGTGTGGAGCTCACGATGGCGGCGGCCCTGCTGTTCCTCTTCCTGGCGCACGGGCGGTACGTCCTGGCCCGGGACGGCTGACCGGATGCGGGTCCGGGGCCCGGGGCCGGGCCGGACGGGCGGCGTCGCTTTTCCCGGTGCCGTACTCCCCCCGCCGCCCTAGCTTCCCGACCATGGACACCTTCCTCGAGCCCTGGCAGGTGGTGGCGGCCGCCGGCCTGGCGGCGATCGCCGTGGCCGCGGTGCGGCGCTTCCGCGGGGCGGCTGCCGCCCCGGCGGTGCGCGTCCTGGAGCGGGAGCTCGCGACCTGGGCGGACCAGCCGGTCTTCGACGGCCTGGCCCGGGAGCTGGAGGCGTCCCTGGCGGAGGCCGACCGCGGGACCGTCGAGCGGGAGCTGACGGCGCTCCACTTCGGCGCGGCGACGGTGGCCCTGGCGTCCCGGGGCGGCGAGCCCGGGGAAGCCGGCGAGGCCGCCGCGGCGCTCTCGGACCGGCTCGCCGGGAGCGGGGCGGGGCGGGAGGACGGCGTCCGGTGGCTCCGCGACCGCGCCGCCCGCTACGAGCGGGCCGTCCCGGACGAGGGCCGTCCGCTGGACGACGACGACCTGCGGCGGATCGGGTCGGTCCTGGCGGAGTGCCTGGCGGCCTATCGCTCCCCGGACGCCCCCGCCCGGCCGGACCCCGACCCCGATCTCCTCCGGACCGTGGGCCTCTACTTCCTGCGCCGGTGGGAGGCCGCGGCCCGCGCGCTCCCCGTCGACTGACCGGGCGGGAGCGGCTGCGGGCGTCCCCCGGGTTCCCGGCCCGCGGGGCTCAGGCGCCCGGGAACGCCTCGTCCTCCCGCACGTGGCGGGCCTGCCACAGATGTCGGCGCTCGTGGGCGGCGACGATCCGGAAGGCCGAGCCGAGGTCGAACCGCATCCAGGCGAAGAACGGCGAGGAGAGACGGATCCTGCCCAGGTCCAGGCCGTCGGCCGCCTGCAGCCGTCGGAGGATCCGGGGACGCAGGTCGAGGAAGGCGTCCAGGGGATCGGGCGGGGCTTTCGATCCGCCGACCTCCGCGTCGGGTCCGGCTCCCGGGCGGCGGGGCCGGATCTCGCCCGGGGCCGGCACGGCCAGGCGGGGCGGCGGCTCGAGCAGGCGGGGTAGCCAGCGGCCGACCAGGGTCGGTCCGGACGGCTCCTCCGCCTCGAGCCCCCGCCGTCGCCCCTCGCCGATGGCGCGGTCCAGGGACGCCAGGTACGCCTCGTCCGTCCGGACCAGGTGGTCGAGGCACTCGCCGATCGACCACCGACCGTGGGCCGGCCGCCACCAGAGCTCCCGGTCGGAGAGACCCTCCGTCAGCTCCCGGGCTTCCTCGCCGGCCGAGCGCAACTCCCGCCAGCACGCCTCGAGCTCGGGGAAGCGGAGGGCCGGAGCTGGACGATCCATGGACGGCTCCCGGCTGAGAGTCCCGTTCGGCCGCGGGAAGGGCCCGACGCGCCGAAAGTACGGCCCCGGGAGCGGCCCGGCCATCGAGG
>CAYVFM010000188.1:0-2760 GCA_964450995.1 uncultured Gemmatimonadota bacterium | reverse complement strand
CACGCGGTCGCCCTCGCGCCAGATCCGGACGTGCTCGCCGCCGTCGCGGACGTTCACGAGCTCGGCGTCGCCGGCGTCCCGCAGCTCCCTCCAGATCCGGCGGAGCTGGTCCATCGAGACCGCGTCGTCGGGGCCGAAGCGGAGGTCGTCGGGATCGAGCCCCTCGGTCTCGCCGATCTCCAGGGCCACGTCCACCAGCGACAGGGGCAGGTTGACCGCCACCTGTGCCCCGTCGGCCTCGTCCACCCGGACGTGGATCCACTCGCCCTCGTCGGCGGCCGTGGCCGCCTCCTGCGCCTGCAGCCCGGTGCCGGTCAGCGCCAGCGCCGCCACGAAGAGCCCGATCGCTCGCTTCAGCATGGTGATCCTCCCTGGGTCGTCCCGTCTTCGGCGGCGTGCCCGGCGCGGTTCGGTCCGCGTCGGATGCCGTTTGCCGCCCGCTCGTGACCCCCTACGGGAGCGACCAGGGGACGGTTTCGGCGGGAGGGTCGTCGTCCTCGCCCGGCGGCCAGGTCGGGTTCTCGGCCAGCAGGCGCTCGAACGCCTCGCGGGGGCGAGGCGCGGCGAAGAAGTAGCCCTGCCCGTAGTCGTAGCCCAGCGCCCGGAGGCGGCGGAGCTGCGCCTCGGTCTCGATCCCCTCGGCCACCACGGTGGTGCCGAGGCGGTGGGCGATGTGGCCGGCCGCCTCGACGATGGCGTCGTCGCGCACGTCCTCGCCGATCCCGGAGACGAAGAGACGGTCGACTTTCATGATGTCCACCTCGAGCCGGGTCAGGTACTCCAGCGAGGCGTAGCCCGTCCCGAGGTCGTCCACGGCGACCCGGAGGCCGTGCTCGCGCAGCTCCTGGATCGCCTCCCGGTTGCCGATGGCCACGCTCTCGGTGATCTCGAGGATCACCCGGTCGGGCGAGATGCCGCTCTCGGCCAGCCCCGCCTTGACCCGTTCGACTGCGTCGGGCTCCTGGAGCTGACGACCCGAGAAGTTGATCCCCAGGTGGAGGCCCTCACCGGGGGCGCCCGGGGTGGACCAGTCGAGGGCATGTCGGGCGGCGGTGCGGGTGACCCAGTCGCCCAGCGGGACGACGAGCCCCGTCTCCTCGGCCAGGGGGACGAACTCCGCGGGCGAGAGGAGGCCCCGCTCCGGGTGCTCCCAACGCACCAGCGCCTCGCCGCCGACGATGGCGCCGGTCTCCAGGCGCACCACGGGCTGGTAGTGGAGGACGAGCTGATCCTCCTCGAGCGCCGTCCGCAGGTCGTTCTCGCGCTGGAGCCGGTGGCCCGCCTCGGCGTCGGCGTCCGGGTCGAACAGGTGGTAGGCCGAGCCCTGCTCTTCCTTGGCCCGGTACATCGCGATGTCGGCGAGCCGGATCAGCTCGTCGGCGTGGGAGAGCTCGTCCGAGCTCACCGCGATGCCGACGCTGGCGTCCTGGTGGACCTCGTCGTCCGTCAGCCGGAACGGCTGCTCGAACTCCTCCACGAGCCGGCGCGCCCCCGCCTCGACCTCGTCCAGCGATCCGACCCGCTCCAGGATCACCCCGAACTCGTCGCCCCCCAGCCGGGCCACGGTGTCCTCGTCCCGGAAGGAGCGTCGGAGGCGCAGGCCCACCTGCTCGAGGAGCTGGTCGCCCGCCGGGTGTCCGAGGCTGTCGTTCACCACCTTGAACCGGTCCAGGTCGGCGAAGAGGACGGCCACCCGGCCCCCGTGGCGGCCGGTGGCGTCGAGGGCGTGGGCGAGGCGGTCGCGGAAGAGAGTGCGGTTGGCGAGGCCGGTGAGCTCGTCCCGCAGCGCGCGGCGCTCCAGCTCCCGCTCGTACTGCCTCAGCTCGGTCACGTCCTGGGTGACGGCCAGCAGGTGGTCGGTGCCCTCGATCGGCAGCACCTCCCCGTGGATCCGGGCGGCGATGACCTCCCCGTCCTTCCGGCGTAGCCGGGTGTCGAGGCCCGATCCGTCGCCTCCGCGGCGCGCCAGGTCGCGCAGGCGCTCCCGGTCGGCCGGTTCGACCCAGAGGTCCATCTCCAGGGCCCGGCGGCCGAGCAGCTCCTCGCGGGTGTAGCCCAGCAGCTCCTCGTAGCCCCGGTTGACCTCCAGGAAGCGGCTCTCCTCCAGGGTCGACAGGGAGATGCCCAGGGGCGTGGCCTGGAAGAGGGTCCGGTACTTCTCCTCGGTCCGGGCCAGCGCCTCCTCCGCCCGCTTCCACGCCGTGACGTCGCGGGAGATGCCGATCACGCCGATCACGTCGTCCCCGTCCCGGAGGGGGGCCTTGTGGGTGTGGTAGACCGCGGGCCGGCCGTCGGGCCCCGACACCTCCTCGGTCCGCGTCAGGGGTCGGCCGGTCTCCATGACCTGCAGGTCGTCCCGACGGAACCGCCGGGCCGCCTCCGGTCCGAACAGCTCGTCGTCCGTGCGGCCGACGATCCGGTCCACGTCCCGCTCGATCCGGCCGGCGCTGGCGCTGTTGACGAGGAGGTAGCGGCCCTCCCGGTCCTTGACGTAGATGGAGTCGCCGGTGCCCTCGACGACGGCGTCCAGCAGGTCGTGGGCGGTCTCCCGCTCCCGTACCGCTTCCTCCCACTGCCGCCGCTCGCGCCGGACGAGGCCGTAGATCACCGCGGCGCTGACGACGACGAAGAGGACGCCCTTGGCGAGCTGGAAGAAGAACAGCTGGGAGACGTCGGCGGCGATCCGGGAGGCGGCGGCGTCGCTCAGGAGGATCCAGGCGACCCCGAAGACGAGGTAGGCCCCGGCGACGCGGAGGGCGG
>CAYVFM010000187.1:0-2806 GCA_964450995.1 uncultured Gemmatimonadota bacterium | reverse complement strand
CTAGCGGAGGAGCTGGACCCAGAGGTAGAGCCCGGCGGCCCCGAAGGCGCAGACGACGCCCCCCACCGCCCACACCCGGAGCCCCGTCGACGGGCGCTGCTCGGGGTCCTCGATCAGCCGGGTGACGCACCAGTAGTTCAGGGCGAACGTGACGGGGGAGAGGAGGAACGACGCCACCGCGGCCACGGTGACCAGCGCCACCGGGTCGGGCAGGAGCACGGTCTCGGCCACCGCCAGCGCCAGGGTGACGCCCAGGAAGCCCCAGTAGAGACGCCCCTTCCGGTCCTCCGCGGCGGGCCAGATCCGGACCGCCGTCTCCGAGAAGGCCCGGGGGAAGCCGTCCAGCACCCCGTAGGTGGTGCTGAACATCCCGAAGAAGGCCGCCGCCAGGAAGAACGGGAGGATCCAGGGCCCCAGCACGTCCGTGTAGAGGCGCGCCAGGGTCAGGGCGACCTCGGCTCCCTGCGGCACCTCGCCGGCCGGGGCCAGGACCTCGGCGCCCAGGGCCACGAACATCACCGCCAGCACCAGCGAGAGCCCGTAGCCCACGCGCATGTCGAGCAGGGCCCCCGCCAGCGTGCCGGCTCCCTCGTCCTCGCCCCGCCGTCGGGCCCGCTCCCGCCAGGCTTCCCGCCGCTCTCCGGCCCACATGGAGTGCCAGACCGAGACGTCGATCCCCGTGGGCATCCAGCCCAGCAGCGCCGCCACCAGCACGAGCGAGCCCGTCGGCAGGGCCGGGACCGCCAGCCGGGACCAGGCCTCCGCGGGGGGAGGCGTGGCGAGGAACGCCACGGCGGTCATCGCCGCGAGCACGAGGAGCATCAGCTTGCTCAGGGCCGACAGCCCGTCGAAGCCACCCGTGGCCAGCATCACCGCGACGGCGAGCCCCAGGGCCAGGCTCCAGGCGGGCAGCGGCACCGCGGGCACCACGGCCGCGGCGACGGCGGCCGCCACCCCCAGCACCCCGGCCAGCACCGTCACGCCCTGGACCACCGTCCCGACCAGGAAGATCCAGAGCGCCCATCCTCGCGGGCCGGGCACCCGGGCGTAGCCGTCCAGGAGGGACTCGCCGGCGGCCACGGCGTAGCGCGGGCCGAACTCGAAGGCCGGGTACTTGAAGAGGTGGCTGAAGGGGATCACCCAGAGCAGGGCGTAGCCGAAGCGGGCGCCGGCGGTGGGCGCCAGCACCAGGTGGCTGGCCCCGATGGCGGTGGCGGCCACCACCAGGCCGGGGCCGAGCCAGCGGATCCGATCGATCCGGCGCCCCCAGCTCCCGGCGCTCCCGCTCCCGGTCGTGTCGGTGGGATGCTCGCTCACGTCGCGGCCTTCCTGCGGGCGGTGGACGGGGAGGCCCGCGCCGGCCGGCGGCCCCCCGCTGGCCGTGCGCCGGCCGCCGGCCAACATTTCGGCGCTCCCGGCGGGCCGCAACGCCGGGGTGCTCGCTCGCCACACGAGGCACGCAGCCAGGGAGGGAGACGATGTCGGAGGAGCCGGGTTCGGAAGCGGGATCGACGGAGGCGGCGGGGGAGACCCGCCGGGTGGCGCTCACCTGGAAGGAGGGGATGCGCTTCGAGGCGCGGAGCGAGGGGGGCGCGGTCACGACGGTGGACGGGGAGGGCAGGCTGAGCCCCTCCCCGGTGGAGCTCCTGCTGGAGTCGCTCGGCGCCTGCGCGGGGATCGACGTGGTGGAGATCCTGCGGAAGGGCCGCCACCCGGCGGACGCGGTGGAGGTGGAGGTGACCGGGCGCCGGCGCCCGGATCCGCCCCGGCGCTACACCGACCTGGAGCTGGTTTTCCGGATCGGGGGCGAGGTCCCCCGGGAGGCCGCCGAGCGCGCGGTGGAGCTCTCGCTGGAGACTTACTGCTCCGTCTTCCACACCCTGGCCGACGACCTCTCGGTGTCCACGGAGGTGGAGCTGACGTCGGAAGGAGGGTAGGAGCCCGGCCGGCGGCTCATCGGCCGATGCGGTTGCGGCCCTCCCGCGTCCAGACCACGATCACGCCGCACGTCCCGCCCTGGAACCGGAAGCGCGGAGGCACCTCGGACGCCCCGCGGTAGACCTCCAGGGCCATGATGTCGTCCCGGTTCATGTCGTCCAGGTGGAAGTTCTGGCTGACGGTCCCGTCCACGTAGTAGGTGGGCTCGCAGTCGGTCCGGGACCGGGTGATGCGGATGGAGGCTCGTCCGAAGGTGTAGGCGCCGACCTGGACGCCCGGGATGCCCCGCAGCAGCGAGCTCGAATGCTGCGGGTTCCTCCGCTCGACCTCCTCCGGGGTGACGAAGGCCCCGAGGCCCCTGCGCTCCCGCTCCCAGAACCCCGAGAGCTTGCCGATCTCCTGGCGGCGCCGCACCTCGACGGTGATGTCCTCCACCCGGAGGACGGTCTCGCTCAGCATCAGGGTGACCCGGGTGACGTGGCCGGGCTTCAGGGTGAGGGGCACCTGCTCGTCGGCGAAGCCGATGAGGCTGACCCGGACGGTGTCCCGGCCCGGCGGAGCGTCCCGGATCGTGAAGCGCCCGGTGCTGTCGGTGAAGGCGCCGAAGCCCGAATTCTTCAGCACCACCCGGACGCTCTCGAGGGGGCCGCCGGTCATCGCCGAGACCACCTGTCCCGAGAGGGTGGCAGTGCTGTCCTGTTCGGCCTCGCGCTGATCCTCCTCCTGGGCCGCCAGGGCGGCCGGGACGAGGAGGAGCAGGGCCGCGGCGACCGCGGCGAAGGGAGCCGCGCTGGCGCGGCGGGGGCTGGAAAGCTTCCTGGCCATCGGGAGGGTCCCGGTTCGGGTTCGGTTCGGCCCGGCGGTCCGG
>CAYVFM010000186.1:0-2812 GCA_964450995.1 uncultured Gemmatimonadota bacterium | reverse complement strand
CCGGCCGACGTGCGCTGCGCGAGGAGCTCCGGCCTCCGGGCCCTGGCCGTGGCCACGGGCCGGCCGGGCCGCCGGGAGCTGGCGCGCCACGAGCCGGATCACCTCCTGGCGGACCTGACCGACACCGACCGGGTCCTCGGCCTGCTCGCCTCGTGAGAGACCGCCGCCCTGCCCGTGGCTGAGCTCCCGCCCCTGGACGTGCTCGTGGAGGGCCGCGGGGTGCGCCGCGGCGTGACCCCGCGGGTCGGGGAGGAGGCCCTCGGCCTGGGCGACGCCGAGGTCCCCTACGACCGGGTCTTCTGGATCTCCCGCCGGGCCGGCCTGCTGATGATCTTCACCGAGGACGGGGCCCTGGCGGTGAAGGGCGACCGGGATCCTCTCGAGCGGCTGGCCCACGCCCTGGAGGAGCGACTCGGGCGCGCGTCGGGCCGAGCCCGGCTCCCCGCCGACCTGACACGGGAGGTGGTGGTGTGCACCGCGGGCACCGCGGTGGTGGGCGACCTCGCCGGTCGGCAGGCCAGCGGGCTCCGGGTGGCCGTCTTCACGCGGAGGGGCCTGCACCTGCTGGGCGGCCGCGAGCGGCTGGCCCTCGCCTGGCCCGCCGACGAGGCGAGGACGGTGGACGCCGAGGGCGCGCCGGGCCAGGCGCTGCTGGTCCGCCGGGGGGAGAGCGTGATCCGGCTCCTCTACCTCTTCCCGGAGGAGATCCGGACGGCCGTCCGCCTGGCCCGCAGCGAGCCGGAGGCGGTGCCCTCCCCGGGGCCGGCGGCCGGTGAGGAGCCGGCGGCTCCGGGGCCGGGGCAGGGACGGGACGCCGAGTCCTCTCCCGACGCCCCGGAGCCCCCCGCCGTGGACGCGGCCGAGCCTCCCGACCCGGAAGGGCGCCGCGGGGAGGAGCCGCCCGCCGGGGAGGAGCCCGCGTCCGCTGCGGACGCCGCCGCTCCGGACGCGGAGGCGTCCCCCGCCGGCGACCGCCCGGCCGGGGAAGGCGAGGACGGGTCGCTGGAGCTGTTCGCCCGGGGCGAGGTCGCGCCGCCGGTCCGGTCCGAGCTCCCGGAGATGCGGCTGTCGGTGGACGTCCTCCAGGCCGCCGCCGGGGAGGCCGCGGCCGGGGTGCCCCCCGAGCCCGCCGAGACGGCCGGCCTGCCGCCTCACTTCCTGGAGACTCACCTGGTGGAGCTGGGCGAGATCGCCCTGGGCCCCGTCCTCCTCCGCAAGTCCGCCGCGGCCTCGGCCCGCAGCCTGCGGAAGGCCGCCGAGGCGATGGACGCCGACGACCTGCGCGAGGACGCCCGGGCGGCCGTGGGGAACGCGGCCAACCGGCTGGCCGAGGTCTACGAGGCGGAGCTGGAGCGGCTCGTGGACGAGAAGCGGGCCCCGCCCCGGGTGGAGGAGGAGCACGCCCTGGGGGTGGACGAGCTGGAGGAGATCCGGCTGCGGATGCAGGCGCCGGTGGACCGGCTCGTCCCCGTCCTCCGGGAGCTGGAGGAGGCCCGGGCGGAGCTGCTGGACCGTCTCCGGGACCTGGAGGAGGGCCCGCCCGACGCGGGCGAGGAGGGGGTCGAGCGAGCCCGGGAGGCGTGGACCGGCGCGCTCCGGCGCGCGGACCGGGCCTTCGAGCGGGCCTGGGAGGAGATGGTGGGCGAGGCCGCGGACGCGTGGGCCGAGCGCCTCCTGCCGAGCCTGGCCGAGGTGGGCTCCATGCGGCGCCGGCGCCTGCCCGAGTGGGCCACCGTGGCCATGCTGGCGACGGCGACCTTGCTGCTGGCGGCCGCGGCGATGATCCTGTTGGTCTGGTGACCGAAATCGGCCGACGGGCGTATCCGGAGACGGACGGAACGTCGGCCCCGGAGAGGCGACTCGAGCGAGGACGACCAGCGTGAGCGACGGAGAGACACAGGGCGGTGCGAGCGGACCGGGCAAGTGGTTCTACGTGGTCCTGGCCGTGCTGGCCGCCGGCGGGGTGGCGGCCCTGCTTCTGACCGGGGGCGGGACCCCGGAGCCGGTGGGCCCGCTGAGCCAGTCGGCCATGGACGTGGAACCGGACTCGGGCGCGTACGCCGCGGCCGTGGGGCCGGAGGACGCCCCGGTCACCGTGGTGGAGTTCGCCGACTTCACCTGCTCCCACTGCGCCAACTTCGCCTCCCTCCCCGGCCCGGCCCTGAAGCGGGACTACGTGCAGAACGGCCAGGTCCGGATGCTCTTCTACGACTTCCCGCTGAGCCAGAGGACGCCCGCCATCCCCGCCGCCCTTGCCGCGCGGTGCGCCGGCGACCAGGGGGAGTTCTGGGCGATGCACGGACAGCTCTTCTCCAACCAGTCGGAGTGGGCGCGCTCGAACGGTCCCGAGAGCCACTTCGCGGACTACGCCCGGCAGATCGGCCTGGACATGGGCCAGTTCAACGAGTGCTACTCGAGCAAGAAGTACGTGGAGGAGATCATGGCGTCCCGGAGCTACGGGGAGCAGCTCGAGATCACCGGGACGCCGGCGATCTTCGTCGAGGGGCGGAAGGCGCAGAACTACGGCTACGAGACGGTCGCCAACCTCGTCGAGCAGGAGCTGGCCGCCGGGGACTCGGCCGCCGCGGGCTCCACCGGCGGGGACGGCGGATCCGGCGCCCGGTGAGCCGGTCGTGAGCCGCGGGCTCCGCCGCCGGGCCGTCGTGGTCCTGGCGCTGGCGGGGATCTTTGTCTCGCTCTACCTGCTGCTCTACAAGCTCGGCTTCTACGGCAGCCTGCTGTGCGGGGCCGGCGGGTCCTGCCAGGTCGTGCAGGCCTCGGAATACGCCGACGTCGCGGGGATCCCCGTGGC
>CAYVFM010000185.1:0-2828 GCA_964450995.1 uncultured Gemmatimonadota bacterium | reverse complement strand
GGAAGCGGGGCGGGACCTCCGAGACCCCGCGGTAGACCTCGATCGCCTCCACGTCGTCCGGCTGCAGGTCGTCGATCCGGAAGCCGCCGCGCTTCGGCACCGGCATCCCGTCGACGAAGAAGCGGACCCGACAGGCGCGGCGGCCCGGCACGGCCGGGGTCCGGTCCATCCGGACCCGCGGCCGACCCACGCCGGCCGGCGGCCGCCCCGGGGTGATCCCGGCCACGCCCCGCAGCAGGTCGCTCACGCGGCGCGGGTCCCGCCGCTCGATCTCCGCCCGATCCACGAAGACGCCCGCCGGGTGCCGGCGCCGGCGGCGCTCGAAGCCCCGGATCTTCGCGGGGGGCTCCGACGATCGCGCCTCCACCCGGAGCGGCGGCAGGAGCGCCGGCGCCGCGGGGGCCACGCTGTCGGCGAGCGGGGGTCGGGGGGACGGGTCGGCGGTGTCCGGGGGCTGCTGGCCCGGCAGGGCCGCGGGTGCAGCCAGGAGAGCGGCCAGGGCCACGGCGGCGCGTCGGCGACGGCGTCCCGGATCGATGGCGTGCACGGCACCTCCCGTCGGCGGGAGCCCGCCCCGGGGGGAGCGGGACGGCGGGCCCGGATCCCGAAGATGGTCCGCAAGCGCGCCTGCGGCAACGCGCCCGGGCCCCGCCGCGGCGTCCGGGCGCCCGCCGCCGGACGTCCGGCCCGGCGGGGCCGGCGCTTGAGGGCGGACCGACCGGGTGCTAAATTAACAACATTCGTCGACGCCGTCCAACCACGGAGGAGGACCCGTGACCCCGAACGCCCCGAGCCCGGCTCGCCCCCTCGCGCTCGTCGCCGCCCTGGCCCTGGCCGCCGCCTGCGCCTCCGCCTCCGGCGGCGCCGACGGGAGCGCGACGGCCGGCGGCGCGACGTCCGCGTCCTCCTCCGGCACGACCGTGGCCTGCGACGGGGACTGCCGGGTGCGGGTGGAGAACCGGCTGGACCGGGACGTGGAGATCTCCACGAACCGCCAGCGGGCCCTCCCCGCCCTGGGGATCGTCTACGAAAACAGGAGCGAGACCTTCGAGCTGTCCGACTTCACCGGCCAGCAGCTCGAGCTCTGGATCCGGGACGAGGACACCGAGGAGATCGTGGGCCTCGCCTGCATCCGCCAGTTCCAGATGCGCCAGGGCCGGAAGGTGGGCCAGCTCGTGCTCGGCGGCGAGGTCAGCAGCTTCGGCTGCTGAGGGCGGTCCGGGGCGCGGGCGTCCCGGCGCGTCAGTCCCAGTCGGGCGCCAGCGGCTCCGGGTCGATGACCCGGCCGTCGGGTCGGGCGAGGCCCGAGATCTCGGCCATCTCCGCCTCCGAGAGCTCGATCTCCTGCGCCCGCAGGTTCTCCCGGGCGTGGTCGGGATCGGAGGTGCGAGGGATGGCGGCGACCCGCTCCTGCTGGATCAACCAGCGGAGCGCCACCACCGGCGCGCCGACGCCGTGCCGGCGGCCGATCTCCTCCAGCGTCGGGTGGCCGACGGCCTCGCCGTGGGCCAGGGGCGAGTAGGCGGTGAGGCACATCTCCGCCTCCCGCACCGCCTCCAGCACGGGCCCCTGGTCCAGGAAGGGATGGTACTCCACCTGGTTCGTGACCAGCGGCCCCTCGGTGGCGGCCCGAGCCCGGGCGAGCTGGTCGGTGGTGAAGTTGCTGACCCCGATGTGGCGGGTCTTGCCCCGCCGGCGGGCCTCCTCGAGCAAGCCCATGGTCCGCACCAGGGTGGTGCCCTCGAAGACGGGCCAGTGGAGCAGCAGCAGGTCCACCCGCTCGACGTCCAGGAGCTGCAGCCGCTCGTCGACGGCGTCGGCGAACTGGCGGGAGCCGAAGCAGTCGGGCCAGATCTTGGTGGTGAGGAAGATCGCCTCGCGGGGCACCTCGGAGCGGGCGATGGCGCGGCCGACCTCGGCCTCGTTGCCGTAGGCCTGGGCGGTGTCGACGTGCCGGTAGCCCGCCTCCAGGGCGGCGAGCGTCATCTCCTCGGCGGTCTCGCCCTCCAGCTCCCAGGTGCCGAAGCCCAGGGCGGGGACGCGGGCGCCGTGCGCCTCGACGACGGGGACGGTCTCGCCCGCCAGCTCGATCTCGGTCATCGGTCCTCTCCTCGGTGCTCGCGTTCGCTGCCGTGACGTCGGGCTGCCGCGGGCGACTCGACGTGAGCCGCCCGGCCCGCCCACAACAGCGGGCAAGCTCCACGCCGCGCCGGCGGACCGGCGGGCCGTTGCGCCCGGGAGGCCGGATCCCTCCCATTCCGGTCCCGTGACCCCCGATCCCGCCCCTTCCCCCGCCGACGTCGTCTTCGACCTGGACGGCGTCCTCGTGGACACCGAGCGGCTGAAGTTCCGGGCCCACCGCGAGGCGGTGGAGGCCGGCGGCGGACGCCTGGACCGCGACGACTACCGGCGGGGCATGGGCCGCCCCCACGACGAGGTGATCCGGCTTTTCCTCTCGGCGGCCGGCCTCCCGGCCGATCCGGGGGCGGCCGACGCCTACGAGGCCCGGTTCCGCGCGGCCTACCGCCGGCGCCTGGAGGAGGAGCTGGCCCCGGCGCCCGGGGCGGAGGAGCTGCTGGCGGCCTGCCGCCGGGAGGGCCGGCGGCTGGCGCTGGTGACCTCCAGCGACCCCTGGATGGTGGAGATCGTCCTGGAGCGGCTGGGCTGGAGGGAACGCTTCGAGGCGGTGGTCACCGCCGCCGACGTGGACGCCGAGAAGCCCGACCCCGAGCCCTACCGCCGGGCGCTGGCCTCGCTGGCGGACCGGGGACGGGACGTCGTCCGCGCCGTCGCCGTGGAGGACACCGAGGCCGGCGTCGCCTCGGCGG
>CAYVFM010000184.1:0-2835 GCA_964450995.1 uncultured Gemmatimonadota bacterium | reverse complement strand
CGCCCGCCCCCGGCCGGCGTACCCGAGTCCGTGGAGAGGGGACGTTCTCCCCTGGTGGTCCGCCCGTCACGGCGACAGCTCCTCCACCAGCTCCGCCACCCGCTCCCAGACGTCCGGCCGCGCCGCGAAGAGCCCGTGCGGCTGACCCGGATCCTCCTTCCCGTACCGCAGCTCCTCGCCCCGGCAGTCGCCCACCCTCGCGCCCGCCCCCCGGAGCACCGCCTCCGGCGCGCAGGTGTCCCACTCCATCATGTAGGGCACCGGGTGCACGTAGAGGTCGCCCTCGTCCGAGGCCACCCGGGCGCCCTTGAGGCCCGCCGAGCCGTGGGGCAGCAGCTCCACCTCGCCCAGCGCCTCCGCCAGCCGCTCCAGCCCCTCCGGCGTGTGCGACCGCGAGTGGAGCACCCGCACCGGCCCCTCCCGGGGCGAGGCCACCGAGAAGGAGTCGGGCGGGCCGAAGTCGGCCAGCGAGGTCACCTCCGGCCCCTCGCGGGCCGTCTCCTCGTCGCCCTCGCCGGCGTCGTCCCCCGAGGACGGGTCCTCGGCGTCGGCGCCCTCGCCCCGGCGGGCCGCCGGCCGGTCGGCGTCCCGGCCCGGCCGCTCCCGGCCCCGCGCCATCGTCGAGCGCATCCGCTCGTCCACCGCCGGGCGCGCGTCCCCGGCGTCGTCGCCCTCCCCGTCCGCGTCGCCGGCGTCGGCCTCCCGCCGGGCCCGGCGCTCCGCGGGCGGGAGCAGCTCGCCGCGCCAGGCGCCGCCGGCCGAGCTGCCCACGTAGAGGACCCCGGGGTCGGGTCGGTAGACCGCCCCGAGCCGGGCGCGGCCCTCCACGGCCAGCCCCACCATCACGGCGAACTCGCCGTTGGCGGCCAGGAACTCCTTGGTGCCGTCCAGCGGGTCCACCACCCAGAGGTGGCCCGCCGCCCCGGCCTCCACGCCGCCGCCGGCCCGCTCCAGCCCCTCGGGGGCGGCGCCCTCCTCGCTCAGCACGGGCTCGCCGGGCCGTCGGGCCTCGAGCACCGCCGTGATGGCCCGGTCGGCGGCCCGGTCGGCCTCGGTCACCGGATCGCCCGGGCTCTTCTCGACGACGTCCAGGTTCTCCCCGGGCCGGTAGCGCCGCATGATCTCGCGCCCGCCGGCCAGCGCCGCCTCCACGGCCACCTCCAGGTCCGCCTGGTCGGCGGGGTCCAGCGCCGAGGCCTCGGCGGGCCCGAGCCAGGTCTCCAGGTCGATGTCGACGTCGTTCATGTCCTCACCTTCTTCATCAGGACGAGGCCCGCGGCCAGGAAGAGGACGTTGGGGATCCAGGCGGCCAGCCTCGGGGGGATGGCGCCGCCGGCCGCCAGGCCCTCGCAGACGCGGACGAGCATCAGGAAGACGATGGTGGTGGCCAGGGCGATCCCGATGGACGCCGTCGGCCCGCCCCGCCGGGTGGTGTGGGCCAGCGGGGCCCCGAAGAGGACGATGATGAAGCAGGTGAACGGGAAGGAGATCTTCAGGGCCCGCTCGACGATGAGCTTGTTCGCGTCGCCCCCCGAGCGCTGGACCGCGTCGATGAACCGACCCAGCTCGAAGTAGCCCATCTCGTCCGGGTCCCGGGGCTCGGCCAGCAGCTCCTCGGGCGTCTCGGTGAAGTCGGCCTGCCACATCTCCCGGAAGCGGAAGGCGCGGGTCGTCGCCAGCTCCGGGAGCAGCCGCAGGCGCCCGGACTCCAGCACCCAGCGCCCCTCGGGCTCCACCCAGCGGCCGCTGGAGGCCGAGAGCGAGTAGGTCGGGAAGTCCCAGCCCGTCCCCTCCCGGTCCACGTCCACGCGGTTGAGCGTCTCCAGCCGGGTGTCGAGCTGGCCGATCCGGTAGACCCGGCCGTCCCGACCGCGGAAGACGAAGTTCCGCCGGATCGTCTCCGAGCGCGACCGCTCCTGGCCCAGGACGTCCTCCGCCATCTCGTTGGTGGAGGGCACCACCTCGGTGAGCCCCAGGGAGACGAAGCTGATGAGCATCCCCGCCCCCAGCATCGGGGCCACCAGCCGGTAGAAGCTGATCCCGCCCGCCTTGGCCGCCGTGGTCTCGAAGTGTCGCGTCATCGTCGACACGCCGAAGACCGCCGCCAGCAGGGCGGCGATGGGGAAGGCCAGCAGGGACTGGTAGGGGAACTGGTAGACGTAGTGGAGGGCGATCTGGCCCAGGCTCGCTCCCTCGGCCAGGTAGCTGTCCGCCTGGTCGGCCAGGTCGATGACGATGAAGATGAAGGGGACGCCCAGCACGCAGACGCCGAAGATCCGGAAGAAGGAGTCCAGGACGTAGCGGTCCAGGATCCGCATCCGGGCCCCGGCCCGCCGACGCTGCCAGCGCTCCGGGATCAGGCCGCCCTCCCCCCCGTCGTCCGACGTCATCCGACCTTCACCGACCGCCAGAGGAGGGCGATCCCCCCGGCCCCGAAGAGCACGTTCGGGGCCCACATGGCCCAGAACGGGCTCAGGATCAGCTCGTCGGCCAGCTCCTCGCCTCCCACCAGCGACACGTAGTAGGCACAGAAGATGAGCAGGCTGGCCGCCACCACCATCGCCAGCCCCGCCTCCCGGAAGCGCACCGCCAGCGGCCCGCCGATGAGGACGAACACGATGCAGGCGGCCGGGATGGAGTACTTCTTCTGGATCTCCACCGCGTACCGGTTCGCCTGGCCGAGGGAGGTGGCCTGCCGCCGGGAGAGCGAGCCGAAGTTGGCCTCCGGCGTCCGGGAGGAGCTCACCCGGAGCGCCCGGCCGAGCCCCTGGAGGACGCCCTCGGCCACCGTCGAGTCCGTCACCGCCGCCGCGGCCGACCCGGCGGCCGCGCTCT
>CAYVFM010000183.1:0-2850 GCA_964450995.1 uncultured Gemmatimonadota bacterium | reverse complement strand
CGCCTCAGCGCCAGGCCCGGGCCGAGACCACCGCCACCCCCCCGGGCTCGACCTCCACCGTCCCCAGCTCCAGCGTCCCGGCCCCGGGCGCCTCCGCCGCGAGCCGGTGGGCCCCCGCCGGCAGTCGCAGCCGGAACAGCTCCAGCCGCTCGGGGAGGAGGTGCCAGGAGCGGGTGTCCGCCCGCTCCAGCAGGGCGCCGGCGATCCGGGCCGTCCAGCCGAGGACGTCGCCGAGCGTCTCGTCCTCCTCGCTCACCCCCTCCTCGATGGCCTCCGCCAGCGCCTCCTTCGCCGCCGCCCGGAGCAGGGCCTTGGCGATGTCGAGGACCCGGCGGCCCTCGTAGGCCTCGCGCACCGCCTCCGACAGGTCGGCCCGGGCCACGGGCCCCGCCCCCGCCGGCTCGCCGTCGACGGCCAGCGAGGAGGCGCCGGCGGGCGAGGCCCGGTCGCGGTAGACCGGCCAGGCCGCCCGGATCAGCACCGGGTCGCCGGAGAAGCCGCCCGGTCCGCGGTGGCCGAAGCTGCGGCCCTCCACCCGCCGGGCCAGCTCCAGGGTCTCCTCCAGGTCGGCCTCCCGGTCGTCGACCCGGGCCCGGCGGCGGATCCTCCGCAGGCGACGGACCTCGTGGGGGAGCAGGAAGAGGGTGACCGACTCCTCCTCGCGGTGGGCCACGAAGCCGCGCTCGACGACCACCAGCACCTCGCCGGAATCGACGGGGGCGGCGAGGTCGACGTCGGCCAGCGGGAGGGCGGCCGCGGTGTCCGGGGCCGCCGGGCCGGCGGTCGGGCCCCGGACCTCGCCGCCGAACCGCCGGGCGCGGCGGTGGGCCACGGCGGCCTCCTCCTCCCGGCCGGCGGCCTCGAAGACGGCGCCGGCGAAGCGGGAGAGGGCCCGACCGAGGCCGTCGGGGGTGGCCGGCAGGTCGCCGTCCAGGCTGCGCTGGAGGAGGTGGCCCAGCCGGCGGGCCTCGACGGCGGCCTCCTCGGGGTCGTCGCGGCGGAGGTAGTTGAGGGCGCCGTAGTAGTGATAGAGCAGCCGCTCGGGGTGGGGCGGATCGTAGGCGAGGACCCGGTCGCTGGTGATCACCGAGAGCAGGGCCTTCGAGACGCTCTTGGTGTAGCGGTCCTCGGCCATCGCGAAGGCCCGCTCGAGGGCCTCCGAGCTCTGCTTCCAGCGGCCGGCGTAGTGGGCGACCACGCCCTCGTGCTGGAGGCGGAGCAGCTCGTCGCCGGCCCGGGCGCTGTCGGGGCCCACCAGGGCCAGCGCCCGCTCGTGGCGGCCGCCCGCCAGGGCCGTCCGGAGGCTGGCGTCCCAGCCCCCCCCGCCGGGTCCGGCGCTGGCGAACAGACCCCCGAGGTGGACGCAGCCGCCCGCCGCCAGGGCCAGCAGGAGGGCCAGTACCCCGACCGCCCGTCCCCCGCGTCCCCCGGTGGGGGCGGCGGAGTCCGCGCGCCGGCGGCCGGCCGCGCCGCGCCGCCTCACCGCGGCCCTACTCCTCGCCGGAGGTCCGCTTCTCCAGCACGATGATCCGATCGCGCGCCCGGGAGACCGCCTCGGCGATGTTGGCGGCGATCTCGCCCCGGGCCCGGAGCTTCTCCAGCTCCAGCCGGTGGAGGAAGAGCCGGTACTGGATCAGCGCCTGGATCGGCCGGAGCTGCTTGTCGAGCACGGAGGCGATCTTGTAGTCGAGCAGAGGCCGGTCGCGGGTGAGCACGTCGGCCCGGTCGTAGCGCTCCAGGGCGGCGTCCAGCTCGCCGGCGGCGGCCAGCTCGTCGCCCTCGCGCACCAGCAGGTCGGCCAGCGCCCCGGCGCGGCCCTCGGCGGTGGCGTCGGCGGGCTCGTCGACCAGCTGCACCCCCTGGGCCTCGCGGTAGGCGTAGCGGGCCACCTCGCCGTCGGCGAGCTGGACCAGCACCAGCTCGCTCACCGCGTCGGTCGGCGGATGGTCCAACGAGCGGGGCGTCATCACCACCGAGGAGCCGGTGCGCCGGATCCGCCAGGCCTCCCCGGTGGTCCCGGTGGCGGCCAGCACGCCGGTCTCGGTCAGCCCGGGCCGGACCTCGCCCCGGGCGATGGCGTCGCAGGCCTCGCCCTCGCACTCGGCCAGGGCGGCGGCCCGGATCGCCTCGCGGCGCTCGGCCAGCGCCTCGGCGCTCGTCGCGTCGGGCCCGGAGGCGGTCGGGTCGTCGGTGGGCACCTCCACCCGGTCGCCCTGCTCGATCACCGGCTCCTCGTCGACCTGGCGGCTCGAGCAGGCCGCGGCGGCGGCCACCAGGCCGGCCAGCGCCAGCACGGCGGCCGGACGGACGGTGCGGGTCGCCGCGCTGCCGATCGAACGGTTCTCCATGGTCCGCCTCCCGGGGCTGATCACGATCCCAGCCGGCTGCGCTCGATGTACTTCTTGATGCGCTCCTGTCCGGCCCAGATCTTCACGTTCGACTCGAGGTCGACCAGCGTGGCGTCGACCTGGTAGTAGATGATCTGCTCGCCGCCCTCCTGGTCCTCGATGGCTTGCAGCTCGCCCTGGAGGATGTAGTCGGCGCCCAGCTCCCGGCCCAGCGCGGCCCGGCTGTCGGCCCGGGCGTGGCGCTGCTGGTCCTCGCGCTCGGCCCGCGCCCCCTCGCGCTCCTCGCGGTCGGCCACCACGGTCACCTGCCCCGAGTTGATGAAGGCCCGTTCGAGGTCGTTCAGGAAGGTGTTGACCGGCACGTGCTCCATCGTCCGGTTTTCGAACTGGCCCACGATGACGACGGGTGTCTCGCCGCCGTTGCGCTCGGCGTGGCGGTCGGCCCACCCGTCCTCGAAGCTCTGGTGGATCAGCGCCCGGGCGACCAGCCTCGAGTCGGTGT
>CAYVFM010000182.1:0-2861 GCA_964450995.1 uncultured Gemmatimonadota bacterium | reverse complement strand
GCGTGCGGACCGGCCGCTCCTCGCTCATGGGCGTGCCGATCCTGGACCTGCTGGCCATCTACTGAGCCGAGAGCGGCGCCCGGGACGGTCCCCGGATCGGGAGGGAGATCGATGACTCAGCAGCCGGAGCGGGAGCCATGCTTCAGCTGCGGAGCGCTCGTCCCGGCGACCGACGGGACCACGCACGACCACATGCTCTCCTCGCCCGGATGCTGGGCGATCTACGGCGAGGTGCTGGCGCGGGAGTACGAGCGTCCGGCCTACATGGCCGACCACCGCCTCACCGTGGATGCCTACGCGGTGCAGCACCCCGGCGAGCCCGGCTGGAGCGCCGCCTATCCTCCGTGCTCCCGGAGCGCCTCCTCGTGCGCATCCAGCGCCCGCTCCCCGAACAGGCAGAGGCGGATCCGGCGCACGTGCTCGAGCCCCGGCGCCTCCCCGACCAGCGTGGAGACGGCCACCTGCGCCGCCTCGCGCATGGGATAGCCGAAGGCGCCGGTGGAGATGGCGGGGAAGGCCACCGAGGAGAGCCCGTTCTCCTCGGCCCGGGCCAGCGAGTTCCGGTAGCAGGCCGCCAGCAGCTCGTCGGAGGGCTCGTCGCGGCCGTGGACCGGCCCCAGGGCGTGGATGACGTGGGGGTTGGGGAGGTCGTGCCCCCCGGTGATCACCGCCTCGCCCGGCTCGATCGGGGCCAGCGGGCGGCACTCCTCCGCCAGCCCGGGCCCGGCCGCCCGGTGGATGGCCCCGGCCACGCCGCCCCCGGTCCTCAGCTCCGCGTTGGCCGCGTTGACCACGGCGTCGAACTCGGGCTGGTTGGTGATGTCTCCCCGCACAGCCTCGATCTCCACGCCGTCGACCTGGACCTCCATCGTCGCCTCCCGGTTCGGTTCCTCGCGGTCGGTCGTCTCCGGGCGCCCCGGCGGCTTGTCGGCCGCGCCCCCGCGGGACAGCTTGTCACCTTCCTGCGGCGCAATCTGCGTTCCCCGGTTGGCCGCGCGCGGGAGCACGACGGCCGGCTCCTTCCGGGAGCCGCGGCCACCCGGGAGCGGGCCGCGCCGCGCTACATTCGACCGGCGGAGGTCACATGCTGCTCGTGCTGCGGTGGCTGCTGAACGCAGTTGCCCTCTACCTGACGACGAAGATCGTCCCGGGCATCGTGGTGGGGGGCACCGGGGCGCTCCTGCTGGCGGCCCTGGTCATCGGCCTGCTGAACGCCGTGCTCAAGCCGATACTGGTGGTCCTGACCCTGCCCATCACCATCCTCAGCCTCGGGCTGTTCTACCTGGTCCTGAACGGCATCCTCTTCGCGCTGGCCTCGGTGCTCACGCCGGGCTTCGCCGTGGCGGGCTTCGGGGCCGCCTTCCTCGGCGCCCTGGTCATGTCGGTGCTCGGCCTGCTGTTCCAGGCCCTGTTCCCGGGGATCGGCTGAGGCGTCGGCCCCCGGCGGCGCGCCCCCACCGGCGGGTCGGCGCGGAGCGGCGGGTCTCCGCTCCGGTACGGTCCGTGCTCCGGGTATCCGGCCCGGGGAGCGCCGTGCACAGGGCGCCCCCCTGCCCGCGCGCCGGCCCCGCTCCCCGACGCGCCGCCGACCGAGGCGCGGCACATCACAGGCGTAGAGACCGCACGAGAAAGAGGAGTTCGATCGGTGGACTACTTTGGCCGTGACGAGCTGAAGGAGCTGCTGGGCGTGGACGACGCCCCGGCGGCATCCATCTACCTGGAGACGGAGCGAAGCTCCGGCGCGGAGGCGAACCGCCTTCGGTTTCGCGCAGCCCTGGAGCAGGCGGAGGAGGAGCTCTCGGAGAGCGTGGACCGGGAGCAGGTGGACCGCGTCCTGGACCCGTTCCGGTCCTTCCTCGACGTGGGACAGGACTTCTGGACGTACCAGGCGGACGGCCTGGCGGCCTTCGCCAGCCCGGAGGTCCACCGCGTCTACCGGCTCCCGGTCACCTTCCAGGACCTGGTGGTCGTCGCGCCCACGTTCCACACCCGGCCGCTCATGGAGTACCTTCAGGCTCCGGACCGCTACTGGGTGCTCTCCATCAGCCAGAACGAGGTCCGGCTGTGGCAGGGCACCCGCTCGGGCCTCACGCCCGTGGACCTGGCCGGGGTCCCCCGCAGCCTGCAGGAGGCCCTGGGCTACGAGTTCGAGCGGGACGAGCTCCAGTTCCACAGCCCGAAGCAGGCCGGGACGTCCGGCGGCACGGGGGCCATCTTCCACGGTCACGGCGTCGGGCAGGACGACGCCAAGTCCGAGCTGAAGCGCTTCTTCCGCAAGGTGGACGACGGGGTGCGGGAGCTGCTGGCGGACGAGATCGGGCCGGTGGTCCTGGCCGCCGTGGACTATTACCACCCCCTCTATCACGACGTGAGCAGGCTGGAGAACCTCTCCGAGGACGGGGTCACCGGCAGCGTCTCGAACTGGGGCGCCGACCGCCTCCACGAGGAGGCGTGGCCCATCGTGCGGGAGCGGGCGCTGGAGACCATCGACCGCGCGCTGGACCTGTGGGAGAACGCCTACGGCAGCGGGAAGGGCGAGGCGGACCTCTCCGCCGTCTGCCGGCTGGCCGTCGCCGGCCGGATCCGTCTGCTTCTCACGGAGCACGGTCGCAACGCCTGGGGGCGGTTCGACCGGAGCACCGGCGAGATGGAGCTGATCCGGGAGGGGGGCGAGGACCCCGGTCCGCAGGCCGTCGACCTGCTGGACGAGGCCGCCGAGGTCGTCATGCAGATGGGCGGACGCTCCCTGATCCTCTCCGACGAGCGGATGCCCACCGACACCGGCGTGGCGGCCATCCTCCGCTGAGGCCAGCGCGGACCCGCGCTCAGCTCCCCAGGGCCGCCCGGATCACGAACCAGAG
>CAYVFM010000181.1:0-2989 GCA_964450995.1 uncultured Gemmatimonadota bacterium | reverse complement strand
CTCGAGCTGGCCCGGGAGAGCGTCGAGCTGAGCCGCGAGGACCTCCGGGTCACCCAGCAGCGCTACCGGCTCGGCGCGGCCACCATCCTGGATCTGCAGTCGGCCCAGATCGCCCTCCAGCAGGCCCAGGTGGACGTCATCCGCCGGAAGTTCGACTACCAGGTGGCCCTGGCACGCCTCGAGAGCGTGCTGGGCACCGACATCGAGAGCCTGGCCGGCGACGAGCCGGCGAGCCCCGACTCCGACCCCGTGGAGCGACCGTGACGAACAGCTTCCCCCCCACCGCACTCCGGCGCGTCCCGCACCCGAGCGCGATCCTGCTCGCCTCGGCCGCCGCCCTGGCGGCCGCCGGCTGCAGCTCCGGCTCGGCGGACCAGGACGGCCTCACCCTGCAGGACGCCGTCGTCGAGCGGCAGACCATCGAGTCCAGCGTCGAGGCCACCGGGACCATCGAGCCCGTCCGCCGGGTGGAGGTCAAGTCACAGGCGTCCGGGGAGATCCTGGAGATGCCGGTGGACCTGGGCGATCGGGTGGAGCAGGGGGAGCTGCTGGCGCGCATCGACCCCCGGGACGAGGTGAACGAGCTGGAGCAGGCCCGGGCCGACCTCGACCAGGCGGAAGCCCAGCTCCAGGTGGCGGAGAGCCGGCTGGAGCGTGCGCGGGCCCTGCGCGACTCGGGGGTGGTGACCGCCACCGAGCTGGAGTCGGCGATCCTGGAGCACGCCAACGCCCAGTCGGCCCACCAGCAGGCCCGGACCCGGCTGGAGCTGGCGACCGAGCAGCGCGAGGACGCCACGGTGCGAGCCCCGATCACGGGGACGGTCATCGCCAAGCAGGTGGAGGCCGGGCAGATCATCACCTCCACCCGCGACGTCACCGGGGGTTCCACCCTCATGGAGATGGCCGACCTGTCGGAGGTGCAGGTGCGGACCCTGGTCGACGAGTCGGAGATCGGGCAGATCGAGCCCGGCATGCAGGTGGAGATCGCCGTCGAGGCGTATACGGAGCGCACCTTCACGGGACAGGTGCTCAAGGTCGAGCCCCAGGCCACTGTCGAGCAGAACGTCACCATGTTCGCCGTGCTCTCGCGGATCGCCAACGAGGAGGGTCTTCTGCGGCCGGGGATGAACGCCGACGTCTCCATCCTGGTCGGCCGCCGGTCCGACGTGCTGGCGCTCGCCAACAGCGGGGTGAAGCTGCCCGAGGAGGCCCGGCGGCTGGTCGACGCGCTGGGCATGGACGAGTCGCTGCTGGAGCAGGACGCGCCGTCCGTCCCCGGGTCCGACACGGCGGCGGCCGACGGGGGCGGCGGCGAAGACGACGCGTCCGGCGACGACGGCCTCCCGACGGCCGAGGAGCTCCGGAACATGTCGCCGGACGAGCGCCGGGAGCTGTTCGAGGAGCTGGACGCCGGGGAGCGGCGCCGGCTGATGCAGCGGATGCGCGAGGCCCGGGAGGCGGCCGAGCGGGGGCGCGACGCGGGCCAGCCCCGGAAGGCGTTCGTCTTCCGGCGCGACGCGGAGGGGCGGCTCACCCTCGAGCCGATCATGATCGGCCTGAGCAACTTCGAGCACACCGAGATCCTGGCGGGCCTGTCCGAGGGGGACACCGTCGTACAGGTCCCCCTCGCGCTGGTGCAGCAGAGCGAGATGCTGAACCGGATCCGGGAGCGGAGCGGCGTGCCCGGCATGAGCAACTGACGGGAGGCACAGCATGAAGAGGAAGGGATTCTTCCTCGAGGTCCTCGGCGTCGCCCTGGACGCCATCCGCAGCAACAAGCTGCGCTCGGCCCTCACGATGCTGGGGATCGTCATCGGCATCGCCGCTGTCATCACGATGGTGGCGCTGGGCGAGGGGGCCCAGCGCGCCGTGCAGGAGCAGATCGCGGCCATGGGCACCGACGTGCTGACCGTCCGGCCCGGTCAGGGCTGGTTCAACCGCGGCGGGCGCGACGAGGCGCACCTCACGGTGGACGACATGGAGCGGGTGAGGCGGGAGGTCTCGACGGTCTCCAACGTCGCCCCGGAGATGGACCAGAGCTTCCAGGTCGAGCACGGCCGGGCCAACGCCAACTTCCGGGTCGTCGGCACCTCGGCCAGCTATCCGGAGGTGGCCCACGCCGAGTTGGAGATCGGGCGGTTCTTCGACCGCGACGAGGAGCGGGGACGTCGGCGCGTGGCCGTGCTCGGCGCGACGGTGCCCGAGGCCCTGGGCGTGGACGCGATGGAGCTGGTGGGCCGGGAGATCGCGATCCGGAACGTCGGCTTCGAGGTCATCGGCATCATGGAGGAGCAGGGGGGGTCGGGCTGGTTCAGCCCGGACGACCAGCTCTTCGTGCCCCTGAGCACCGCGCAGTTCCGGCTCATGGGCACCGACCGCATCGAGTCGTTCGACGCCACCGTGGCACCGGGGGCCTCGATGGACCTGGCGATGATGCAGATCGAGGACGTCCTCCGGCGCGCCCATCGGCTGCGGCCCGGCGACGCCAACGACTTCTGGGTCCAGAACCGGGCCGAGCTGCTGGGCACCTTCCAGGAGACCAGCCGCACCTTCACCTACCTGCTCGCCGGGATCGCCGTGGTGAGCCTGATCGTGGGCGGCATCGGGATCATGAACATCATGCTCGTCTCGGTGAGCGAGCGGACCCGGGAGATCGGGCTCCGGAAGGCGCTGGGCGCCCGTCGGCGGGACGTGCTGGTCCAGTTCCTCCTGGAGGCGCTGGTGCTCTGCGTGGCCGGCGGACTGCTGGGCATCCTGCTGGGCGCCGGTGCGGCCAGGGGCTTCGCCGAGTTCGCCGGCTGGAACACCGCGGTCTCGGTGGAGGCGGTCCTGCTGGCCGTGGGCTTCTCGGTGGCGGTGGGCGTCTTCTTCGGGCTCTGGCCCGCCCGGCGGGCGGCCCGGCTCGATCCCATCGAAGCGCTCCGGTACGAATGACCCCCGGCGCGGACCGTGAGGTGGACCCGCGGATGCCGGTGGCGTCGGATCCGGT
>CAYVFM010000180.1:0-3012 GCA_964450995.1 uncultured Gemmatimonadota bacterium | reverse complement strand
AGTACGACTTCGACGTCCCGGTGGGCGAGCGCGGCGACGTCTACGACCGCTACCTGGTCCGGCTCGAGGAGATGCGGCAGAGCGTGCGGATCCTGGAGCAGGCCCTGGAGCGGCTGCCGGAGGGCCCGATCAACGTGGACGACCCGCAGGTGGTCCTGCCCGACAAGCACGACGCGATGGGATCGATCGACTCGATGATCTCCCACTTCAAGCTGGTGATGGAGGGGCTGAAGGTGCCGCCGGGCGACGTCTGGTACTCGGTGGAGGGCTCCAAGGGCGAGCTGGGCATCGGCCTGGTCTCGGACGGGGGCGAGAAGCCGGTCCGGTGCCGGTTCCGAGGCCCCTCCTTCGTGAACATCTCGGCCCTGCCCGAGATGGTGGAGGACGAGCTCGTGTCCGACGTCATCGCGGTGAACGCCAGCCTGGACATCGTGCTGGGGGAGATCGACCGGTGAGCGACGAGATCCATCCGGCGGTGGCCGGGTCGCAGCCGTACATGCGGTCCGACCGACAGGGCGCGGACAGCTCCGAGGAGCCCCTCTTCGAGGACGAGGAGGGCCGGGACCGGCTGGAGAAGGCCCTGGGCCGCTACCCCACCAAACGGGCGGCCCTGCTCCCGATGCTCAACTACGCCCAGGAGCGGAACGGCTGGGTCTCGGGCGAGGCCATGGAGGAGATCGCCGGGGCGCTCGACGTGACCCCGGCCTACGTCCACTCGGTGGCCAGCTTCTACACCATGTACAACCGCCGGCCGGTGGGCCGGTACCTGATCCAGGTCTGCACCAACATCTCCTGCCACCTCTGCGGCGGCGAGGAGGTGCTGGAGGCGTTCCTCGAGGAGGCGGGCGTCCGGCTCGGCGAGACCTCCGACGACGGCCTGTTCACCGTGATGGAGGTGGAGTGCCTGGGGGCCTGCGGGTTCGCCACTGTCGTACAGGTCAACGACGAGTACGTCGAGGGCGTCACGCCCGAGAAGGTGCCGGAGATCCTGGACGATCTCCGCGCTCGGGCCCGGGACGGGGAGGAGGGCGAGGGATGAGCTGGCCGCACCGGCACGAGCGCGAGACGACCACCCTCCTCTCGGCCCACCAGGGCGAGGAGGAGGCGAAGAGCCTGGAGGGCTGGAGCGAGCGCGGCGGCTACGAGGCGCTGGAGCGGGCGCTGGAGATGGAGCCCGACGAGATCACCTCGGAGGTGAAGGACGCCGGTCTCCGGGGGCGGGGCGGCGCCGGCTTCCCCACCGGGGTGAAGTGGAGCTTCATGCCCTCGGGCGACGGCGACCCCCGCTACCTGGCCTGCAACGCCGACGAGAGCGAGCCCGGCGCTTTCAAGGACCGGGAGATCCTCCGCTGGACGCCCCACCTGCTGATCGAGGGCTGCATGATCGCGGCCCGGGCCATCCGCGCCGAGCACGTCTACGTCTACGTCCGGGGCGAGTTCTTCCCGGAGATCCGCGTCCTGAACCGGGCCGTCACCGAGGCCTACGAGGCAGGCTGGATCGGCGAGGACGTGCAGGGGAGCGGGTGGAGCTGCGACCTGACGGTCCACGTCGGCGCGGGTGCCTACATCGCCGGGGAGGAGACGGGGATGCTCTCCTCGCTGGAGGGGAAGCGGGCCGAGCCCAAGATCAAGCCCCCGTTCCCGGCCCAGTCGGGGGCGTTCGGCCAGCCGACCACGGTGAACAACGTCGAGACGCTGGCCTCGGTGCCCGGCATCGTCCGCAACGGCGCCGACTGGTACCGGCAGTGGGGCACCGAGAAGAGCCCGGGCACGAAGATGTTCTGCTGCTCCGGCCACCTGGAGAAGCCTGGCAACTACGAGCTGGAGCTGGGCCTCCCGCTGAAGGACGTGATCCACGACGTCTGCGGGGGCGTGCCGGGGGGACGGAAGGTCCGCGCGGTGATCCCGGGCGGCTCCTCCACGGCCATGCTGAGCCGGGACGAGCTCGACGTCCCCGCCACCTACGAGGACCTCCAGGAGGTCGGGAGCGCCCTGGGCACCGCCTCGCCCATCGTCATGGACGAGAGCACCTGCCTGTTGAAGGCCATGCGGAGGATCGCGCACTTTTACGCCCACGAGTCGTGCGGGCAGTGCGTCCAGTGCCGGGAGGGCACCGCCTGGGTCACGAAGATCCTGCGCCGCATCGAGGACGGCGACGGGAAGATGGAGGACATCGACAACCTCTACGACCTCTGCGAGCAGCTCACCGGCCGCACGATCTGCGTCCTGGCCGACAGCGTGGTCTTCCCCCTGAAGTCCTCCCTCGAGAAGTTCCGGGACGAGTACGAGTCGCACATCCTCCGGGACGCCTGCACGGCCAACGGCTGAGGCGGCACGCGCCGCGAGCGAGGGGCCGGCGAGGCCCCGCTTACCCGAGACACGCGAAGCGAGGAAGATGGCGGAGCAGCACGAGAGCGACGGTCAGGTCACCCTCACCGTCGACGGCGTCGAGGTCACGGTCCCGCAGGGGACCCGGGTCATCGAGGCCGCCGAGCGGGTGGGCGTCGTCGTCCCCCACTACTGCTACCACCCGGGCATCCCCAGCCGGCCCGCGCAGTGCCGGATGTGCCTGGTGGAGGTGGAGGGGGAGGGCAAGCTCCAGCCGTCGTGCGTGCTCGAGGCCCGGGACGACATGGTGGTGCGGACCGACACCGAGCGGGCGAAGCTCGCCCGGAAGTCGGTCATCGAGTTCCTCCTGGTGAACCACCCGCTGGACTGCCCGATCTGCGACGCGGCGGGCCAGTGCATGCTGCAGGACTACGCCTTCGAGACGGGGCAGCTCCAGAGCCGGCTCGACGAGGAGAAGCTCGTCATGGGCCGGGACAAGATCTCCGACGACATCCTCTACTTCGCCGACCGGTGCATCATCTGCACCCGGTGCGTCCGCTTCATGCGGGACGTGGCGGAGGACGACTCGCTCATCGTGGCCGAGCGGGGACACCGGGCCTACATCGACACGTTCCCGGGGGAGGAGCTGGACAACCCGTTCCAGGGCAACATCGTGGACGTCTG
>CAYVFM010000179.1:0-3034 GCA_964450995.1 uncultured Gemmatimonadota bacterium | reverse complement strand
CGTCGAAGATGTGGCCCTGGTGGCCGCCGCAGCGGGCGCAGTGGTACTCGGTCCGCGGGAGGACCAGCTTGAAGTCCCGCTTGGTGTCGACGTGGTCGGGGTCGATGGGCTCGTAGAAGCTGGGCCAGCCCGTCCCGCTCATGAACTTCGCCTCGGAGGAGAAGAGCGGCAGGTAGCAGCCCGCGCAGATGAAGGTCCCCTCCCGCTTCTCCTCGTTCAGCGGGCTGGAATTGGGGGGCTCGGTCTCCTCGTCGCGGAGGATCTCGAACTCCTCATCGGTGAGGATCGACCGCCACTCCTCCTCGGTGAGCTCCAGCTTCCCGACGTCCTGCGATCCCTCTCGTCCCACGTCGAGCCCCCTCGCCATCGCCCGGTTCCGCTCCAGCAGCCAGGCCGGGACGGTGAGCGCCCCCATCACGCCGGCCGCCGTCTTCAGGAAGGTGCGCCGCTCCATGGTGGACCTCTCCTCTCCGTTCGTCGGGTCCGATCGCCCGGTCGGTGAAATCCTACACGCCGGAGGCTCCGAGGTGCAGGGGGGGGTGGCGCTCGAGCACCGGCCGGCCGCCGCGGGAGGTCCCCTTCGCGCGTTGGCCCGCACCTTCGGCGCCGGGAGACGCGCTCCGGGGATCCTCCCGCGGCGCCGGCCTCTGCGGCGCAGCCCCCCGCAGGAACTTCCGGGGGGTGCAGAGTTTTCACCTTACTGGAGCGCGCTCCCGGACCCGGCCGCCCGGGCGCGCGGCGTCAAAGCCCCTGAACCCCGGGGGTCGCGGGCCGATCCGGCGCGGGCGCGTGACCCTGCACGCGGCTTGCTCGTCTTGCGGGGGGAAGGCGTCGCGATCCCTCGCGCTCCCGACGGCTCGTGCCGTCCGGAGCCTCCGGCTCGACGAGAGGCCCCCGGGGTCCGGGCGGTCCGAGAAGGGACCAGGCATGATCCAGGTCGGCGAGGAAGCAGGGGCCCGCGTCGCGGCGGCGCAGGTGATGGTGGTCGAGGACGACGACGTCGTGGCTGGCGAGGTGAGCCGCATTCTGCGATCGCTGGGCTACGAGGTGGTGGCCGACGCCCGCACGGGCGAGGAGGCCACCCGGGTGGCCCGTGAGAAGGGGGCGGACCTGGCGCTGGTCGACGTGCGGCTGCCGGGCGAGCTGGACGGGATCGAGGCCGGGGAGATCCTCCACCGGGAGGTGGGGATCCCGGTCGTCTACGTCACGGCCCACGCCGACGACGTCACCCGGGAGCGGGCCCGCCGGACCACGCCCTACGGCTACCTCCTGAAGCCGTTCGGCAAGCGTGAGCTGCAGGTTTCCGTCGAGGTGGCCCTGGAGCGACACCGGATGGAGCGTCGGCTCCGGGCGTCCCGGGATCGCTACCGGCGGGTGTTCGAGGGGAGCGTGGCCGGGATGTTCAGGACCGACACGCACGGAGAGCTGCTGGAGGTGAACCGGAGCTTCGCGCGGATGCTGGGCTACGACCGGCCCGAGGCGCTCGCGGGGCTCTCGGACGCCGAGCTGTACCGTGACCCGGACGTCCGCGACGAGGTGCACCGGACGGTGGCCCGGGACGGGGAGGTCCGGAACCGGGAGGTCCGGGCCGTCGGCCGGGACGGCCGGGACGTCTGGCTGCTGATGAGCGCGGCCCGCATCGAGGACCCGCTGGAGGACGAGCCCGTCGTCCTGGGGACGGCCGTCGAGATCGGCCGCCGCAAGGCGATGGAGGAGCGGCTGGAGGACATCGCCCACCACGACGACCTCACCGGCCTGGCCAACCGCCGCCTCCTGGAGGAGAAGGCCGAACAGACGCTCGCCCTCTCGGAGCGGGGCGAGGGCCGCGCGTGCCTGCTGTACCTGGACCTGGACGGCTTCAAGCGGATCAACGATCGTCTCGGCCACCGGGCGGGCGACGAGGTGCTGATCCGGGTGGCCGAGCGCCTCGAGGCCGCCGCCCGGGGCACGGACGTGGTGGCCCGCGTAGGGGGGGACGAGTTCGTCGTCCTCCTGGCGGAGGTGGACGGGCGGGAGGCGGCCCGATCCGCGGCCCGCCGGCTGGTCGACCGCGTCGGCGGCCCCCTGGAGAGGGACGGGCGGACGCTCCGGGTGGAGGTGTGCGCCGGCGTCGCCCTGCACCGGATCCACGGGGAGAGCTTCGGGGAGCTGCTCGAGGCGGCCGACCGCTCCATGTACGACGCCAAGCGGAAGGACGACGTCCGGGTGAGCCTGGCCCGGGAGGGGGAGGGAGGGGACGGCGCGGACCGGAGCGACCTGGGCCGGATCCTGGAGGAGGACCGCCTGGTCCTCCACTACCAGCCCCTGCGCCGGGCGGACCGGGGGGACCTGGTCGGCGTCGAGGCCCTGGCGCGGTGGGACCACCCGGACGGCAGCCTGGTGCCCGCCCGGACGTTCCTGTCGGGGATGGAGCGGGAGGGGCTCGGCGCGAGGCTCGACCGCCGGGTCCTGGAGCTGGCGGCGGACCAGCTCGGCCGCTGGTCGGCCGACGGGTCGCCGGCCTGGGTGGCCGTCAACGTGACGCCCGCCTCCCTGCGCTCCGAGGCGCTCCTCCACCTGGTCGACGAGCTGGGCGAGAGCCGCGGGCTCGATCCGTCGCGCCTGGTCCTGGAGATCTCCGAGCGGACCACCGCCCGGAGCCTGGCCGACCTGGCGCCGCGCCTGCGGCGCCTCCGGGGCCTGGGGGCGCGGATCGCCCTGGACGACTACGGCGCGGGGGTGTCCTCGGTGGCCCAGCTCCGCGACCTCCCGGTGGACCTGCTCAAGATCGACCGCTCGCTGATCGCGGGCGGGGGGCTGGACCGGGACCTGGCCGAGGGCCTGATCCGGCTGGGCCGGCACCTGGGCCTCCAGGTCGCCGTGGAGGGCGTCGAGACCGGCGCGCAGATCGCCTGGGCCGCCGAGACCGGCGCCGACCTGGTCCAGGGCCACGCCGCCGGCTCGCCCGTCGCGGCGAAGGAGATCTGAGCCCCGCCCCCACGCAGAGGCCGCCGCCGCGGGAGGATCCCCGGAGCGCGTCTCCCGGCGCCGAAGG
>CAYVFM010000178.1:0-3057 GCA_964450995.1 uncultured Gemmatimonadota bacterium | reverse complement strand
CGCTTCCACTTCACCCTGCCCACGGTCCACAACGAGCCGTTCCGGGCCGGCCGGGGGACGGCTTCCCGGGCGTCCGGTACGGGCGAAGCGCCCCCGGACCCGCGGACGTAGAGTTCTCCGCGCGCCCGGGCCGCCCGCCCGGGCCCGGTCCCGCCGCGGCCGCCGCCCGGACCCCCCGGCGCGCCGTCGCCCTCCGCCGACGATCCGGCCGCCGCGGGGGCGCCTCCCTCACGATGACCGCCAGGCCATGACCGGAGCAGCCCACGAGCCGCGTCGCGTCCTGCTGGTCGAGGACGACGCCTCCCTGATCGACGCGTACCGGATGGTCCTCGAGCCCCGCGGGCTCGAGGTGGTGGGGGCGACCACGGCCAGCGAGGCGCTGACCCGGCTCGAGGAGTCCAGGCCGGGGGCCATCGTCGCGGACCTCCGGCTGCCCGACGCCCACGGGCCCGAGCTCCTGCTGGCCCTCAGGAAGGCCGCTCCCGAGGTCCCGCTGGTGGTGCTCACCGGACGGGAGCCGGGCCGCGCCCGGGACGCGGGCGACGAGATCGGGGTGGCCGACTACCTGACGAAGCCGGTGAGCGGCGCCGAGCTGGCCGAGCGCATCGAGCGGCTTCTGGGGTCCGGCTAGGCGCGGCCGGGTTCGGTCAGCTCCGGCCGCGGGATCCGGTCGGCTCCGACCGCGGATCTGGATCAGCTCCAGATCGCTAGATCCGCTGGAGGATGAACTCCGGGGTGAACTGGGTCGCCCATGCCGCGAGCACGGTGAACTGGCCGCTCAGCAGGAGCAGGCCCACCAGGATCAGCAGCGCCCCGCTGGCCCACTCCACGTAGCGGACGTACCCCTTCACCCGCTCGAAGGCCTCCAGGAACTTCGTCAGGGCCACCGCGCTGAGGACGAACGGGATGGCGAGCCCGGCCGAGTAGACCCCGAGCAGGCTCACCCCCCGGGCCAGACCCTCCTGGGTGGCGGCCAGGGTGAGGATGCCTCCCAGCACCGGCCCGATGCACGGCGTCCAGCCGGCGCCGAAGGCCACGCCCACCACCACGGAGCCGGCGTATCCCGCCGGCTCGCGCTGCATCTGCACCCGCCTCTCCCGGTTCAGCCAGGCGAGGGGCGTGACCCCCAGCAGGTGGAGCCCGAACAGGATGACCAGGACGCCGCCGATGCGCGCGATCCACTGCTGGTGCTGCCGGAAGAGCTGCCCGACGAAGCTGGCCGAGGCCCCCATGGCCATGAACACGAGGCTGAAGCCGAGCACGAAGAGGAGGGAGTGGAGCAGGGCCGTGCGCCGGACCTCGGGGGACCCCGACTCCAGCTCCTCCATCCCCATGCCGGTGACGAAGGAGAGGTAGGAGGGGACCAGCGGGAGGACGCAGGGCGACAGGAAGGAGAGCATGCCGCCCGCGAAGGCCACCGCGATGCCGACGCCGGCGCCCTCCGTCATCCGCCCGTCAGGCGCAGAAGATGGCGGCGGCCACCACCGCAGCCCACCGATCGCCCTGCGGCCACTCCACGGCCCCGGTGATGTTCGTGGCGCCGTAGATGGTGCCCGACAGTCACCACTGCTCGCGGCGGACGCCGGCGTCCCGGGCGGAGTGGCGCCCGCCGGGTGCTCCGCCGCGCTTCACGGGCCGGCCGTCAGTGCCGGCAGTCGGGGCAGCGCCCGAGCAGCTCCAGCCGGTAGTCCAGGACCTGGAAGTCGGTCTTGCTGCGCACCGAGTCCAGCCAGTCCGTGACGTGCGACTCGTCCACGTCCCGCACCTTGCCGCAGGACGTGCAGCGGACGTGGTCGTGGTCGTCGGTCCGGCCGTCGTAGCGCGCGGGCCCCTCGCCGTAGGTGAGCTTCTTGGCCACGTCGCAGCTCACGAAGGCCTCGAGGGCCTTGTAGACGGTGGCGAGGCTGATGTCCGGGATCTCCTCGCGAACGTCCGTGAAGATCTCGTCCGCGGTGGGATGGGTCCTGGTGCTGCCGAGCACCCGGTACACCGCTGCGCGCTGGGCCGTGTAGCGGTGTCCGCCGCTCTCGAGCGCCCGGCGCAACTCGTCCTCGGAAGCTGTGGGCGGGGTCTCTGGCATCGTGCTGCTGGCTGGGGGGTGCCGGACGTCGGCGATCGGCGGCCGCTCGCTCAGCATGCGCTGCGCCCGCCGGTGTAGAGGTATGCCTGCTACAAGCTAATGATCCCGGACTCCCCGTTCAATTTGCCGGTGCGGCCGGTCCCGTCCCGTTGCCGGTGCCGTCGGACCCGTTCGCGGTAGCCCCGCCGATCATCTCCGCCCATCGGTCCCTGGAGCCGTCGACCTCCAGGTGCACGGGCACCCCTTGGTCTCCCAGGCGACGTCGGAAGCGCTGCACCAGCCCCGGGAGGCGTCCGGCGGGGATGGCGCCGTGCTCGGTGATCCGCTGGTCCGGAAGCTCCTCACCGGCCTCGCCGTCGTCCCGGTTCGCCATCTCCCCCTTCCGCTCCCGGGTGTAGCCGTCCGGGCCGGGGAGCTCCCGGCGCTCCTCCCGGGAAGGGGGTATCCGGGCGCTGTACAGCCGGCGCGTGCCGTTGTCGCCGAAGCGGGTGAAGAGGACGAACTCCCTGAAGCCCTCCGCCTCGTCGAGCGGGGGGAACACCCACAGCTCCCCGATCTCCGAGGGCGGTACCACTCCCTCGAGCTCGAGGAGCCGGCGGCTCACCTCGCCGTTCAGCCGCTCGGGCCCGCGCTCCGCTGAGCCGTCCATGTGGTGCACCTCTCCTGAGTTGACGCCTGTCGGTCTCGTCGCGGGAACACCACTCCGTCGGACGGACGGCGGTGACGCCGTGCGGAGCGTGGGTGGGGACGCCCAAAGATACGCCGAAGCGCCCGGCGGGTTCAAGATCTGCGGCGGAAGACGCATCGGTCACCGGAGGGAGCGGGGACTCCGCTCCCTCACAGCGTGTCCGACCCCACCACGGCCCGGACCTCGGCGAGCACGGCGTCCAGCGCCTCGTTCACGGACAGGGACAGCAGGGCTCCGGCCGCCTTGGCGTGTCCCCCGCCCTGGAAGGCCTTGGCCAGCCTCGAGACGT
>CAYVFM010000177.1:0-3060 GCA_964450995.1 uncultured Gemmatimonadota bacterium | reverse complement strand
GGAGCTTCTCGGGCTCGTCGTCGTACTTCTCCTGCAGCTCCTTCACCAGCGGCTGGACCTGCATCTGCGCCATCTGGGCGCGCATGGACTTCTGGTAGAGGGGGAAGAGCACCACCCGCATGGCCACGCCGAAGAGGATCAGCACCCAGCCGTAGGCCAGCCCCAGGGTCGTGTGGGCCCAGGTGAAGATGGTCATGATCAGGCCGACCAGGGGCCGGATCAGGAAGCGGAGCCACTCCCAGCCGTAGGGGTTCACGTTCTGGAGGCTCTGACCCACGTCCTGGAGCCGCTCGAACTCCTGCGGCCCCATGTAGGCGGTGAAGCGGAAGCCCTCTTCGTCGGCCGGGACCGGGTAGGAGGCCTCCATGTCGGCCGCGTGCTGGCTCTGCACGCCCCGGGCGACCATGCCGCCGAAGCCCCGCATCCCCTCCGGGGCGACGTAGGAGATCAGGAAGTACTTGTTCTTCACCGCCACCCAGCGGAAGGGACCCCCCTCGGGGGTCACCACCTCGCCCGCCTCGATTTCGTTGAGCTTGTGGGTGGTGATGTCGCCGCCGCCGGTGTTCACGGCGAAGCCGAGCTGACCGAAGTCCTCGTCCGGGTTGGCCTCGTTCGTCCGGAGCCCCCGACCCATGGAGGCCAGGACCGTGTAGCCCCGCTCGCCCAACCCCTCCAGCCGGCCTTCGACCCCGACCTGGTAGCTGTCGGGCTCGAACCGGTACCTCACCACGTAGGCCAGCCCCGGCGCCTCGGGCAGGCGGTGGCGGAAGGTGAGGGTCCGGGCCTCGCCGCCCTCCTCCAGCTCGATCCTGTCGCGGCTCGACTCGAAGCTCCTGTGCCGGAGGTCGAGGGTGTCCTGCCCGTCGGTGACCCGCCAGCCCAGCAGCCGGTCGCCCTCGCGGACGAGCTGGACGGGCTCCCCCTCCTCGCCTTCGGCGTAGGACTCGTACCCCGTGAGCTGGACGCCCGTGGCCGCCGCGCCCCGGGTCGTGAAGGCGATCCGGTAGAGGGGCGTCGAGACGACGATGCTGTCCCCTCGTGTCTCCGGGGCCTCGCCGCCGAAGACGTCCTGATCCCCGGCCGGCGCGGTGTCCGTGGCCGGAGCCCGACCGAACTCCCGGTCGTCGCCCGCCGCGGGGGCCGTGTCGGGCTCGCCGGTGTCGCCCGGCACGCCCCCGCCCGCCGCCCGACGGGCCGCGGTGTCCGCCGCCCCGGCCGGCGTGTCCACCGCGGCGGCCGTGTCCGCACCGCCGCCACCGCCCCGCGGCGGGGGGGCCGGGGGAAAGAGGAGCTGGGTGATCACGATGACGGCGATCATGAGGACGATCGCCAGCAGGACTCTTCTCGTCTCCATCTATCTCGGTCGGTCCTCCGAGGTGTCGATCGCTTCGGTGCCGCGCTCGTCGTCGCCCTCCCCGGCACCCGGCTCGTCGGGCACGGGATCCCATCCGCTGCCGCCCAGGGGATGGCATCGTAGCAACCGCCGGGCCGCCAGCCATCCGCCCCGGAGCGCGCCGTGCCGTTCCACCGCCTCCAGGGCGTAGCGGGAGCAGGTGGGTGTGTAGCGGCAGGTGGCGGGAAACATCGGGGAGATCGCCGCCTGGTAGAAACGGATCAGGCCGACGAGGAGCCTTCTTCCCACGAGACCGCCTCGAGTCGCTGCGACAGGTCGCTGCGGAGCCGGTCGAACGAGGCCCCGTAGGCGCCGGGCCTCGCCCGCACCACCACGTCCAGCGCCGGCCCTTCCCGGTGGGCGCGGGCCAGCCAGCCGCGGCGGACGATCTCCCGGAGACGCCGCTTCAGCCGGTTGCGCTCCACGATGGTGTGTCCGTGGCGCGGGACGACGAAGGCCGCCCGCGCCCGGCCGGCCGGGGACGGCCGCACGAAAACCTCGAGCGAGCCGGCGTCGTGCCGGACGCCCTCCCGGAAGACCGCCCGGATCTGCTCCGAGCTGCCGATGCGGGCGGCCGCGGGGAATCGCTCCCGGGCGCCCTCGTCACGCTCCACGGCGCGACGCACCGCCCCGTCAGCGGCTCCGGCGCTTCCGGTCGCTGTCGTGGCTGACGGTGAGCCGCTTGCGGCCCTTCCGGCGGCGGCGGGCCAGGATCTTCCGGCCCGCCCTCGTCTTCATCCGCTCGCGGAACCCGTGCCGGCGGCGGCGCCGCTTCTCGCTTCCCTTGAACCTGTTGGCTGGCATCTTCTCTCCACCGTCGGCCGGGGGATCGTCCCTGGGCTTCTGCCTCGATCGAGCCCGTGATCTTACCCCCGGCGACCCCGGGTGTCAAACCCGGGAGCGGCCCGGGGCGCGGGTGTGGAAAACCGCTCGATCCCGCGTTGACATCGGCGGCGAGCGGAGACTACGTTGGTTCGCCCCGTCGCGGGCGCCCCCCTCTTTTTCCGGGCCGCCGCCGACTCGTCCCCGAGCGCCGCGAGCCGCATGGAGCTGACCGCCGAGGAAGTCTGGTCCCGGATCACCGACGCGGCCCGCGAGGTCCTCCCGGAGCAGACCTTCCGGACCTGGCTCTCCTCCACCGAGGCGGTGACCCTCTCGGAGGGGACCCTGGTGGTGGCCGCGCCGACGAAGTTCGCCGTGGAGTGGATCGAGGACAAATACGGCGATCTCCTGGGCGAGCTGGCCGAGCGCCAGATCGGCCGGTCGCTGGACCTGACCTTCCAGCACCAGGGGCAGCCGAACCGGCTCGACTTCCCCGAGATCCGATCCGGGACGGAGGAGGAGCCCGAGGGCCGGACCGAGGCGCGCACCGACGCGGAGCCGGTCCGGGTCGATCCGGAGGAGGCCGGCCTCAACGAGCGCTACACGTTCGACCGGTTCGTCATCGGGGGAAACAACCAGCTGGCCGCGGCCGCGTGCCAGCGGGTCGCCGACGCCCCGGCGAAGGCCTACAACCCGCTCTTCATCTACGGGGACACCGGCCTCGGGAAGACCCACCTGATGCACGCCATCGGACACTCCATCCTGGACGAGCTCCCGGACCGCCGGGTCTCCTACATCCCGTCCGAGCAGTTCACCAACGAGATGATCACCGCCATCCAGAGCGG
>CAYVFM010000176.1:0-3075 GCA_964450995.1 uncultured Gemmatimonadota bacterium | reverse complement strand
CGCGGTGGAGCTGGCGGGCTCGGCCGATCAGCACGGGGGCGCGGGGGCGGCGTCGGAGGCGTCACGCATGGACCGGAGCCTGCCGGCGTCGGCCGGACCGGGGCAAGGCCGACCGCGGCCGGGGCGGAACGGCTCAGTCCCCGCGGTCCCCGTCCGGCAGGATCAGCCGGGAGAAGCGCTCGTAGGTCAGGTAGTCCCAGGCCCAGTCGAGCAGGACGGCCAGGCGGTTGCGGAAGCCGATGAGCTTGGCGATGTGGACGACCACCCAGACCACCCACGCCGGGAACCCGGTGAAGCGGATCCAGCCGAAGTCGGCGATGGCGTGGTTGCGGCCGATGGTGGCCAGCATGCCCGGGTCGTCGTACCGGAACGGGCGCGCCGGCTCCCCGGCCAGCGCCCGCTTCACGTTCTCCGCCGCGTGCCTCCCCTGCTGCACGGCCACCGGGGCGATCATCGGCAGGGGGGCGCCGTCCTCGTCGGTGAACCGGGCCAGGTCGCCGGCCACCTGCACCCGGGGACGACCCGGCACCAGGAGGGTCTCCTCGACCTCCACCCGACCGTCCCGGGCGGTGGGGAGGCCCCAGGCGCCCGCCTCCGGCGAGCCCTGGACGCCGGCCGTCCAGATCACCGTCCGGCTGTCCCGCCGCCCCCCGCCCGCCAGGTCCACGCCCGCGGCGTCCACCCGCTCCACCATCGTCCCCAGGCGGACCTCCACGCCCATGGCCTCGAGCCGCCGGCGGGCGTACTCGCCCAGCTCCTCCGGGAGCGACCCCAGGAGCCGGTCCTCGCCCTCGAGCAGGGCGATGGAGACTCCCTGCTCCCGGACGGCCGGGTAATCCTTGCGGATCGGGCCGCGGACCAGCTCGGCCAGCGCCCCGGCGTACTCCACGCCCGTGGGGCCGCCCCCGACGATGGTGAAGGCCAGGAAGCCGGGCCCGGCGTCCGTCCCCTCGCTCTCGGCCCGCTCGAACTGGCCCAGCACCTGGTTGCGCAGTGCCAGGCCGTCGGGGATCTCCCGCAGCGGGTAGGCGTGCTCCTCGGCCCCCGGGGTCCCGAAGAAGGCCGGGTCCGACCCGGTGGCCACGATCAGGTGGTCGAAGGCCAGCGGCGGCCCGTCGGTCACCACCTCCCGGCGCTCCCAATCGATCCCCTCGACCTCGGCCATCCGGAAGGAGGCGTTCGCCTGGCCGCGCAGGATCCGGCGCACCGGGTGGCAGATGTCGTTGGCGTCGATCTCGGCCGCCCCGATCTGGTAGAGGAGCGGATAGAAGGTGTGGAAGTTGTGACGGTCGACGACCACGACCTCCACGTCGGCGTCGGCCAGGTCGCGGGCGGCCCGGAGGCCCGCGAAGCCGGCCCCGACGATCACGACGCGAGACGGGGCGTCCCCGCCGCCGTCCTCCTCCCTCGCCCTGGCGGCCGTCATGGCGTCCCCTCTCCTCCGGTGCTCGTGAGCGATCGGCTCCCGCCGGCGGGGCGCCGGGCGGAAATTGCGCGGGCCCCGGCCGGCGCCGAACCTTCGGGCACCGGGCCCGGCGAGGCCGGACCGCCCGGCGGCGACGAATATAGACCGAGAGGAGACGACGCGATGGACGTGACGATCACCGGGAAGGTCCTGGAGGTGCTGGAGGAGAAGTCCGGCGAGAGCGCCAACGGCCCCTGGCGCAAGCAGGACTTCATCCTGGAGACCGAGGACCAGTACCCGAGCAAGGTCTGCATCACCCAGTGGGGCGACCGGATCGAGGAGTTCGACGTGGAGGAGGGCGAGCGGCTCACCGCCCACGTCGACATCGAGAGCCGGGAGTACGAGGGCCGCTGGTACACCGACGTGAAGGCCTGGAAGGTGGAGCGAGCCGGCGAGGCCGGCGGCTCCGGGGGCGGCCCGGAGGGCGGCGACGAGCCTGCCTGGGACGGGAGCGAGGAGGACGCGGTGGGGGAGGACGACCTGCCGTTCTGAGGACGGACGTCACCGCGGAAACATTTCAGGCGGGCCGCGTCGACGGCGCCTCGATCCGGTCGGCGCTCGGGCCCGGGCAGGTCAGCTCGAAGCGCGGGCGCCCCGCCCCAGCAGGCGGGCGTTGACCGCCACGATGACGGTGGAGACCGACATCAGCGCCGCACCCGCTGCCGGCGAGAGCAGGATACCCGCCCCGACGAGGACGCCGGCCGCCAGGGGGATGGCGACCACGTTGTAGCCCGTGGCCCAGGCCAGGTTCTGCAGCATCTTCCGGTAGGTGGCCCGGGCCAGGTCCACGAGCTCGGTCACGTCCCGGGGATCCGACTTCACCAGCACGATGTCGGCGGATTCGATCGCCACGTCCGTGCCGGCCCCGATGGCGATCCCCACGTCGGCCTCCACCAGGGCCGGGGCGTCGTTCACGCCGTCGCCCGTCATGGCCACCTTCCAGCCCCGCTCGCGCAGCTCCCGGATCCGGGCCGACTTCTCGTCGGGGAGCACCTCGGCGAAGTACTCGTCCAGCCCCAGCTCGTCGGCCACCCAGCGGGCCACCTCCTCGGCGTCGCCGGTGAGCATCACGACCCTGATCCCCATCTCCTTCAGCCGGTCCACCGCCTCCCGGGACTCGGGCCGGATCACGTCCGCCAGGGCCAGGGCGCCGACGGGCTGGCCGTCCACGAGGAGATAGACGACGGTCTTGCCCTGGGCGGCCAGCTCCTCCACCCGCTCGTCCTCGACGGTGAGCCCGTGCTCCTCCAGGTACCCGGGGCTCACGACGGCCACCTCCCGCCCGTCGACGCGGGCCCGCGCCCCCTTGCCGGGGATGGCCTCGAACCCCTCGGGGGCGCCGTAGGAGACGCCCCGCTCGTCGGCCCCCCGGACAATGCCCGCGGCGATGGGGTGCTCGGACCGGGACTCGAGCGATGCCGCCAGGCGCAGGATCTCGTTCTCCCCGAGGGGCCTGTCTCCCCCGGCCGCCCCCGCCCGGCCGTCCGGCCCGCCGGCGGCCGCTCCCGCACGCGCCAGGGGCACCACCTCCGTCACCCCGAATCGCCCCTCGGTGAGCGTCCCCGTCTTGTCGAACACCACCGCGTCCAGCTCCCGGGCCCGCTCGAAGG
>CAYVFM010000175.1:0-3077 GCA_964450995.1 uncultured Gemmatimonadota bacterium | reverse complement strand
CGCACGACGACCGACAGAACCTCCACCCGAGCCGAGGAGCGCGCCGAGATGGGATTCGACGAGGAGCTGGGAACCGAGCCGGGCCCGAACGTCCACGAGAGCGCCTGGGTGGCGCCCTCGGCCGACGTCATCGGCGACGTCGAGTTGGGGGAGAACGCCAGCGTCTGGTACAGCTGTGTCCTCCGCGGGGACATCGCCCCGATCCGGGTGGGCGCCGACACCAACATCCAGGACCTGACGATGGTCCACGTGGACGTCGACCGACCCTGCGTCATCGGCGACCGGGTGGGCGTCGGCCACCGGGCCATCGTCCACGGCTGTGAGGTGCGGGACGACGCCCTCGTCGGCATGGGCGCGGTGGTGCTCACCGACGCCGTGGTGGGAGAGGGCTCGCTCGTGGCCGCCGGCGCCGTGGTCACCGAGGGGATGGAGATCCCGCCGAACAGCCTCGTGGTGGGCGTCCCCGGGAAGGTCGTGCGGGAGGTGGACGACGATCTCCGGGAGCGGATGGGGCTGACCGTCAGCCACTACCGCGAGCTGAAGGAGGGCCACCGGGAGGGCCGCTGGCGGCGGTCCTGACCCGGGCCGGCTGCTCCCGGAAGGCGGCGCCTGTCGCCCGGGAGCCCGGCCAGCAGCCCCCATCGGAGAGGCACGCCTGTCTCCGGGCCCGCCCCGAACGTCCTTCCCCCTCGCCCTCCCGGTCTCGATGACGCCTGCTTGACACCCGGCTTGCACCCTGGCATCGTGTGAGTGTCATAGCAAACTAATACACTATGACGGTCCGGGGCCCGGGCCGTCGGGAGCCGAGAGGGAGCGATCCCGGACGTGGCCGATCGCGACGACCTGCTGGTGGAGATCCGGCCCGAGGACCCGCGCCCCATCTACGTCCAGATCATGGACGAGGTGCGCCGGGCGGTGGCCATGGGCGACCTGGGGGGCGACGACCCGCTGCCGTCGGTCCGGGAGATGGCGGCCGATCTCCGCGTGAACCCCAACACCGTCTCCCAGGCCTACCGCGAGCTCGACGCCGAGGGGACGGTCTACGTCCGGCGCGGGCGGGGCACCTTCGTGGCACCGGACGCCGTGCCCGACGAGCAGCGCGAGGCGCTGGCCCGGGGCGTGGCCGAGCGGGCCCTCCGGGACGCCCATCGACACGGGCTCTCGGCCGACGATCTGGCCCGGGCCGTCCGGGCGGTGGCGGACAGGGAGGGGAGAGGTGGGACCGGCGACGTGAGCGACGCCGGCCGCGACGAAGAGGACCCGGAGCGATCCACCGGGGAGACCGAGACCGAGACGGAGGCGAACCGATGAGCGAGCGGCTGCCGACCGACCTGGCGTCCGGCCCCAGGGCCGTGCGGGCGAAGGCGGTCAGGAAGGGCTTCACCGACTTCGACTTCCCCCCCACCGGGTGGGGGAAGGTCCGGGCGCTGGACGGCCTGGACCTGGAGGTGCCCGAGGGGGCGGTCTACGTGCTGGTGGGCCCGAACGGCGCCGGCAAGACGACCTTCCTCCGGGTCCTGCTGGACCTGCTCCGGCCCGAGGAGGGCGAGGTCGAGGTGCTGGGCCGGGACCCGGCCCGGGAGGGCGGGGGGGTGCGGGCCCGGATCGGCTACGTCCCCGAGGGCCAGAAGCTCGGCCACGGGTGGCTGAGGGTCCGGGACCTGCTGGCCCACCACGCGGCCTACCACCCCCGCTGGGACCCGGACTACGCCGACGAGCTGTGCCGGCGCCTGGAGGTGATGGAGGACCGCAAGTTCGGCGAGCTCTCCAAGGGCCACGCCCGGCGGGCCCAGCTCGTGATGGCGCTGGCCCACCGCCCCCCGCTCCTCCTGCTGGACGAGCCCACCGACGGGCTCGACCCGGTGGTCCGGGACCGCGTGCTGGAGCTGCTGGCCGACCACCTGGCCACCAACGACACCACCGTCCTGATCTCCACCCACCTGGTGCACGAGGCCGAGCGCCTCGCCGACCACCTGGCGGTGATGAAGCAGGGGCAGCTGACCCTGCAGGCCCGCCGGTCGGTGGTCGCCGAGCGGCTCCACCGGTACCGCCTCCGCACCCCCGACGGGTGGACCGAGCCTTCGCTGGACGGGCGCCTGCTGCGCCGCCGCGGCCGGGGACCGGAGCGCTCGTGGACCGTCTGGGGCGAGCCGGACCGGGTGCGGGCCGACCTCGAGGCGGCGGGGGCCGAGGTGCGGGAGGTCGGGACGCTCACGCTGGAGGAGGCGGCGCTGGCGCTGCTGGACGACGGAGAGAAGGGAGGCGACGATGGCTGAGGCGACGACGGGAACCGGGTCGGGAGCAGGGGTTCGGAAGGCCGCGGGAGCCGGGGCCGGGGCGGCCGCGGACCGGCGCGGGCCGACGTCGGCCGAGGTCTTCCGGGCGCAGGTGAGGCTCCTCTTCCGGCGGATCGGCTCGCTGGCGGGCCTGGTCGCGGTAGTCGCCCTGCCCCTGGGACTGCTCGCCGGCGTCACGGCGGCTACCGAGGCGGCGCCGTCGCTCTCGAACCTCGTGGGCAACCTGTGGAGCTTTCCGCTGCTGGCCGGGCTGTTCACGCCCCTGGCGATCGTCTGGCGGGGCGAGGGGCCCTCGGAGCGAGCCTACCACTGGACTCTCCCCGTGGATCGCTCGGCCCACCAGCTCCTCCGGGTCGCGGCCGGCTGGGTTCACCTGATGACCGGGCTGGCGGCCGGACTCCTGCTGGCCTGGGCGCTGGGGGCGGTCTTTCACGGCGGAATGCCGCCCGGTCGGCCGGGGGTCCTGGCCGGGCTCTTCCCCTCGGTCACGGTCCTCTACCTGCTCGGCTCCGTCGCGGCCGTGGCCACCGACCATCCCCTGGTCTGGATCTTCGTGGCCTACCTGGCGGTCGGCGCGGCCCAGGCGGTGGCGGCCGTCCGCGGCTGGGAGTGGCTGGCGACCGTCGTCGAGCAGGTCGTCACCACGGGCCCGCTCTCGCTGAGCGCCGCGGCCGCCGGGCCCCAGGGCGTCGAGATCGGCGGCTCCACCGACATGGTCCGCTGGCGGCCCTGGCGTGCGGTGCCGCTCTGGATCGTGGTCTCGGCAGCGCTGACCGTGGC
>CAYVFM010000174.1:0-3093 GCA_964450995.1 uncultured Gemmatimonadota bacterium | reverse complement strand
GGCCGTACACGTCCGTCGTCACGTCCGCCTGCAACCTGGCTCCCGGCGCTGGGGGAGAGGGCGCGAATCGAAGGGGTCCGAACCCCGTGTCAAGGTATCGGTCCGGGCCGGGGCGGGCCAAGCTCGATCGGCCACCCCTGGACCCGGCCTGGCCCGGCGGTCCCCGGGCGCCCGGCCGGGCCTCGCCCCGCTCAGCGCCGCCGGGCCGAGCGGTAGTCCTCGCCGGTGTCCACGTCCGTCGGCGCCTCCGCCTCCAGCTCCACCTCCCGGACCCGGCCCGGGTGCTCCTCCATCCAGGCCAGCGCGCCCCGGTCGCCCGTGAGCGCCTCCAGCTCTTCGAAGACCGCCCGGGGGAAGACCACCGGGTGACCCGGCCGGTCACGGTAGCGGGTCCGGACCACCGGCGGGGGGTCCTCGCCGGACGCCGCCTCCCGCCAGGCCTGCACGGCCCGGATCACCGCCCCGGGCCGGAGGCCGGGCTCGTCGCCCACCGCCACCGCCGCGGCCGGCGCGTCGGTCCGCTCCCGGACCTCCCCGATCCCCCGGGCCAGCGATCCGGCCAGCCCCCCGGCGTGGTCGGGGTTGTGGACGAAGCGGAGCCGGTCGGCGCCGGCGTCCAGCCCCCCGCGGACCGCCCGCCGGACCTCGTCGGCCCGGTGGCCGGTGACCACCACCACCGGGTCGAGGCCGGCCGCCAGGGCCGCCTCCACGGGCCCCAGCACCACCACGCCGTCCCTCCAGGGGAGGAGCAGCTTGAAGCCGAGCTCCATGCGGCGGGCGCGGCCCGCGGCCAGGACGACGCCCGCGACCGGCGGGGCGTTCACCCGCCCGCCCCGCCGGAGGGCCGGACCGACGGCTCGGCGGCGCCCCGGCGGACGGCCACCAGCTCCGACAGGATCGAGAGGGCGATCTCCTCCGGCGTCACCGCGCCGATGTCCAGCCCCACGGGACCGCTGATCCCGTCGACCCGGTCCCCGTCCAGCCCCCGCTCGAGCATCGCCTCCCGGCGCTGCCGCTGGGTCCGGCCGCCGCCGATCTGGCCCACGTAGCGGCAGCCCGCCTCCAGGGCCGCGGCCAGGGCGGGCTCGTCGAGCTTCGCGTCGTGGGAGAGGACCACGACGTTCGTGTAGGGGTCGAGGCCGACCGCCTCCAGCCCCTCGTCCGGCCAGGCGTGGAGCACCCGCTCGGCGTCGGGGAACTTCGCCGGGTCGGCGAAGGCCTCCCGCGGGTCCACCAGCGTCACCGCGAAGTCCAGCCGGGCGGCCAGGTGGCAGAGCTCCTCGGCCACCGGCGAGGCGCCGACGATCACCAGCCGGTCCGGCGGCAGGTAGGCCTCGGCGAAGACCGTGACGCCCTGCCCCTCCAGCTCCAGCTCCCGGGCGCCCCCGCCGTCCAGCAGCGGCGCCGCGGCGTCGGCCGCCGCCCGGTCCAGCGCGTCCGAGCCCAGGCTCCCCGTGCGGGAGCCGTCCAGCTCCACCAGCAGGGCCCGGCCCCGGACCCCCTCCGAGAGGCCCTGGACCAGCACCGCCGCCTCCTTCGCCTCCAGGGCCCGCTCCAGGGCCGACCAGACCTCGGCGTCCGGGTCGAAGGGCTCGACCAGGACGTCGATCTCGCCGCCGCAGGAGAGGCCCACCTCCATGGCCGCCTCGTCGGTGATGCCGTAGTGCTGGACCCGGGGGGCGGCGCCCTCCAGCACCCGCTGGATGTGCTCGTGCAGGTCCCCCTCGACGCAGCCGCTGGAGACCGACCCCTCCACGTCGCCCCGCTCGCTGGCGGCGAAGCGCGCCCCGGGGGGACGGGGCGCCGAGCGCCGGTAGCTCACCAGGGTGGCCACACCGGCCGCGTCGCCCTCCTCCGTCCAGCGCCGGAGCGCCGGCAGCACTTCCTCCATGCCCATCGACGACCTCCCTCCGGGTTCGCGCGTCCCGCTCGGCTTCGCCGCAAAAGGTACGGACCGCCGGCGGAGCGCCGCACCCGGCGAGGTGTCTGCCGGACGGGGCGGGTGGGCCCGTCAGCCGCACCGGTCGCAGCCGGCGCACGCCGGCGCCGGCTGGCCGAACCAGCGCGCCACGACGGCCCGCCGGCACCGCCGGGTCCGCAGGTAGCGGCGCACGGCCCGCCGTCGGCGCCGGGCCCGCCGTCGCCCGCGGCGGCAGGCGCCGAGGTCCACCCGCCGCAGCAGCGCGTCCGGACCCCGCGTCCAGGCGGGCTCCTCCTCCGCCTCCCTCCCCTCCCCCGGACGCCGGCCCCGGGACGGGGCGCGGCGCGCCTCCCGTACGGCGTCGTGCTGGGCCAATATCCGGAGCGCCGAGGCCACGGCGTCCCGGCCCGGCCCCCGGCCCCACGCGCCCCGGGCCAGCTCCCGGGCCACCGCCGACGCCGTGGCGGGGACGCCGGGCTCCAGGGCCCGCCACACCGCCCGCACCGTCCCGGGCCGGGGCCAGCTCCGGCGGGCGAAGTCGCGCTGCAGGCGGAGGTCGCCCCGGTGGGAGGCCAGCAGGCAGCGGGCGGGCCGCCCGTCCCGCCCGGCCCGGCCGGCCTCCTGGACGTAGGCCTCCAGCGAGCCCGGGGCCCCGACGTGGGCCACCGTCCGGACGCTGGCGTGATCGATCCCCATGCCGAACGCGTTGGTCGCGCAGACCACCCGGGTCCGCCCGGCCAGGAAGTCCTCCTGCACCGCGGTCCGGGCGGCGGACGGCAGGCCCGCGTGGTAGGGCATCGCCGCCAGGCCGCTCCGGCGGCAGGCCTCGGCCATCGCCACCGCGCGGCGGCGGGTCGGGAGGTAGACCAGCGCCGCCCCCGGCGTCCGCCCCAGGGCCTCCAGCACGGCCGCGGCGGCCGCGTCCCGGGTCGGGCGCCGGAGGACCTCCGGCCGCAGCTCCGGGCGGTCCACGGGCGCCGTCACCTCCACCGGGTCCTCGAGCCCCAGGCTCCCCGCCAGGTCGGCCCGGGTCCGGGGCGCGGCGGTGGCGGTGAAGGCGGCCACCGGCGGGCGGCCCAGCCGCCGGACGGCCACCCCGATCCGCCGGTAGGCGGGACGGAAGTCGTGGCCCCACTCCGAGATGCAGTGGGCCTCGTCGACGGCCACCCGGG
>CAYVFM010000173.1:0-3125 GCA_964450995.1 uncultured Gemmatimonadota bacterium | reverse complement strand
CCTGGTCCAGGAGACCTTCGTGCGCGTCTACCGGCACCTGCACCGGTTCGACCCGTCGAAGAAGTTCTCGACCTGGATCTACACCATCGCCAGCAACCTGGCGAAGAACGAGCTCCGGAACCGCTCCCGGAACCCGATGGTCCTCTTCCAGGCCATCAAGAAGAACTGGGACGCCGACCACCGGCCCCTGCAGTGGGAGGACGAGACCTACTCGCCGGACGACCTGTACCGGAAGCGCAACCTGCGCGAGAAGGTGGAGGAGGCCGTCGAGCAGCTCCCCGACCACCACCGGGTCGTGTTCGTCCTTCGGGAGATGGAGGGCAAGACCTACGAGGAGATCTCCGAGATCACGGGCGTGACCCTCGGCACCGTCAAGTCCCGGCTGAACCGGGCGCGGAACAAGTTCGCGGAGATTATCGCCCCGATGCTGGAGTAACCTCTGACGCGTCGCGACGACGCCGATCTCTGCGTCGCGCTTCGTCGCCGCTTCCTCGACGTACTGAAGTACGCCTCGGGCGCGACTCCTCGCGCTCCTTGACCTCGACGCCGTCGCTCGGTCAGAGGGGTCGGCACCGGGTCTCCCGGCCCCGCGGCCGTTGGCTTTCTCCCCCCTCGCGGGCCGGATCCCCGGCGGAACTCGGGCGTGCCGCGCGAGTATGATCCGCCGGTCGACCCGGAGCCGCTCCCGCGGCTCCGGAGCCCCGCCCGATGCCGGCGCCCGGCGCCGGTGATTCGATGTTCGGGCCCCGCGGATCCGGCCAGGTCCGCGGGGGAGATCGCGAGCGAAGGTCGCCATGGAGTGCAAGGACTTCCTCGAGGGCTATTCGGCGTACCGCGACGGCCTCGTCGACGAGGCGAAGCGTGAGGCCTTCCGGGCGCACGCCGAGCGGTGCGACTCCTGTGCCCGCTACGACCGCGTGGTCCGGAAGGGCACCGACGTCCTCCGCGACCTCCCCCAGGTCGACCCTCCCTCCGACTTCCTGGCCCGCCTGCAGCACCGCATCTACCACATCGAGGACGGCATCCCCCTGAGCTCCGCCTTCGAGGGCGGGAGCGCGGCGGTGCTGGCCGTGGCGGCGGTGGGTCTGCTGGCCCTCGCCTGGATGCCCTTCGCGGTCCAGGCGCCGGTGGAGGTCGAGCTGCCGACGGTGGCGGTGGACGCCCCGGAGCGGCCGCCGGTCCGGACCGCCACGTCCTCCTCCGACGCCCGCGAGCTCGTGGACCCCGGCCCCTTCGTGGGGTCCGAGTCGGAGGTCGAGGAGGCGGCCCGCTCGATGCCCGTCTGGTCGGACGTCCGCCTGGTGCCGGCCTCCGCCGGGGGCCGCGCCCCCGCCGCGTCGACCCTGGGCGCCGGACCCGCCTTCGCCGCGCCCGCCCCGGGCCCGCTCGGGGCCGGACGGTGACGCCGGGCGCGTGAACCTTCCCGCCGACGACGAGCTGGACCGGCTCCTGGAGCGGGGCGAGGTCGAGGGGGCCTTTTTTTTATTCGGTGACGCCGAGCGCCTCCGGAGCCAGGCGGCCGACCGCCTGGTGGAGGCGGCCGTCGACCCCGCCACCCGCGACTTCAACCTGGATCGCTTCCGGGGGGGCGAGGTCGAGCCCGAGGAGCTGGCGTCGGTCCTCTCGACGCCGCCCATGATGGCCGATCGCCGCGTGGTGGTCCTCTCCGAGGCCGACGACCTCACGCCCACCGGCCGCCGGGCCGTGGAGGACGCGCTGGAGGACCTCCCGCCCGACCTCACCTTCGTGATCGCCGGCCGGGTGCCCGACGGCTCGAAGGCCTCCTTCTGGAAGACGCTCCGGTCCGAGGCCCGGGCCCTGGAATGGTCCGCCCCGGACGAGCAGGAGATCCCGGGTTGGCTCCTGGACCGCGCCGGAGACCGCTACGGCTACGAGCTGACCCCGGAGGCGGCCCAGGCCCTGGCCTCCGCGGTGGGGGAGGACCTGAGCGTCCTGGACGCCGAGCTGGACAAGCTCGCCTCGGCCGCCGAGGACGGCACCGTGGACCTGGAGGCGGTCCGGTCGCTGGTGGCCCGGGTCCGGAGCGTGGACCGCTGGGCGTGGCTGGACCGGGTGGCCCGCCGGGACTACGAGGGCGCGCTGGAGGAGCTGGACCGGCTGCTGGCCGAGCCGTCGGAGTCGGCCGTGGGGCTGCTCATCGGGATGGTGGACCAGCACCTCTACCTGGGCCTCGCGGTGGAGGGCGGCCGGAGCCGGGTCGCCGGCGGCCTGGCGAAGGCCGGCAAGCCCTACCTGAAGTGGAAGGCGAAGATCTACGCCCGCCAGGCCCGGGGCTGGAGCCGGCCGGAGCTGGAGCGGGCCCTGAGCCTGATGCGCCGGGCGGACCGGCACGCCAAGTCCGGCATCGACGACCGGCGCGTGCTGGAGGAGCTGCTCCTCTCCCTGCGGCTCCTCCGGGAGGAGGCCGCGTGAGGCCCGGGGCCCGCCGACGGGGGGCGCTCCCCGGCCGGGCGGTGCTGGCGGCCGTGGCCTTCCTGCTGGCGGCCGCCCCGACCCTGGAGGGCCAGGAGGCCCCGGAGCCGACCCTGCCGGCCGTGGAGGCGGCGGCCGACTCCGGGCGCCTGGACCGGGCCCGGGAGCTGCTGGGCCGCTGGCGCTCCGAGCGCGCCCCGCGGGCCGAGCTTGAGGAGCTGCGCCGCGCGGAGTTCCTGGCCGCCCGCCTGGCCACGGACGCCGACAGCGCCCGCCGCCGCTACGCGCGGCTCGCCGTCGAGACCGGGGGCGAGCTGGGCGCCCGCGCCCGCCTGCGGCTGGCCCAGCTCCACCTGGCCGAGGGCGCCACGGATCCCGCCCTCCGGCAACTCGAGCTGGTCCGGAGCGACGTGCCCGGCGACTCCCTGGCCGTGGAGTCGTGGCTCTGGACCGGCCGCGCCCGGCTGGCGGAGGGCGACACGGCGTCGGCCTGCGAGGCGCTGCGGCGGGCGGCGGACGCGGGCGGGGAGCTCCGGGAGCGGGCCGCCCGGGCGAGCACCGCCTGCGGGCTCGAGCCGTCCGGCGGGCGCGTGGAGGTGGCGGCCGGCGGCGAGGCCCCCTCCGGTGACGAGGCCGGGGAGGGAGACGCCGGCGCGGCGGCCGGGGACGCGGAGGCCGCCGGCGACGCGGCC
>CAYVFM010000172.1:0-3148 GCA_964450995.1 uncultured Gemmatimonadota bacterium | reverse complement strand
CGGCGACTTCAGCCCCTACCTGGTGAAGAGCACCGACCGGGGCCGCTCGTGGACGTCGATCGCCGGCGACCTGCCCGACCGCCACCTGGTGTGGCGGGTGGTCCAGGACCACGAGGACCCCGACCTGCTGTTCGCCGGCACCGAGTTCGGCCTCTTCTACACCCCCGACGGCGGCGAGGAGTGGATCGAGCTCGCCGGCGCGCCCACCATCGCCTTCCGCGACGTGGTGATCCAGCGGGAGCACGAGGACGTGGTGGGCGCCTCGTTCGGCCGGGGGATCTTCGTCCTCGACGACTACGGCCCGCTCCGCGAGATGGACGACGAGGCCCTGGCCCGGGAGGGCGCCCTGTTCACCCCGCGGACCGCGCCCTGGTACGTCCCGCGGGAGGTCACCGACTCGCAGGGCGACGGGACCTACCGGGCCGAGAACCCGCCCTTCGGCGCGGTCTTCACCTACCACCTGCGCGACGGCTTCGAGTCGCTCGAGGCCGAGCGCCGGGAGCGGGAGGCGGAGCTGGAGCCCGACGAGGACGTCCCCTTCCCCGGCTGGGACGCGCTCGAGCGCGAGATGCGCGAGCAGGGTCCGGCGGTGCGGGTCGTCGTCCGCGACGAGGCCGGCACCGTGATCGACCGGGTGGACGGGCCGACCTCGTCCGGGGTCCACCGGGTGGCCTGGGACCTGCGCCACGCGCCCGGCAACGTCGTCGGCCTCGGGGAGGACGGTGGCTTCTTCGAGGACGGCTTCCCCGCCCTGCCGGGCCGCTACACCGCCACGCTCGTGGCCGTGGAGGAGGGCGAGGTCACCGAGCTGGCCGGCCCCGTCGGCTTCGAGGTGGAGCCGCTCCGCGAGGGCACCCTCGAGCGGGCCTCCGGGGAGGAGGTCGCCGCCTTCCGCGAGCGGGTGGAGGCGTTCCAGCGGGCGTACACCCGCACCTCCGACGCCCTCGACGAGCACGTCCAGCGGGTCGAGGCGATGCAGACCGCCCTGGCGCGGGCCGAGGAGGACGACCGGGAGCTGGCGGGCCGGCTGTACGAGACCCGCCAGGAGCTGCTGGAGCTGAGGGAGCGGCTGGAGGGCAGCGAGGCGAAGGACGAGATCGGCGAGCGGGGCCCGCCCACACCTGGCAGCCGCCTGTTCGTCGGCCTGCGCGGGCTGAACACCACCTACGGGCCCACCGAGCTGCACCGGCGCACCGTCGAGGTCGGCCGGCGCGAGCTGGCGACGATCCGCCAGGAGGTCGAGCGCTACGGCGAGCGGGTGCTCCCGGAGCTGGAGCGGGCGCTGGAGGCGGCCGGCGCGCCCCCCGTCGAGGACTGAGCCGGGGAGGCGAGACGGCCCTGCCGGGCCTCAGCGCGAGGCGGTCGTGGCCGAGGGGGGGCGAGCCTCCTCCACCGAGCCGGGCATGGGAGGCCATTCGAGGCCTTCCTCCCGCGCCCAGGCCATGGCCTCCTCCCGCTGCCGCCGGAGGTCCGCCTCCATCCGGGCCAGCAGCTCCCGGAACCGGTCTTCCTCCCGCACCCGGCGCCAGACGGGGTCGTGTCGGGCCAGGGGATGCCACCGGAAGCCCGCGGCGTAGGTGCTGTCGAGCCACCGGTAGGCCTCTTCCGTCCGGCCCTGGAGGAGACGGGCGGCCGCCAGACGGTACCGGGGGCTGAACTTCTCGCTCCCCTCCTGGACCAGCGACCGGTTCCACCGGACGGCCTCCTCGAGCAGCGTCCGGGCTTCCCCCTCGGTTCCCACGGCCTGGAGCGCCTGCGCCAGCCGGATCCGGGGGCTGATGTCGGGTCCCCGGGAGTCCGGGCGAAGCTCGTACACCCGCCGGTATCCCGGGACAGCGTCCTCGGGCCGGCCGTCGAACTGGGCCAGCACGCCCCCCGAGACCAGCGTCCGCGGCGCGCTGGCGTTCCACCGGCGCAGGGCCTCGAGGCGCTGGCGGGCGGCCTCGATCCGGCCGCGCCCGAAGTCGAAGCGGAGGAGCGAGAATTGCCAGCGCGGGCCGCCGATCTCCACGGCTCGCTGCGTCCACGCCTCGGCGGCCGCGTCCTCGCCGAGCACGTACAGGGCCCGTCCCACGGAGGCCAGCGCGTATCCGTTTCGCGGGTTCGTCTGCAGGCTGCGCCAGTACCAGGGCAGGGCCTCGTCGTAGCGGCCCTGCCAGCCGTAGCCGACCCCGAGGTTGTGCATGGCCTCGCCGTAGCCGGGCCGCGAGCTGATGGCGCGGTGGAGCGCCGACATGCCCTCGCTCAGCCGCCCAAGGTGGTTCGCCGCGGTGCCCATCTCCTTGTGGGCCTGCGCCAGCTCCGGATCGAGCTCCGCCGCCCGCCGGGCGGTCGCCTGCGCCGAGTCGAACCAGGCGTGCGGGTAGCCGAAGTCCTGGGCGCGGTGCATGTAGGCGTTGGCCAGCCCGGCGTGGGCCAGCGCGAAGCTCGAGTCCATCCGGATCGCCTGGCGCAGGATCTCCACGGCCGCCTGGTTGTCCGACCGGCTCCGGTCGCTGAGCTCGACGCCCCGCAGGTAGAGGTCGTAGGCGGCCGGGTCGTCGGTGGGCTCCTCCTCGATGCGTCGACGGGTGCTCTCCGTCAGCTCGGCCTCGAGCGCCCCGGCGATCCGGCCGGCCACGTCGCTCTGGATCTCGAAGATGTCGGCGAACGGGCGGTCGAAGGTCTCCGCCCACAGGTGGCGGTCGGTGTCGGCCCGGATCAGCTGGGCCACGATCCGCACGCTGTCGCCCGACTTCTGGACGCTGCCCTCGAGCACGTGCCCCACGCCGAGCTGCCGGGCGATCTCCGGGAGGGCGAGATCGGTCTCCCGGTAGGGCATCACCGAGGTGCGGGAGACGACCGACAGGTCCTCGATCAGGGCGAGCTGGGCGATGATCGTCTCGGTGAGCCCGATCCCGATGCCCGCTTCCTCGCCGCCGGCGCTCAAGTCGTCGAACGGGAGCACCGCGATCGAGCGATCCGACGCCGGCCCCGCCTCCGATTCGCCGCCCGGACCCAGCATCCACCAGGCCGAGCCGCCCGCCGCGACCAGGAGCAGGCCGACGACCGCCGCCACCATCCCCGCTCCGGAGCCGCCCGCCTCCTCGGGGGGCGGCGCGGTCCGCCGCATCCCCTCGGGCGTCAGCTCGAACGCCCAGGCGAGGAC
>CAYVFM010000171.1:0-3188 GCA_964450995.1 uncultured Gemmatimonadota bacterium | reverse complement strand
GCGCCTGCTGGACTACGGCTTCCACGCCCCCACCATCTACTTCCCCCTGGTGGTCCAGGAGGCGCTGATGACCGAGCCCACCGAGACCGAGACCCGGGAGGAGCTGGACCGCTACGCCGACGCCATGGAGGCCATCGCCCGCGAGGCCCGCGAGGAGCCGGAGACGGTGACCTCGGCGCCCCACACCACGCCGGTGCGGAGGCTGGACGAGGGGCGGGCCGGCCGCCGGCTCGACGTCCGGTGGAGCTTCGATACGTAGCGGGGAGCGCCGCCGGGCGGACCCGGGCGCCGTGACGGGGCCGGACCGCGTCCGCTGCGTGGAGCACGGACCGCGCGCGGGCGCGGTCAACATGGCGGTGGACGAGGCTCTCATGGAGGCGGCCCGGGAGGGAGGGGTCGTCCTCCGGCTCTATCGCTGGTCTCCCCCCTGCCTCTCCTTCGGCCGGAACCAGCGGGCCCGCGGACGCTACGACGCCGGGGCCGCCGCCGACCGCGGGATCGACGTGGTCCGACGCCCCACCGGCGGGCGTGCGGTCTTCCACCACCGGGAGGTCACCTACGCGGTGGCCGCGCCCTCCGACCTCTGGGGCGGGCTCCGGCCCAGCTACCGCGCCATCAACCGGGCCCTGGCCCGGGGGCTCCGTCGCCTCGGCGCGCCGGTGGAGTCGGCCGCGCGCCGCGGTCGCGCGCCCGAGCCGTCCAGCCGGGCCTGCTTCCGGGATCCCCTGCCGGGCGAGCTGGTGGCGGCCGGCCGGAAGCTGGTGGGGAGCGCCCAGTGGCGGCGCGAGGGGGCCCTCCTCCAGCACGGCTCGGTGCTGCTCCACGACGACCAGGAGGAGGCGGAACGCCTCCGGACGGCGGGGGACGGCGAGACCGGTCCCGGGGCGGCCTCGCTGGCCGACCTGCTGGAGGCGGTCCCGGACCCGGCGGAGGTGGCGGAGGCCCTCCGGGCGGGTTTCGCCGAGGAGCTGGGCGCCCGGGTGGAGCCGGGGGGTCTGACGCCGGAGGAGGAGGAGCTGGCCCGCGACCTGGAGGAGCGCTACCGGGACGAGGCCTGGACCTGGCGCCGCTGAGCCGCCGCCGGGCGCGCGGCGGGCCGGCCCGGGGCCGGACGCGCGCGACGCCCGCTCCGACCCCGGCCGATCCCTTTCTCGCCGCGCCGGGCGGCCCTAGCTTCCGCGCCGTGTTCGCGTCGACGCTCTCCTCCGCCTCCTCAGCGCTCCGGGCCGCGGCCGCCGCGGCGATCCTCCTGGCGGCGGGCTGCGGCGCCGGGGACGGCGCCGACGGCTCGCCGGGCCCCCTGGTCGTGGCCTACCAGGCTGACCTCCAGACGCTGAACCCGGTGATCAGCACCGACCAGAACGCGAACGACGTGATGTACTCGCTGCTGTACACGCCGCTGGTCGCCTTCGACTCCGCCTACCGGGTGCGTCCCTGGCTCGCCCGCTCCTGGGAGCTGACCGACTCCACGGTGACCTTCCGCCTGCGGGAGGACGTCCGGTGGCACGACGGCGAGCCGGTGGACGCCGGGGACGTGGCCTTCACCTTCCGGCTGATCCGGGACCCCGCCACGGCCTCGCCCCTCAAGCCCGCCTACCTGTCGTCGGTGGACTCGGTCGAGGTCCTGGGCCCCCACCGCGTGCGCTTCCGCTTCTCGGCGGACCACGTCCGGCCTCTCCAGGACTTCTACTGGCCGCCGGTGCCCGAGCACGTGCTGGGCGACGTCCCGCCCGAGGAGCTGCGGCGACACGCCTTCGGCCGGGACCCGGTGGGGAGCGGACCCTACCGGCTCACCCGCTGGCGGGCCGGGTCCGAGCTGCGGTTCCACCGGGTGGAGGGCTTCCCGGCCGGCCTGGGCGGCGTCCCGGCCATCGGGGAGGTCGTCTACCGGATCCTGCCCGAGCGGACCACCCGGCTGCAGGAGCTGACCACCGGCGGGATCCACGTGGACGGGCCTCTGGCTCCGGCCGACGCGGAGCGGATCCGCCGGGCCGACGACCTCCGGCTCGAGGCCTTCCCGTGGCGCATGTTCACCTACGTGGGATGGAACACCCGTGACCGCCGTTTCGCCGACGCCCGCGTCCGCCGGGCCCTGGCGATGGCCCTGGACCGGCAGGGCCTGCTGGACGCGGCCCTCTACGGCTTCGGCCAGGTGGCCGCCGGGCCCGTGCCCCCCTGGCACCCCCACGCCCCGGACGTGACGCCGCTGCCGCACGACCGGGATTCCGCGCGGGCCCTGCTGGAGGCGGCGGGCTGGACCGACGGCGACGGGGACGGCGTCCGCGAGCGGGAGGGGACCGAGATGCGGTTCGAGCTGATGACGGGCCGGGCGAACCCGGTCCACGCCGACCTGGTGCAGATGATCCAGTCCCAGCTCGGGGAGGTGGGCGTGGCCGTGGAGCCCCGGGCCCTGGAGTGGCAGACGGTGCTGAGCCGCCACCGGCGGCGGGACTTCCAGGCGGTCCTGACCAACTGGGTGCTGGACAGCTTCCGGGTGGACCCCCGGCCGCTCTTCCACGGCGACCAGGTGGAGGTGGAGGGGAGCGCGAACCGGAGCTCCTACGCCAGCCCGGAGGCCGACAGCCTCCTGGAGGCGGGGGTCCGGGCCGAGGACCCGGAGCGGGCCCGACGCACCTGGGCGGCCCTCACGCGGCGGCTCCAGGAGGACCAGCCCGTCACGTTCCTCTTCTGGAACCAGGACCTGGCGGGGGTCAGCCGATCGCTGGAGGGCGTGGAGATGGACGCCCGGGGCGAGCTCCGCGGCCTGCCCCGCTGGCGGTGGCGATCCGACGACGGGACACGATCCGACGACGAGGGAGGGGACCGGCCATGATGCAACGGGAGCGAGGGGACGGAGACCGGGCGGCGTGGACGGCGGCGCGCCGGTCGCTGGCGGCGGCCGCGGCGCTCCTGCTGGCGGCCTGCGGTCCCGGGGAGGAGGGCGAGCCGGAGGTGCCGCCGGCCCAGCGGGACGGGGGCACGGCCGTGGTCGGGGGGCTCGCCGAGGTCCCGAGCGTGAACCCCCTCTTCCTGAACGACTACGTCGGCAGCCAGCTCGCCCGGGAGGCCCTCTTCCTCACCCTGGTGGAGCTGGACGGGGAGCTGGAGCCGACGCCCCGCCTGGCCCGCTCCTGGAGCTGGAGCGAGGACAGCACGCGGGTGACCTTCCGCCTGCGGGAGGACGTCCG
>CAYVFM010000170.1:2068-3315 GCA_964450995.1 uncultured Gemmatimonadota bacterium | reverse complement strand
CCGGACCAGCTCGGCCAGCTCCTCCAGCGCGTCGGCCGCCTCCCGGGCCTCCTCCGGGGAGAGCTCCGCCGGCGGCTTCTGGAGCTGGAAGGTGAAGCGGCCGTCGCCCCGGTGGGTGGCCTCGAAGGCCTCCAGGTCCCGGACGTTGCGGACGCGCCGCGTGAGGCGCTCGAGGGCGCCATCCGCTTCCCGCTCTCGACGCTCGCGGTCCCTGTCCTTGCTGTCGCTGTCGTCCCTGTCCTTCATCCCGAGCCTCCTTCCGGTTGGCCGGCGCTGTCGGCGGGAGTTTCGTCGGCGGCGGGTTCGTCCCCGTCAGCGGGGTCGTCCCCGTCGGCCGTGTCCCTCTCGGCCGGCGGGTGGAGGGCCCGCTCCACGTTGAGCGCGAAGCCCTCCGAGTGATAGCTGTGGCAGTTCAGGCAGCTCGCGCTGGCGCGGTCGCTCCCGTGGCAGGACGCGCAGGTTCGGCGCCCGGCGGGCCGGACCCCGCCCTCGGTGTCCACGGTGTGGCAGTCGGCGCAGGAGACCACCAGGTGGGGGTCGTGGTCGAAGCGGGTGAGCCGGCCCAGGTCGATCCCCGCGTCGCCCTCCTCCCAGATCGCGGTCCCCCGCTCGTCGGTCGAGGGGCTGTGGCACTTCCCGCAGCTCCCCGGGCCGTCCTCGGAGGTCAGCAGGTCGAACATGTAGGCCGCCGTCGAGTCCTCAGACGCGGTGCGGGCGCTCACCTCCACCAGCGTCCGCAGGAAGATGTCGGCGTGTCCGGAGGGGAGGTACCGGATGGTGAAGTCGAAGGAGTCCACCATCCAGTCCTCGGGCGCCGGGCCCGGCTGGCCGTAGCCCTCGTAGACGTCCAGCCCCGGGGTCCGCCCCGCCTCGCGGCGCGACAGCTCCCCCTCCACGCCCGGCAGCCAGGCCTCCCGCGCCGACTGCACTAGGGGGAGCCAGCCGGGCCGGCCGGGCCGGGGCTCGTCCACGGCCCGCTGGTCGGTCAGGGCGGTGGCCTCCCGGCCGCTCAGCTCGACCCCCAGCCCGCGGGCCAGCCGGTCGGCCATGGCGTCCCGTCCGCCGGTGGACAGCTCGTGGAAGACCTCCTTGACCTCCCAGGCCATGTCCCCGGCCGCCTCCAGGGTGTCCTGGCCCAGCCCCTCGAGGAAGGTCAGGTCGACGCCCCGGAGGATGCGGAGGTCCTCGGCCGCGGCGGAGTCGGCCGACAGCAGGGCCTCGGTGACCGGGGAGATGGGCGTCAGGAC
>CAYVFM010000170.1:0-1968 GCA_964450995.1 uncultured Gemmatimonadota bacterium | reverse complement strand
TGCTCCGCCCGGTGGGCGGCGTGATCGAAGGCGTAGGGCAGCTCCTCCCGCGGGCCCGGCAGGTCCAGCTCGGGGTGGCCCCGTTCGAAGCTGGCGAACTGGACCGAGTGGCAGGACTGGCAGCGCAGGCGGTCCATGGCGGTGAGGCTCGCGTCGCGGCCGCGGTGCTCCCGGTGGCAGGTGGCGCAGGAGAGCCCGTCGTCCGGGCCGGTCGGGGCCCCGGGCCCCAGGGCCGCGAGCCGCAGGGCCAGGGGCGGGTCGCCCCGGACGCTGTCCCGCGCCAGCTCCCCGCGGATCCGGTCCAGGGTGTCGGCGGCCAGGCCGTGGGGCTCCAGCGGGCGGTCGCCGGCGGGGACGTGGCAGGTCATGCAGCGGCCGCTCAGGTCGATCCCGGCGTGGGGATCGCCGCCGGCCGTGTCGCCGGCCGCGGCGGCGGTCGAGTCCCCGGCCGCCCCGCCGGCCATCCCGGCCGCAGCGGCGCCGGCGGCGGGCTCCGCTTCCTCGTGGCAGGCGGCGCACTCCTCGATGCCGGCGTGGGCCCGGGAGACGTCGCCGGGGTGGAGGACCGACCGGCGGGTCTCCTCGAACCAGGGGCCGGCGAAGACGGCCAGCACCAGGCCCAGGGTCAGCGCGGCGGCCCCGAGGGTGGTGAGCCCGCGCTTCGCCCGGACGGTGAGCTCGGGCTGGCAGGTCTCGATGGGGCAGGCGCAGGTGCCGTCCGGGCGGGGGCCGTGCTCGCAGGAGCCCCCGCGGCGGGGCGGCCGGGTGCACTGCCAGCGGTCGTCCTTCTTCACCGGCGAGCACTCGTAGGTGGCCCGACAGCGCCCGAAGGCGTCGGGCCCGACGTGGCAGGGGCAGCCCTCGTCGGCGTGCCCGCACTTCCACCAGCGGTTCGTCCGCTCGTACTCGCTCTCCTGGAAGCCGTGCTCCTGGAGCCGATCGTCCATGGCGCCCTAGCTCCAGCCGTGGGCGACGGCGGCGTGGACCACGGCCACCACCAGCAGCGAGTAGGTCACGGGCACGTGGACGAAGAGCCACCCCTTCAGGAGGAGCTGGTGGGCGTGGTGGTAGTCCAGGTCGTCCTTCTTCCTGATCAGCTCCTCGATCTCCCGCACGGTCTCGCGCTCCCCGGCGTCCAGGTAGCGCTCCAGCCCCTCCAGCCCGTCCACCAGCTCGCGCCGGGGGCGGCGGGACTGGGCCAGGTGCCACCAGAAGTTGCGGTGCTCCTCGAAGAAGGGGAGCAGGCGACGCACGTAGAAGTCCGAGACGGCGGTGGACTCCAGCTCGTCCACCCGATCCTCCAGGCGCTCGCGGAGCCGCCGCAGCAGCTTCGGCTGGCGCTGGAACAGGACCAGCTCGCCGCGGGTCCGCAGGCGGCTCGGCACCACGCGGGACAGGAAGAGGCCCGCGATCCCGCTCAGGGCCACCACCGCGAAGAGCGCGGCCAGCGTGCCCTCCAGGACCCCGTTCGGGACCCGCGGGCCCGCGTGGAGGAGGAAGACGAACACCGTCACCAGCCCCACCCAGACGTGGACCCGGAGCCAGGTCCGGGCCGGGAGCAGCGGGAGGAAGGGGAGCTTCTTCCGGACGTTGAAGAGCGTCAGGGCCACCACCAGGCCCAGCAGGAGCCAGCCGGTGAGGAAGCTGGCGTCGTGCAGGGAGTAGGTCCAGGCGGCCCAGAGCCCCCAGGCCAGGAGCGCGCCGCCCGCGGCCAGGACCCCGTGCTTGAGGCGGCGGCGGGTCCGGGCCTTCAAGACTCGACCCACTCGGCCAGCGAAGCCAGCTCGTCCGGGTCGCTCAGGTCCACGCGCCGCAGGGCGTCGTGGGGGCACGCCCGCTGGCAGGCCGGCCCCGTCGGCTGGTCGCTGCACAGGTCGCACTTGGTGGCCTTCTCCACCGGCTGGCCCGTGTCCGCGTCCAGCATCATCTCGCCGGCCCGGTTCCGGATCTCCACCAGCCGGATGTTGT
>CAYVFM010000169.1:0-3322 GCA_964450995.1 uncultured Gemmatimonadota bacterium | reverse complement strand
TCCCCTCCTGGATCCCGAGCACCAGCGTGGACGCGAAGGTGAGCAGCGCGACCCAGCCGTCGGAGGGCTTGGTCCGGAACAGCTCCCGGAGCTCGCCCACGTCGATGAGGCTCACCGCCGCCACCACGATGACCGCCCCCAGCGCCGGCATCGGCAGGTAGCGGAACATGGGCGTCAGGAAGAGGAGCGTGACGCCGATGAGGGCGGCGGCCGCCACGTTGGCCAGCGGCGTCCGGGCGCCGGCCTGCTCGTTCACGGCCGTCCGCGAGAAGCTTCCGGACACGGGGATCGACTGGAAGAGGCTCCCCACCAGGTTCGCCGAGCCGACGGCGATCAGCTCCTGGTTCGGGTCGATGGTGTAGCGGTACCGCGCCGAGAAGACCCGGCCGAGGGAGACGACGCTCATGAACTGGACCAGGGCCAGGGCCAGGACGGTCGTGCCCAGCCGGCCCGCCGACTCCAGCCCCAGGTCGGGGAGCGCCAGGGACGGCAGCCCCGAGGGGACCTCTCCCACCAGGAGCACCCCCTCCTCCCCCAGGCCGAAGACCCAGCTCGCGGCCGTGGCCACGGCCAGCACCGTCAGCTCGCCCGGGAAGATCTCGGTCCACCGCCGGAAGGCGAACAGCGCCGCGAGGCAGGCGGCCGCCATCCCCACCGAGATCCAGCTCGTGCCCCCGATCCCCTTCCACGCCTCGATCACCATCACGTGGATGTACTGGGTCCGGGCCAGCTCGAGGCCCATCAGGTTGCCGAGCTGGCTGAAGAGGATGATCAGGGCGGCGGCCGCCGTGAAGCCGGCGATGACGGGACGGGAGAGGAGGTTGGCGACGAAGCCGAGCTGGGCGGCGCCCATGGCCAGCAGCAGCAGCCCGGTCAGGGCCGTCACGAGCACGGCCAGCGCCGCGTACTCGGGGCTCCCGGTGGCCGCCAGCGGCGTGAGGCCCGCGGCCACGATGACCATGATCGGGGCGTTCACGCCCACCGCCAGGTGCATGGACGTCCCCAGGAAGGGATAGACCAGCAGCGGCACCAGGCTGGCGTAGAGGCCGTAGATCGGCGGCAGGCCCGCCAGGACCGCGTAGGCCATGCCCTGGGGAATGAGCATCACCCCCACGGTGAGGCCCGCCCGGAGGTCCCCCCGGAGCTTCGACACCCCGTACTCCGGCAGCCACTCGGTCGCGGGGAGGAGGCGGCGCATCAGGCTGGCCACGTCGCTCACGGCCGTGGGGGGAGAGAGTTCCGTCGACGGTCCGGCTCACCGGGCCTGCGACCCCGCGGCCGCCCTCGGGTTCCGGGAGCCGCGGGCTCCGCCCCGTCCGGGAGACAGCCGGCCCGACCGGCGGCGACGGGGCCGGGCGGCTCGACGTGGACTTCGGTGGGGCCGAACCGACGGACGAGGACCGGCCGGCCGTCGGGAGCGGACCGGGCTCCGACGACGGCCGGCGTCTCCTCGCGGCGGGTGTTCACCACGAGGTAGACGCAGCCGCCCGTCTCCGGGGCCGCGTTCACCGTCCCTTCCGGGACGCCCAGGCGTCGGAAGTAGTACTCGAGCGGGGCGTCCGACGGCAGGGGAGCCCGGACGACGTCCCCGGGCTCCAGGCGCTCGGCCAGCCAGCGGGCCACCCGGTCGCCCTCCGGGAGCGCGCCGGTGAGGCCCCACCCGCGGACCGGGTCGCCCTTCACCAGGCCCGCCGTCCCGGCCGCCGCCACCGCCAGCACCGCCCCGCCCAGCAGGCCGGCCCGGACCGCGGGGCCCGCGGCCCGACCCGCCGCCTCGGCCGCCCGCCCGGCCGCCGCCGCCAGCCCCCGCCCGGCGAAGAGGGCGAAGGCCGGGAGGAGGAAGAGCCAGACCCGGGCGAAGGGCACCCGGCCGTGGGCCACCAGCAGCGCCGCCGAGGCGGAGGCCGCCACCGGGAAGAGGGCCGGCGGTCCGCCGTCGCCCCTGCCGGCGCGGAGGCGAGCGGCCTCCCGAACGGCCGCCGCCCCGGCCCCCACCGCCAGGAGGACGACCAGGCCGGGCGGCACCGCGTGGGCCCACTGCGCCGCCACCTCGCCCAGGAAGGCCGGCAGCTCCCGGGCCGCCTCCAGCGGACCCCGGGGGGCGACGAAACGGTTGGCCACCAGGCTCTCGAGGCCCGACCGTCGCAGGACGGGCGCGTAGAGGCCGACTGCCGCGGCGGCCGCGGCTGCGCCCGCGACGGCGGTGGCCCGGACCCGCTCCCCCGTCGGCCGCGCGCCCTCGTCCGGGACGGCCGGGACGCAGAGCCAGACGCCGACGGCCACCGCCGGGTAGAGGGCGGCGGGCAGGGTCCAGCCCGCCAGCGCCGCCACGGCGGCGAAGGCGGCGAGCCGGCCGGACGAGCGGCGGCTCCGGAGGTCCAGCGCCAGCCGGGCCAGGACGACGAAGGCCAGGACGACGAGGCCGTAGCCCCGGGCGTTGGTGGAGAAGAGGACCAGGACCGGCGAGACCGCCGTCGTCGCCGCCGCCACGAGCGCCGCGCCCCGGCCCGCCGCGGCGCGCCCGAGCCACCAGATGGCCGGCACCAGCGCCGTGCCCGCCAGGAAGGCCGGGAGGCGGAGCGCCCGGGGGGTGTCGCCCAGGAGGCCCGTGGAGAGATGGGCGAGAAGAGTGTGGAAGACGTGGTTGTTGGGCAGGTCGTAGAGCGACAGCCCCGTGGCCAGCGGCTCGCGCACGTAGCGGAGCCAGGTCACCGCCTCGTCGTAACGGACGGGCTGGTCGATCAGCCGCCAGCGCAGCCACGCGGCCAGGGCCGTGAGCAGGAGGACGGCCGCCCCCTCGGCGGCGCGTCCGGCGTGCCCGATCCGCTCGCGCTTCTCCCGGCTCACCTGCCTCCTCCGCGGCGTCTCCCCGCCCCGGGCCGCGGGTGGAAGGGAGTCAGCCCCCGCCGTTCCGGAGCCGCTCCTTCATCCACTCGATCTGGCCGCCCTTGAGCAGGACCTCCACCTGCCGGTCGGAGAGGTCGTGGCGGCAGGCGTAGCTCTCGCCCTTCGTGGTGTTCTCGACCTCCACCGTGCCGTCGCCGTTCCGGAGCGTGTCGTGGATGTCGGTGACCCGCAGGACGTCGCCCTCCTCGACGCGGCCGTAGTCGGCTTCGTCCTCGAAGGTCAGCGGCAGGACCGAGAAGTTGACCAGGTTCTGCCAGTGGATGCGGGCGTAGTCCCTCGCCACCACCATCCGGAGGCCCAGGTAGCGCGGCGCCAGCGCGGCGTGCTCGCGGCTGGAGCCCTGGCCGTAGTTCTTGCCGCCCACCACGGCGTGGCCGCCCTCGTCGCGCACCGCCATGGCCTTGTCGTAGTAGTC
>CAYVFM010000168.1:0-3325 GCA_964450995.1 uncultured Gemmatimonadota bacterium | reverse complement strand
GCCTGGGCTACCAGTTCGGCGACAACGTCGTCGGCGACCGGTGGGAGGCCGACCTCAACGAGGAGCTCCAGAGCTTCTTCTTCGAGGGCGACATCGGCGAGATCTTCCCCAACCTGGACGACGACGACACCGCCGCCCTGGACTTCGGCTTCTCGGTGGGCCGTCAGACCGTCAGCCTCCAGGAGGGCCTGGTCATCGCCGACAACCTGGACGCCGTCGGCCTCACCCGGAACAGCCTCCGGCCCTCGGGCTTCTCGAACCTCCGGATCACCGGCCTGTACGCCTGGAACCAGGTCCACCGCCGGAACCTCGAGGTCGAGTCGGCGAAGCTCCTGGCGCTCTCCAACCAGGCCGACTTCCCGGGGACCACGGTGAGCCTGGACCTGGCCTACTCCTACGCCGACGTCTCGGAGGCCGCCGACGGCCTCTACGCCGGGGCCTCGGCCGTCCAGCGCCTCTGGATCGGCGACCGGATCTTCAACACCGCCTTCCGGGTGGCCGGCTCGGTGCCGGTGGACGAGCCGGCGGCGGCCGCCGGCCTCCCGACCACGGTGGGCGAGGGCCTCCTGCTGATGAGCGAGGTCTCCTGGACGCCCCACGGCGAGTACGGCCTCTGGTACGTCAACGGCTTCTGGGCGGCGGGCGACTACACGCCGGCGGCCCGGGAGGTGGGCGGTCCCCTGGGGCGGGTCGGGATCCTCTACGCGGCGCCCGGCCTGGGCCGGTTCGGCTCCGCCCTGAGCCCGGTGGCCAGCGACGCCGTCGGAGGCGCCGTGGGCCGACAGCTCCTCTTCGCCGACGGCCGGAGGCAGCTCGTCCTCGAGGCCGCGGGCCGCGCGGAGACCGACGACGGGGGCGGCTCGGCGGGCGTGGGCGTCCGCTTCCAGCAGGCCCTCGGTCGGCGCCTCGTCCTGCGGGTCGACGGCTTCGCCGTGGCCCGGGACGGGGGCGACGCCCCGCTGGGGGTCCGGGCCGAGACGCTGGTGAAGTTCTGAACCGCTCCGCCGGGGCGACCGCGATCGACACCGGGAGAGCGACGCGATGATCCTGCTGCAGGCGGCCGGCGTCCTCCTCGTCGCGGCAGTCACGGCCGCCGTCCTCTACCTCCTCTGGACGCTGGTCCGCCAGCGGAGCCGGAAGCTGGACCTGCTCGAGCAGCGGGTGGAGGTGGCCCGCGAGGAGGTCCGGGCCCGCCACGAGGCGCTGGAGCGGGAGCGCCGGGAGGAAGACCTCTCCTGGAGCGGCCACCGGAAGTTCGAGGTGGCGCGCAAGGAGGTCTGCTGTGGCGACGAGATGATCTGCTCCTTCTACCTCGTCCCCCACGACAAGCGCCCCCTCCCCTCCTACGAGCCCGGGCAGTTCCTCACCTTCGAGCTGGACGTGACGAAGCCCGACGGCACCCGGGACACCGTGGTCCGGTGCTACTCCCTCTCGGACGCCCCGAACCCGGAGTACTACCGGATCTCGGTGAAGCGGCTCCTCCCCCCTCCGGACGAGGACGTTCCGCCGGGCGTTGCCTCCAACCACTTCCACGACGAGGTGGAGGAGGACGACATCCTCGACGTGGAGGCCCCGAGCGGGCAGTTCTACCTGGACCGGGCGCACGACCGTCCGGTGGTGCTCATCGGAGGCGGTGTGGGCGTGACGCCGATGATGAGCATGCTCAACCACGTCGTGGAGAGCGGCTCGAAGCGCGAGGTCCACTTCTTCCACGGGGTGCGCAACAGCGACGAGCAGATGGAGAAGGAGCACCTCGAGCAGTTGGCCCGCGAGCACGAGAACATCGAGCTCTACTCCTGCTACAGCGAGCCGCTGGAGAGCGACGTCGAGGGCGAGGACTACTTCCACGAGGGCTGGGTCAGCGTCGAGCTGTTCAGGGAGGTCCTCCCCTCGAACAATTACGAGTACTACGTCTGCGGCCCGCCGCCGATGATGAAGGCGATTTACTCGGATCTTCGCGACTGGGGTGTACCAGACAAGGACATCAAGTTCGAGGCGTTCGGACCCGCCTCGATCAAGGAGGACGAGGAGGAGCACGAGCCGGCGGACGTGATCTTCGCCCGCTCGGACGTGACCTGCCGCTGGGACGACCAGTCGCAGACCCTCCTGGAGCTGGCCGAGGAGAACGGCGTCCCCATGGACTTCGGCTGCCGCGTGGGCAACTGCAACACCTGCCTGACGGCGGTCAAGGAGGGGGCGGTCGACTACGTCCGCGACCCGAACGAGATGCCCGACGAGGGCTCGTGCCTCACCTGCATCGGCGTCCCCGACGGGGACCTGGTGCTGGACGCCTGAGCACGGGCCCGGCGACGATCAGAGCATTCATGCCTGCAGCGAAGGAGCACCGACGATGAGCGCCACATGGAGGACAGTCCCGATCGCGGCCCTGGCCGGCTTCCTCCTGGCCGGAGCCGCCGACGCCCAGGATCCGTCCCAGGTCGTGGGCTCGGACCAGTGCGCCGAGTGCCACGAGGCGGCCGTGGAGGTGTGGGAGGGCACCGCCCACCAGGAGGGCTGGCGCACCTTCCACCGGAGCGACGAGGCCCAGGCCGTCCTCGAGAAGATGGGGCTGCGGAGCGCGCGGCGGGGCGTCTGCGTCGAGTGCCACTACACGCAGGGGACCCAGCGCGGGCGGGAGCGGGCCATCTCCGGCGTCTCCTGCGAGTCCTGCCACGGGGCGGCGCAGGAGTGGCTGGACGTCCACAACGACTTCGGCCAGACGGCCGGGGGCGAGACGGCCACCGAGGAGACCGAGACCGCCGAGCACCGCCAGATGCGGATGCAGCAGACGGCCGGGATGGGGATGATCCGGCCGGACATGCCGTACGAGCTCGTCCGCAACTGCTACTCGTGCCACACGGTCCCGCAGGAGGAGCTGGTCAACGAGGGCGAGCACATCGCCGGGAGCGACTTCGACGTCCTCGAGCGGCTGGACCAGATCCGGCACAACTTCTCGGCCTCCGAGGGTGAGGAGAACCGCGCGGCGGCCCGGACCTACGACGCGCAGAACCGGAGCCGGCTCCTCTACGTCCTCGGCCAGATGGTGAACCTGGAGTTCGCCCTCCGGGGCCTGGCGAAGGCCACCGGGCCGGGCGCCTACGCCGAGAGCATGACCTCCCGGGCGCAGGCCGCCATGGAGCAGCTCCAGGCCGTCGCCGAGGCCGCGCCGGCCGCGCAGGAGACGGTCCAGCAGGCCCTCTCGGCGGCGCAGGGCGTGGAGCTGACGCCGGGCAACGGCGCCCTGACCGGAGCCGCCGACGGCGTGAAGGCCGCCGCGCAGGGCTTCGCCGACCAGCACGACGGCAGCGAGCTCGCCGGCGTGGAC
>CAYVFM010000167.1:0-3348 GCA_964450995.1 uncultured Gemmatimonadota bacterium | reverse complement strand
GCTCAACTTGAACCCCTGGGTTCAGGTCCACCTGAAGAGGGGGCCGGGGAAGCGGGTTCCTGCCGGCCCTCTCCCCTGGACACTCCGTCCCATCCGCGGCCGCTGCCGGGTCAGCCCTCCCGCACCCGGTCGGCGATCCAGCGGCCCACTTCCTCGGTGGAGCCGTCGCCGCCGGCGTCCGGCGTCCGGACGCCCTCGGCCAGCGACAGGTCCACCGCCGCCTCGATCCGGTCGGCCGCCTCCCCCGCCCCGCCGTCCCGGAGCAGGAGCCCGGCGCTGAGGATCGCGCCCACGGGGTTCGCCCGACCCGTGCCCGCCAGGTCGGGGGCGCTGCCGTGGACCGGCTCGTAGAGGCCGTGCCGCCCCGGGTGCAGGTTGGCCGAGGGGGCCAGGCCGACCCCGCCGGCCAGCTCTGCGCCCAGGTCCGAGAGGATGTCGCCCAGGAGGTTCTCGCACACGATCACGTCGAAGCGGTCCGGCCGCCGGACCATCTCCATGGCCAGCGCGTCGGCGTAGCGCGTCTCGGCCTCGATCCCCGGATGCTCGTCGGCCACCTCCGCGAAAACCCGGCGCCACAGGCCGTAGACGTGGGGCACGGCGTTGGCCTTGTCGCCCAGCGTCACCCGCTTCCGTCCCGTGCGGCGGGCGTGCTCGAAGGCCGCCCGGACGATCCGCTCCACCCCGCGCCGGGTGGCCAGCGACTCGCTGACGGCCACCTCGTCGGGCTGGCCCTCCCGGAGGTTCCCGCCGGCCTGGACGTAGAGCCCCTCGGTGTTCTCGCGGAAGACCACGAAGTCGATCCGCTCGCCGGGGTCCCGGAGGGGCGTCAGGTCGCGGGCCCGGAGGCGGATCGGCCGGAAGTTGACGTAGAGGTCGAGCCGCGTCCGGAGGCCGAGCAGCAGGTCCCGGGCGTGCTCGTCGCCGGGCACCCGGGGATCGCCGACGGCCCCGAGCAGGATGGCGTCGAACTCGTCGCGCAGGCGGGCCAGGGTCTCTTCGCCCAGGGTCTCGCCGGTGGCCAGGTAGTGGTCGGCCGAGTGGGGAAACTCCTCGACCTCGGCCTCGGCCAGGTCGGCGTCGACGGCGGCCTCCAGCGTCCGCCGCGCCTCGCGCACGACCGCCGGGCCCACCCCGTCGCCGGGAATCGCCGCGATCCGGATCATGGCCGGGGGATCCGTGGCGGGATCAGTCGCCCCGGGCGGGGGCCGGGGTCCCGCAGGTGGGACAGAAGCTCCAGTCCGGCTCCATCTCCTCGCCGCAGTCCCCGCACCGCGAGGCCGTGAGATCCTCCCCGCACCAGGGGCAGAACCGGAGGCCGTCCCGGCCGGGCACCTCGCCCCCGCAGGCCCGGCAGGCGTCCCGATCGACGGCGTCCGGGCCCTGCCCCGGCTCCGGCGGCCGGCCCGGCCCGTGGGAGGGCCCGGCGTCGGCCGCGGGGGACGCGTCGCCCGGATCCGGGGCGGATCCCCGGTCCGGCGGAGAAGCCTCGTCCCCGGCGGGCGCGGCTTCCCCGGCGGCCGCGGCTTCCCCGGGAGGCGCGGCCTCCCTGCTCGCCGCCCCGGTCAGCGCGGGGCCGGGCCGGAGGGTCGAGGCGGCGAAGTCCTCCAGGAAGCCGAGGCCGGGCTCGGCCGCGCCCCGCTCCTCCTCGACGGCGTCGGCGAGCTCCGGGTCCTCCACCCGCAGGATCGCCGGCGCCGCCAGCAGGTCCAGCACGGCGAGGTCGTACTCGGCCTTGGAGGCCAGGCCGGCCGGCTCCCGGCACCGGGGATAGGGGAGCAGCTCGCGCCGCAGCTCGGCCACCGTCATCGGACCGTCGGCCGAGCCGTCGCGGTCGCGGAGCCGGCGGGCGAGGACGCGGGCCAGCTCCCGGGCCGGTCCCCCGGGGATCTCGAGGCTCACCGCTCGATGCGGAGGACGCCCGCCCGGGCCGAGGCCCGCAGGAAGGCCTCCGGGTCGTCGTCGGGGACCCGGACGCCGGAGAGGCCGCCGATGGCCCGGGCCGTCTCCCGCATGAACTCGGCGACGCTCCGGTCGGGGTCGCCGGCCCGGTCCCGCATCTCGGCCACGATGGAGAGCCAGTCGCCCGTGTAGACCCGCCCGTCCCGGGCGCGGACGGCGTGCACCTCCGGCTCGCGGCCCTCGGGCCGGGACCGGCCCAGGGCGAAGAGGTCGAGCTGCTGGCGGTCGGCGTCGGCGGGGGAGGCCTCGCCCCCGGCCTCCGCCTCCAGCTCGGCCAGGAGGCGCTCCTCCGGCGTCGGCTCCCGGCCCAGGCGCTCGAGCTGCTCCAGGTACGGCTCCAGGGCCGGGTCGTCGGCCGGGAGGTCGCGGTAGGAGCGGAGCATCTCCACGGTCCGCCAGACGGCCAGGGGGTCCCAGATCTCCCCGGGCGGGACCTTCCGGAAGGCCCGGAGGGACTCGGCGCGCTCGCCCCGCTCGTAGAGGAGGTTCCCCTGGAAGACCCGGGCCTCGTGGAGCTCCGGGTCCCGCTCGAGGGCGACCGTGACCTGCTTCAGGGCCCCGTGCCGGTCGCCCGCCTGGTAGAGGCAGTAGCCCAGCTCGGCCAGCGCCTCGGGACGCTCGGCCGCCAGGCGGTAGTGGCGGGCGGCGCGGGCGTAGAGGCCCTCGCGATAGAGCGCCCGCGCCACGGCCAGCATCAGGTCGGGGTCGTCGTCGTGGCCCAGCTCCCGCGCCCGGGCGAAGGACAGGAAGGCGCCCGACCGATCGCCCAGCTTCAGGAGGGCGTCGCCGAGGCCCACCAGGGCCTCCTCCTGGTCCGGCGAGAGCGCCAGCGTCTCCTCGAAGGCGGCCCGGGCCCAGGCGTACTCCTCCCGGGCGAGCCGGACGTAGCCCAGCGTCAGGTGCAGGGACGGCGACTCCGGGTGGACGACCAGCCCCTCCATCAGGACGTCCAGGGCGGCCTCCTGGTCCCCGGCGTCGTACAGGCGCTGCGCCTCGGCGTCGTACTCGTGCGCCTCCCACAGCTCCCCGTTCATCGCGTCTCCTCTCTGCCCTGCTGGCTGAAGTCGGACCCCGGACCTCCGACGGGCCCGGGTCTCGATCGCGCGCCGGTCGCGGGCCCGGGCGTCAGTCCCGGTAGAACTCCACGGCCATCTCGCCGTCGGTGCCGATCCAGCCGCGGAACATCCCCGGCGTGTTGAAGGCAACGGCGACCTTCCCCTTCCGGTCGAGGGCGATGACGCCGCCGGTGGCCTCGGGCCCCAGCTCCTCGAGCCGCCCGTGGATCACCGCGTTGACGGCGGGGGCCAGGTCCAGCCCCGCGTACCGCATGATCGAGGCGATGTCGTGGGCCACCACCCCGCGGATGAAGAACTCGCCGTAGCCGGTGGC
>CAYVFM010000166.1:0-3360 GCA_964450995.1 uncultured Gemmatimonadota bacterium | reverse complement strand
TCCTCCAGCTCCGGCTCGTCGCCCCGGACCCGCCCGGCCGACCAGTCCAGCCGGGGTCCGGGCAGGACGTCGATCCAGCTCTCCCCCTCCGGCGGGGCCTCCCGGGCCTCCACCCGCTCCCGACACCGGGCCGCGTGCTCCAGGATCCCCTCCACGTCCAGCCCCAGGTAGGTCGGCCGGTAGGGCTCCAGCGCCCGCTCCGTCTTCCCGAGCTGGGCCAGGATCCCGTGGCGGTTGTCCCGGCGGGCGTGCACGAACGCGCTCGCGTACAGGATCAGGCCCTGGTAGAAGTCGCTGTCGAGCCGCCGCCAGGCGTCCTCCAGCGCCTCGTGGCTGTCCCAGTAGCGGCCCGCCTCCACCAGCCGGAGGAAGCGGCCCAGGGGCGCCGGCGGTCGGTCGGGTCCGGGGGGAGCTCCCCCCGCGGGCGGGTCGCCGGGCACGGGACCGGGGCGGCGCGGCGTCGGAGCCGCCTACAGGGGGTCGACGCGGAGGCCCAGCCCCAGGAACTCCTCGTCGCGGCCGTCGAGCTGGCCGAGCGGGGACGGTCCCGTGTGGCCCCTGGCCTCCAGCCGCAGGGTCATGCCGCCCGCCCGGAGGGCCAGCCCGGCCGTCCCGGTCACCGCCGCGCCGGAGGTCTCGGAGGTGAGCTCCAGGTTCCCGGCGGCGAAGGGCCAGGCCTGCAGCCCGCCGCCCGCGTCCGGCGTCCGGTTCGGGGCGGGGTCCCACTCCAGCCCGCCGCGGGCCGCGACCCGCTCGACGCCGGGGTTCACGTGGAAGTTGAGGTCGGCACCGCCGTAGGCCCGGAGCGCCGGGGTGAGTTCCCGCGCCACCGTCAGCTCGAACCCGTCCCGGGTGACCTGGCGCCGGGGGTCGGGCGAGCCGAAGCGGGCGACGAAGTCGTCGCCCCGGTGCGAGCTCTCGTGCAGGAGGACCAGCCGGCCCGACCACGGCCCCGTGCGGAGGGAGAGCGGGACTCCCACCCGGTAGTCGACGCCGATGAGGTCCTTCTCGGAGGTCTCCAGGGCGAAGCGGTTGAACATCCCCACCTCGAAGCCCAGGACGATCTCCGGCCCCGCCCGGTCTTCCGAGCGGAGGCGGACGACGCCGATGCGGTGGCCAAGGACGACCTCGGCCTCCACGTTCCCACCCTCGAAGTCGGCGCCGGTCGGGGCCTGCCGGTCGGCCACCACCAGCGACCCCCGGAGGTCGACCTCCCGCGGCGCGGCCAGGAGCGGACGGAACGCGGTGGAGTCCGGGAACCAGGCGGTCTCTCCCCGCTCCGCGCCGGCCTCCTGGGCGGTGCCGGATGCCGGGAGCGCGGCGACGGCCGCGGCCGCGAGCAGGGCGGTGGCCAGGACCCGGATCGCGGCCCGGGCGCGGCGGGCCGGAGCGGCGGTCTCGCGGGCGGAGAGGGAACGGGGGCTGGGGCGCACGGGACCTCCTCGGATAGATTGCACCGGGGCGCCGGGACGCCGCGGGACAGGCGCCGGCGTGGACGATCGGCGACAATCTGACGGCTCCGGCGGGGGGGCACAAACGGCCTCCGCCGGCGCCCGCGACGCGACGAGACGACCGGAGGACGGGGGGACCCATGACCTACGAGCACCTGGACCGACGGCTGATCCGAGCCCTGCAGGAGGACGCCCGCCGCTCGCTGCGGGCCCTGGCCCGGGAGCTGGACGTCTCCACCAGCACCGTCCGGAACCACCTGTCCGACCTGGAGGAGCGCGGGGTCGTCCGGGGCTACAAGCCGGTGGTCGACTACGGCGCGCTGGGCTACACCCTGGTGACCGTCACCCGGATCAAGGCCCGGGGCGAGGCGATCCCGGGGATCGTCGAGGACCTGAAGGCCGACAGCCGCCTGACCCACGTCTACGAGATCACCGGCGACTTCGACGTCCTCGCCATCGGACGGTTCCGGGACGACACGGAGATGAACCGGGAGATCAAGCGCCTGCTGGGCGTCGAGGGCGTCGAGGGCACCAACACCTCGGTCGTGCTGGAGGTGCACAAGGAGGGAGGCGACCTGGACGTGACCGGGGACCTCGAGGGGGACGATGGCTGACGGCGGCGCCGGCGGAGACCCCGACCCCCCCTTCCCACCGCACGTGGCCTCGACCGAAGAGGCCCGGCGCGCCGCCGCGGCCATGGTCCAGGGCGAGGGGTCGGCCGCGGAAGCGCTGGTCGAGCTGGGCCGGCGCGAGGTGGCGTGCCGCCGCTGTCCGCGCCTCGTGGCGTGGCGGGAGCGGGTGGCCGCCGAGAAGCGGGCGGCCTTCGAGGAGGAGCGCTACTGGGGCCGGCCGGTGCCCGGCTTCGGGGACCCAGCGGCCCGGGTGCTGGTGGTGGGGCTCGCGCCCGCCGCCCACGGGGCGAACCGCACCGGCCGGATGTTCACCGGCGATCGCTCCGGCGACTGGCTCTACCGGGCCCTCCACCGGGCCGGGCTCGCCTCCCGGCCCGGGTCGGAGGATCGGGACGACGGGCTCCGCCTCGAGGGCGCCTGGGTCACCGCGCCGGTCCGGTGCGCGCCGCCGGACAACCGCCCCGATCCCGACGAGCGGGAGCGGTGCCGCCCGTGGCTGGAGCGGGAGATCGAGCTGCTGGAGCGGGTCCGGGTCGTGGTGGCCCTGGGCGGCTACGCGTACCGGCACCTGATGAGGATCTTCCGGGATCGGGGCTGGGACGTGCCCTCGCCCATGCCGGACTTCGGCCACGGGCTGGAGGTGACGCTGGAGGCGCCCCAAGGCCCGCCGGCGGAGGGGGAGTGGTCCCGGCGGCCGGCCGCGGTGGGCCGGGTCGACGGCGGCGGAGCCCGCGTCCTGCCGCTCGTGGCCTCCTACCATCCCAGCCAGCAGAACACCTTCACGGGGACGCTGACCGAGGAGATGTTCGACGCCGTCTGGCGCCGAGCCGTGGAGCTGACGGGGGCCTGACCCGGCCGCCGGCGGGACCGGCTCAGACGCCGAGCGGCTCCATGATCTCGTCCAGGCTCCGCTGGAGGCGCTCGAGCTGATCGTCGCCGATCTGGCCGCCCCGCCGCAGCTCTTCCAGCTTCCGCAGCAGGGCCCTGGAGTGCTCCCGGACCTCCCGGACGGCCGCCGGCACGTCCTCGTCGGCCGCTTCCGCTGACGGCCGGAAGGGCTCGCCCTCGCCCCGGAGGAGCCAGTCCAGCGACAGGTCCGTCACCCGCGCGACCCGGACGGCGGTCTGGAGCGAGAGGCCGTGCCGGCCGCTCCGGTAGTTGCTGAGATGCTGGGGCTGGAGGCCGATCCGGCGGGCGAAGGCGGCGTCGGACTCGCCCTCGCGCTTCAGCTCGAGGAGACGCTCGAGGACGCGCTCCTGCCAGTCGGATCGGGCGTG
>CAYVFM010000165.1:0-3383 GCA_964450995.1 uncultured Gemmatimonadota bacterium | reverse complement strand
GCCGCGTTGGCGGCGGCGATCCCCACCAGGATCTTCGAGAGCACGATGGCCGCGGCGTCGTTGAAGAGGCTCTCCCCCTCCACCAGCACCGTGAGCCGCTTCGGCGCGCCGAGCTGGCGGAAGAGGGCGATGACCGCCACCGGGTCGGTGGCGCTCAGGATCGAGCCCAGCAGCAGCGCCTGGGGCCAGGTCACCTCGATCCCGACCAGCGGCGTGGCGAGCCGCACGAAGGCGGCGATGACGACGGTGGAGAACAGCAGGCCGGGCATCGCCAGGACGAGCACCGGGCCCAGGTTCTCGCGCAGGTCCCGGATGTCGAGGTTGAACGCCGACTCGAAGATCAGCGTCGGCAGGAAGACGAAGAGGATGAGCTCCGGCCCGATCTCGAGCGCCGCCACCGGCTCCAGCGCCTCGACGCCCTGGCCCGCCAGCCAGGCCACCGCCACGCCCACCACCACCAGCGCCACGCTGAACGGGAGCCGGAGACGCTTGGCCGCCGCGTGCACCACGGCGGCGATCAGGAGGAGGCCGACGACGCCGACGACCACCTCGACCACGCCGTGCGCCGCGTGTCCCTCCACGCTCTAGACCCCGTCGGGGGCGGGCCGGGCAAGCATCTCGCCGTCCACCCGGTCGCGGACCGTCCGGGCGTCGGCCGGGGAGCCCAGGAAGACCAGCCCCTGCCCGGCCCGGATCTCGTGCGACCGGGGCGGATTGTAATTCCACTCGCCGTCCTCGGTCCGGACGGCCAGGAGGAGGGCGTTCGAGTCGCCCTCCGGCCGCACCTCGTCGAGCGTCCGGCCCGTCGCCGGGGAGTCCCCGGGGACGGTCACCTCGTCGATGCGGAGGTTCAGGTCACGGTCCCGGAGCATCTCGTCCAGGAAGTCCACCACCGTGGGCCGGATGAGCTCGGACGCCAGGCGGAGCGCCCCGATGTGGTCGGGCGAGACCACCGAGTCGGCGCCGGTCTTCCGGGCCTTCCCGGAGGAGGCCACGTCCCCGATCCGGGAGACGATCCGCAGGTCCGGGTTGAGCTGCCGGGCCGACAGGGTGATGACCAGGTTCTCCTTGTCGTCGTCGGCGCAGGCGACGAGCCCGGCGGCGCGCTCGATGCCCGCCTCCCGGAGCACGTCGTCCGAGGCGGGATCGCCCACGACACGGGGGATCTCCTCGCCCAGCTCCGGCCGGATCGCCTGGATCCGCTCGGGCTCGGCGCTGACCAGGACGACGTCCCGCTCCACGGCCTCCAGCTCCTCGACGGCGTAGACCGCCGTGGCGCCGGAGCCGCAGACGACGAGGTGATCGGCGAGATCGGCGATGCGCTTCTCCATGCGTCGCCTCCAGAACACGTGACCGAGCTGGCCCTCCAGGACGAAGGCGGTCGCCGTGGAGAGGAAGAAGAGGACCCCGCCCATCCCGAACAGCGCGAGACCGGCGGTGAAGAGCCGCCCCCCGGGGTTGCCCTCGAGCTGCACGATCTCGCCGAAGCCCACCGTGGTCAAGGTGATCGCCGTCATGTAGAAGGCGTCCACCCAGGAGGTGCCCGGCGCGATGAGACGGTAGCCCACCGTCCCCAGCAGGAAGACCCCGGCCAGGAACGCCGTGGCCCAGGCGAGGCGGATCCGGAGGCGCCGGAGGTCCTCGTCCCACTGCTGTCCGGTGAATTCGTGAAAATCCACTTCGGATCTCCGGCGCGGGGAACGAAGGTCGGTCCACGTTGTCCCGTCCTCCGTTTCGGGCGCAAGCTCCGGGGCGTACCGTGTCCCCGTCGACGCGGGAACGCCCGGGCGGGCGATCCGGTATGCCACAGGAGGAAGTGGCCGTCCGGCCGTCGGAGGCCCGGGACGGCCCGTGCGAAAGTGGCGGAATTGGCAGACGCGCCAGCTTTAGGGGCTGGTGGCCCTCCGGGCCGTGGGGGTTCGAATCCCCCCTTTCGCATCCCATCCGGCCGGCCCCGGGCGGCCCCGCCGAGCTCCCGACCCCGACGTCGGGGCCGCCCGGCCGGGCCGCCCCCTGCCGCCGACACGCCCGTTCGACGTGAACCGCACCCCGAGGACCTTCCATGAGCGAATCCGAGACTGCCGGCGCCGGGACCCGCGAGAAGATCGAGGTCACCGTGCGCGAGGGAGAGGGCTGGACCCGGACCCTGGAGGTACGGGTGCCGGCCGGACGGATGGACGAGATCCGGGACCGGCAGCGGAGCCGGCTGGGCGGGACGCTGGACCTGGAGGGCTTCCGGAAGGGGAAGGTACCGCCCCGGATCGTCGAGAAGCGGTTCGGCGACCAGCTCGACGAGCTGGTGGTCCGCTCGTCGCTGGACGATCTGGTCCGGGAGGCCCTCGGGGAGACCGACCTGCAGCCGGTGGACTCGCCGGAGCTCTCCAGCCTCCACTACGAGAAGGGCGAGGAGATGACCTTCGAGGCGGAGGTGGAGGTGGCCCCGACCGTGGAGCTGGCCCGGGTGGGCGGCTTCCAGATCGACCGTCCCTCCACCGAGGTCACCGACGAGGACGTGGAGGAGGTGCTGGACCGCCTGCGGGACGACCACGCCGTGTACGAGCCGGCGGACCGGCCGCCCGAGGAGGGGGACGAGGTCTCGGTGCAGATCGTCCCCGTCGACGAGGCGGGCGAGCCCGAGGAGGAGCCCGGCGACCCCTACCGCTTCACCCTGGGCGAGGGCTACGCCATCCCCGGCGTCGAGCAGGCCATCACCGAGCTCTCCCCCGGCGAGACCGGCGACTTCGAGGTGACCTTCCCCGAGGACTTCTCCAGCGACGAGCTGGCGGGCACCACCCGGATGCTCCGCGTGACCCTGCACGAGGTGAAGGCCCGGGACCTGCCGGCCCTGGACGACCGCCTCGCCGCCGAGATCGGCGACTTCGACTCCCTGGAGGAGCTGGAGAGCGCCGTGGTCGAGGACCTCCGGCGCCACCGGGAGGAGGAGGCCGAGGAGACGATCCGGCGGTCGCTGCTGGACGCCATCGTCGAGGCCAACCCCTTCGACGTGCCGGAGGCCATGGTGGACCGGTACCTGGATCGGGTCATCGACGCCCCCGAGGAGGCCGACCCCGAGCAGGTCCAGCAGGCCCGCCGGCGCTTCCGGCCGCGCGCCGAGCAGGAGGTGAAGCGGCAGGTGGTGCTGGACCGGCTCATGGAGCGGGGCGGCTACGAGGCCACCGACGAGGAGCTGGACGCCCGGATCCGCGAGATCGCCGAGCGCCGCGACGAGGAGCCGGACCGGGTCCGGCGGCAGCTCCGGCGGCAGGGCAACCTGGAGGGGGTCCGGCGGCACCTGGCCACGGAGAAGCTGTTCGACGACCTGAAAGAGCAGTCGGACCTGGGCTGAGCGGGGGGCACGGGGGTACGCGGATCGCTCACGCCCG
>CAYVFM010000164.1:0-3402 GCA_964450995.1 uncultured Gemmatimonadota bacterium | reverse complement strand
GGCGGCTCCGGGAGCTGGGGGTCCGGGAGGAGGCGCTCCGGGTCACCGGTGACGGGGCCTTCGACCAGGCGCTGGCGCGGGCCCGGCGGGCGCGGGAGGACCCGGACTCGCCGGTCGCCCGGCTGCGGTCGATGGTCGGCGACGACGGCACCCCCGTCCTCGTGGCCGGCTCCACCTGGCCGCCCGACGAGGAGGCGCTGGTCGACGCTGCGGCGGAGCTGGCCGCGGAGGGCCGGCCGCTTCGCCTGGTGCTGGCGCCCCACGATCCGTCCGGGGAGGCCACCGACCGGATCGTCCGTCGCTGCCGGGAGGCGCTGGGGCGGGAGCCCCTCGTCTGGAGCCGGGCGGAGCAGGACGGCGGGGGCGACACGGCACCCGCCGACGGCGGGGCGGGCGGGGAGGCCGTCCCCCGCCCGGTGCTCGTGGACGTGGTGGGCCCCCTGGCCGAGCTGTACGCCGCCGCTGACCTGGCCTGGGTGGGGGGCGGGCTGGGCACGGCCGGCCTCCACTCGGTGATCGAGCCGGCGGCGGCCGGCGTGCCGGTCCTCTTTGGACCGGTCAGCACCCGGCGCGAGGCGGAGGCGCTGCGCGAGGCGGGCGGCGGCCGGGCGGTGGCCGCCGACGGGCTGGCCGACGCGCTGCGCGAGCTCCTGGCGGCGCCGGAGCACCGGCGCGAGATGGGCGAGGCCGCGCGGGCCGTCGTGGAGGCGGAGGCGGGCGCCGCGGAGGCGTCGGCGGCGCTGGTGGCGGAGCTGCTGTGAGGGGGCGCGGGGCGCCCGCGGACCGACCAAGTACTTCTCACCGACATACCGATATATAGTATGACGATGCTCACGGACGCTTCCTGGGTATGACCGGGAGGTTGGAGATGTCTTCGTCCTTGCGGCGACTCGTCCAGAGCCGGGGCGCTGGTCGTCCCCCGGTGGGTCCGGCGGCCCTCGTCGCGCTCGTCGGGCTCCTGGCAACGGTGGCCTGTGAGCCCGACGGGTCCAGCCGTCAGCCTTCAGCCACCCGCCATCCCGTCCAGGACCGGCTCCATCGTCCGGACACCATTCCTGTTCGTGTCTCCGTCGAGGAACGGGCGCCTGACTCCTCGCCTCTCGTGGGAGCGAGACTCGATTCCGGTTCGACCATCGGTGCCCGGCGAAAGCCCGTTTCGGAAGTCTTTGGAGAGATCACGGAAGTGGCGAGCGCAGAAGACCGATTCTTCGTTCTGGACGGTCAGGCCAACGAGGTCAAAGTCTTCCGGCTGGACGGGACGTACGAGGGTACCTTCGGACGGCCCGGTCAGGGGCCAGGTGAATTCGAAATGCCGACCGAGATCGGCCTGCTGGGCCGGGACACGGTCGTGGTGGTGGATCGGCGCCGCCGGATCCAGCTCTTCGGGCCGACTGATTCTCTGCCCGCCTATGAATCCGAATTTCGGACCGAACACCTTCCCTTCGACGCATGCACGACCGATCGCCGGATCGTGGTGCTCTCCTTCGCCGTCGACACGGAGTCGGGTCCAGTCGACCTCCTCCACGTCTACACCCCGTCGGGCCGCCACGTGCGTTCGTTCGGGAAGGTCTACTCGGCTGAGAATCCGCTCGTCCAGTACAAGCTCTCACAAGGTCAGATCGAGTGCGATTCAGCCCGAAGCCGAGTCGTATTCGCGTCGGACAAGCTCCCCGAGGTACGGGTGTACGACCTGGACACGGGCGAGCTCGAGTCGTTCGCTCTCTTGACGGACTACCGGCCAATGCTGTTGCAGGCTGAAGCCGGCGGCACCGTGACCCAGGGTCTGCCCGATCCCGAGGGAAGCTACCACTACCTGTACGAGCTCTCGTTGGACCGGGGAACAGGGCATGCGATCGTTCAGCTCGCCCTGATGACGATGCGGAGCATCGAGGAGACGAGGCCCTATTCCGAGCTCTGGACCGTCGCGGTCCCTCTTTCCGAAGGCAGGGAAGGGGGCAGGGTGAGCGCGAGCCTGCCCCGCTTGCTCGTCCTTCGTCGGAACCTGGCGTTGACGGGCCGGCGTCTCCCCTTCCCACGTCTCCAGGTGCATCGGGGGATCGGGCAAGAGCCGTGAACGGCAAGGGGACCGGGAGCCTTCCGTGGCGTTGGATCGACCGGAGCAAAGTGTTGCATGCTGAACTGACGGGGCTTTGAGGCCCTCGCCCCCTCGAAGCTCAGCCCGCCCGCGCCGCCGAGCCCAGGTCCGGCTTCGGCCCCAGGACGTACCAGAGCACGCAGCCCACGATGGGGCAGAGGACGATGACGCCGGACCAGAGCACCTTCTCCCGGCGCGAGCCGTCCGAGCGGACCAGCAGGCCGATGGCCCAGAGGTCCAGGGCGGCCAGGCAGGCGGCCAGCACCCAGCGGGTGTCGAGTCCCGACGCCCAGGCCAGCAGGCCGTCCATCCCGGACCCCCTCAGGCGGCCCCCGCCGCCGGCTCGAACTGGAGCCGGTGGAGGCGGGCGTAGAGGCCGCCCTGCTCCAGCAGCTCCCGGTGGGTCCCCGACTCGTGGATCCGCCCGTGGTGGAGCACCAGGATGCGGTCGGCGTTCTGGATGGTCGAGAGGCGGTGGGCGATGACCAGGCTCGTCCGGCCCCGCATCAGCTCCTCCACGGCCGTCTCGATCTGGGCCTCCACCTCCGAGTCCACCGAGCTGGTGGCCTCGTCCAGCAGCAGCACCGGCGGGTCGTCGGCCAGGGCCCGGGCGAAGCTCAGGAGCTGGCGCTCGCCCACGCTCAGGCGGTCGCCCCGCTCGCCCAGCTCCTGGTCCCAGCCGGCGTCGAGCCGCTCCACGTAGCGGTCCACGCCCACCCGGCGGGCCGCGGCGGCGAGGTCCTCGTCGCTGACCGACTCGCGCCCGAGCCGGACGTTCTGGGCCGGGCTCCCCGAGAAGAGGTAGACGTCCTGGAGCACGAGCCCCATCCGGGCGCGGAGGTCCTGGCGGCCGACCTGCGAGACGTCCGTCCCGTCCAGGAGGATCCGGCCCCGCTGGGGCTCGTAGAAGCGCATCAGCAGGTTGATGATCGTCGACTTGCCCGCGCCCGTGGCGCCCACGATGGCCACCCGCTGGCCGGGCTCGACGGTGAAGTCGATGCCCTCCAGCACCCACTCCCGCTCCGACTCGCCCGCGCGGACCACCTCGTCGTCGTCGGATGTCGGGTAGCGGAACCAGACGTCCTCGAACTCGATGCGGCCCCGGGTGGGCTCGGGCAGGGCCACGGGGGCGTCCACGTCCCGCACCGCCGGCTCCCGGTCCAGCAGCTGGAAGATCCGCTCCGAGCTGGCCATGGCGCTCTGGACCACGTTGTACTTCTCCGAGAGGTCCTGGATGGGGCGGAAGAAGCGGCGGGCGAGCTGGAGGAAGGCGGCGATGGTGCCCAGCGTGATCGTCCCCTCCAGCG
>CAYVFM010000163.1:0-3447 GCA_964450995.1 uncultured Gemmatimonadota bacterium | reverse complement strand
GCACTTGTTCTTCACGACCTTCACCTTGGTCCGGTTGCCCACCTGCTCGTCGCCCTCCTTGATGGAGGCGCGCCGCCGGATGTCCAGCCGGAGGGAGGCGTAGAACTTCAGCGCCCGCCCGCCCGACGTGGTCTCGGGGTTGCCGAACATCACGCCGATCTTCTCGCGGATCTGGTTGGTGAAGATCAGGGCGGTGTCGGACCGGCCGATGGCGCCGGTGAGCTTCCGCATGGCCTGCGACATCAGCCGGGCCTGGAGGCCGACGTGGGAGTCGCCCATCTCGCCCTCGATCTCGGCCCGGGGGACCAGCGCCGCCACCGAGTCCACCACCACGCAGTCCAGGGCCCCGGAGCGGACCAGGACCTCGGCGATCTCCAGGGCCTGCTCGCCGGTGTCGGGCTGGGAGACCAGCAGGTTCTCGGTGTCCACGCCGAGCTTCCGGGCGTACTCCACGTCCAGGGCGTGCTCGGCGTCGATGAAGGCGGCCGTGCCGCCGTCCGCCTGGGCGTTGGCGATGATGTGGAGGCAGAGGGTGGTCTTCCCGGAGGCCTCGGGGCCGTAGATCTCGGTGATCCGGCCCCGGGGAATGCCGCCGATGCCCGTGGCGGCGTCCAGGTTGATCGCCCCGGTGGAGATGGCCGGGGGCGTCACCCGGGCGTCCTCCGAGCCGAGGCGCATGATGGCGCCCTTGCCGTGCTGGCGCTCGATCTGGTTGATGGCCGTGTCCAGCGCCTTCTCCTTGTCGTCGCTCATGGGGCGTTGAGTCCTGGGTTGGGGGTCGGGTTTCCGTGTCGGATCGCGGGGCTCGGAACGGCCGGCCGCGGGCCCCGGGCCGGGCGGTTCCGGCGGGCGACCGCAGTATAGGGGGACGCCCCCCACTTTCGCAATTTCTTCGGGTCTCCCCGACGGGCCCCCGGCGGGGCCGGGGAGCGATCCGTCCCGGCGGGCCGGGCCGCCGTCCCCGCCAGCGTCCGGCGGCGGGTCAAGCGGCCCTCAAGCTCCGCCGCCCTCGCCGCGGGCGGCGGCCCCCAGCGCCCCCAGGGCCCGCTCGACGTCGTCGTCGTCCAGGCCGCGGTGCGTCACCGCCCGGAGCCGGCCGGGGCCGGAGGGCTCGACGAGCACGTCCATCGCCCGGAGCCGCTCCGAGAGCTCGTCCGCGCCGGCGCCTCCCTCCGCCACCCGGATCATGACGATGTTCGTCTCCGGCCGGTCGGCGGAGAGGCCCTCGATCCCCTCCAGGCCCTCGGCCAGCCGCCGGGCCCTGCGGTGGTCCTCCTCCAGCTCCTCCCGGTGGAACTCCAGGGCGTAGAGCCCGGCCCCGGCCAGGATCCCGGCCTGGCGCATCCCGCCGCCCAGCCCCTTCCGGATCCGCCACAGCTCGTCCATGTCCTCCCGGTCGCCGGCCACCACCGAGCCCACCGGGCAGCCCAGCCCCTTGGAGAGCGTCACCATCACGGTGTCGGCCGGGGCCGCGTGGTCGGAGACGGGGACGCCGGTGGCGACCGAGGCGTTCCACAGCCGCGCGCCGTCCAGGTGGACGGGCAGGCCGTGCCGGTCGGCCACCTCCCGGACCCCCTTCGCCCGCTCCAGCGGGAGCACCGTGCCCCCGTGGAGGTTGTGGGTGTTCTCGAGCCAGAGCAGCGAGGTCCGGGGGTGGTACCGGTCGCCCGGGCGGATCGCGGCCTCGTAGGCCTCCGGCTCCACCCGTCCCCCCTCGGAGGGGACCCGGTGGAGCTGTACGCCCGAGAGCCGGGCGGCCCCGGCCATCTCGTAGTGGAAGACGTGGGCCTCCGCCTCGCAGACCACCTCCGTCCCCGGGGGCGCGTGCAGGCGGAGCGCCGCCTGGTTGGCCATGGTGCCGGAGGGGAAGAACAGGGCGGCTTCCTTGCCCAGCAGCTCCGCGGTCTCCTCCTCCAGGCGCCCCACCGTGGGGTCCCCGTCCAGGACGTCGTCGCCGACCCCGGCGGTGGCCATGGCCCGGCGCATCCCGTCGGTGGGCCGGGTGACCGTGTCGCTGCGCAGGTCCACCGGCTCCGGGTGGGGCTCGGCCTCCAGGGTCATCTCACGCCTCCCCGGCGGCACCCGGCTGCCGTGCCCCGCACTTCGGGCAGAACTTCACCGGGGCGTCGGTCGCCTCGCCGCACTCGGGACAGGGCTCGGGCCGCGCCTCGCCCCGGTCCTCCGCGGTCTCCTCCCGGGCCGCCGCCACGGCCGCCCGCGCCTCGCCGCCGTCGCCGGGCAGGTCCTCTCCGGCGGCCTCCATCTCCTCCTCCGCCGCCAGGATCATCCGGCCGAAGTGGTTCCGGAGCCGCCGGTACTCCTCCTCCCCCATCTTCCCGGTCTCGTGCTCGAAGCGGAGGTCGCGGACCGCCTCCAGCGCCGCCTCGCGGCGCTCGTCGGGGGGGAGCGACTCCAGCTCGGCGGCCGGCCCCTCCTCCCGGAAGAGCGGAGCCACCATGACGCCGAGGACGAGCACGACCAGGATGGCTCCCAGCAGGTAGAGCGCGGTCATCGTCGGCGTCTCCTCTTTCCGGCCAGCTCCAGCGCCCGGGCCACGCCGGCCTCGGGGTCGCGGACCCGCTCGATGGGGAAGGAATCCCCCAGGGCGTCCATCACGCCCACCAGGGGGACGTCGAGCTTCATGCAGAGGGTGGCCTCGCTCTTGGTGCCCCAGGCGCCGCCCACCGCGATCACGGCCTCCGACGCCCGCACGACCAGGACGTTGCGGGCCTGGCCCATGTCGGTGGCCACCGGGACGGTGACGCCGGCCGCGGCGTCGTCCGGGTCGTCGCCGGGCAGGAAGCCCACCACCGGGCCGCCCTCGTCGGCGGCGCCGGCGGCGGCCGCCTCCATGACGCCGCCGAGCCCGCCGCAGATCACCACCGCCCCGGCCCGGGCCAGGGCGCGGCCGACGCCGCGGGCCACGGCCCGGAGCTCGTCCCCGGCGTGCGAGGATCCGATGACGCCGATCCGGACCGGGCGCTCCACGTCGCCGCTCATCTCAGCGCTCCACCACGAGGGTCACGGGGCCGTCGTTCACCATCTCCACCTCCATCATGGCCCCGAACCTCCCGCTCTCGACAGGGACGCCGGTGGCCCGGCAGAGCTCGAGGAAGCGGTCGTAGAGCGCCTCCGCCCGGTCCGGATCGGCGGCGTCGACGAAGGAGGGGCGCCGCCCCCTGGAGACGTCGCCGTAGAGGGTGAACTGCGAGACCACCAGGAGGCCGCCGCCCACCTCGTCCAGGCCCCGGTCCATGCGGCCGTCCTCGTCCGGGAAGACCCGGAGGCCCGCCAGCTTCTCGGCCATCCAGGCGAGCTCCTCCTCCCCGTCCTCCGGCCCGAAGCCGACCAGCGCCAGCAGGCCCGTGCCGATCTCGCCGACGGTCGCGCCGTCGATCCGCACCTCCGCCTCCGAGACGCGCTGGACGACGACCTTCATCGCTCCTC
>CAYVFM010000162.1:0-3454 GCA_964450995.1 uncultured Gemmatimonadota bacterium | reverse complement strand
TCGACGTCGAGCCGGCGCATGATCTTGAGCAGGCTGGCGTGGTCGGCCAGGTCCAGCTCCCGGGCGGTGCGCGTGATCTGCCAGTCGTGGCGCTCCAGGGCGTCGATGAGCACGCGGCGCTGGGCCTCCCGCTTCAGCTCCGACCAGCTCCGGCCGTCCGGGCTCGGGAGCGGGGTGCTGGCGCCGGCCACCGCGTCGGGCACGTGCTCCGCCCGGATCCGGTCGCCCCGGCCGGCGGCCAGCACGGCCCGCTCGACGGTGTTCCGGAGCTCCCGGACGTTGTTCCGGCGCCACTCGTGGCCCCGGAGCAGCTCCAGCGCCTCCGGGTCGATCTCCAGGCGGGGCCGGCCGAAGCGTCGGCAGATCCGCTCCACGAAGTGACGGGCCAGCTCGGGCACGTCGGAGAGCCGGTCCCGGAGGGGCGGGACCCGGAGCAGGTGGACGGCGATCCGGAAGTAGAGGTCCTCGCGGAAGCCGCCCTCCTCGACGGCCGCCTCGAGGTCCCGGTGGGTCGCGGCCACCACCCGGGCGTCCACCTCCACCGTGCGGTCCCCGCCGACCCGGCGGATCTCCTCCTCCTCCAGGGCCCGGAGGACCTTCGCCTGGGCGGGGGCCGGCAGGTCGCCGATCTCGTCCAGGAAGAGCGTGCCGCCGTCGGCCGATTCGAAGGCGCCCGCCCGCAGGCGGTCGGCCCCGGTGAAGGCGCCCTTCTCGTGGCCGAAGAGCTCGCTCTCGACCAGGTTCTCGGGCAGGGCGGCGCTGTTCACCGGGACGAAGGGGGCCTCCTCGCCCGGGCCCAGCCGGTGGAGCTCGCGGGCCACCAGCTCCTTGCCCGTGCCGCTCTCGCCCACCACGAGGACCGGGCTCGGGACCGGGGCCAGCTCGGCGATCCGGTCCTTCAGCTCCAGCATCGCCGGGCTCGAGCCCACCAGGCCGCCGCCCTCGCCGAGGCGCTCGCGGAGCTCCCGGACCCGGTCCTCGAGCCGGTCCCGCTCCAGGACGTGCTCCACCTCCCGGGCCACCCGCTCCATGGACTCGCCCTTGTCGATGAAGCCCCGGGCGCCGAGCCGGACCGCCCGGACGCAGCGGTCGTAGTCGCCGGTGCCCGTGTAGACGATCACCGGCACGTCCAGACCCCGCTGATCCAGGGCACGGAGGACGTCGAAGCCGTCGACGCCGGGCATCTCGAGGTCGAGGATCACGCAGTCCACCCGCTCCTCCTCCAGCGTCCCGAGGGCCTCCCGGCCGCCGGTGGCCACCAGCGTCCGGTAGTCGCCCAGGCGGCGGAGGTCGTAGGCGTACTGCTCGGCCACCATCTCGGCGTCGTCCACCACCAGGATCCGGGGCGTCATCCGTGGCCTCCCGTGGCCCGCTCGGCGCTCCCGCCTTCCGTCCCGCCGGTCCCGCTCCCGGGGCCGTCCGCCGCCGGGAGCACGACGGCGAAGCGGGTCCCCCGGCCGGGCTCGCTGTCCACCCGGAGCTCCCCGTCCAGGTCGTGGACCAGCCGGCGGACGATGGCCAGCCCGAGCCCGGTGCCCTCCTCGCGGGTGGTGTGGAAGGGCTCGAAGGCGCGCTCCAGCGCCTCCTCGTCCATCCCCGGGCCGTCGTCCTCGACCTCGATCCGGATGCCGCGCAAGGGCGTCCCCTCCGTCTGCCCGACGACGTCGGCGCCGGCACCGTCACCCGGGTCCCCGGCGACCGACACCCGGACCCGGCCCCCGGGGCCGACCGCCTGGAGGGCGTTCCGGGCCAGGTTCTCCACGATCCGCCGGAGGGCCACCGGCTCGGCCCGGGCCGCCGGCAGGCCGTCGGCCACCTCGACCCGGAGGCGCCCGCCGTCGTCCAGGCCGGCGGTCGCCCGCCGCACGGCCTCCCCGGCGTCGCAGGGGCGGGGCTCGGGCCGGGTCGAGAGGTCCCGGTAGCGCCCGGCCAGCTCCTCGAGGTAGGCCAGGCCGGCCTCCAGCGTCCCGCCGCGCTCCTCCAGCACCCGGGCGGCCTCTCCGCCGGTGACCTCGACGGCCTCCTCCAGGTGGGCGAGGACGTTCCGGATCGGCGTCAGGGCGTTGCGGACGTCGTGGTTCACCTGGCGCGCCAGGTCGCCCAGCGCGGCCCGGCGCTCGGCGTCCCGCAGGCGGGCGGCGTCCCGCCGGAGGCGGTCGGCCATGGCGTCGAGGGTCCGGGCCAGCTCGCCCACCTCGTCGCCCCGATCGGTGGGGAAGGAGACCTCGGGCCGGTCCAGGTCCACGGCCCGGGCCCGGGCGGCCAGCTCCTCCAGCGGCCGGCTCGTCCGCCGCGCCAGCCACCAGGCCGCCAGGAGCGCCGCGGCCAGCGAGCCCGCGGCCGTCAGCAGGAACCAGCGGCCGAGACCCCGCCGGAGATCGGCCAGGGGCAGGCCGGCGGGCCGGACCTCCAGGGCGGCTTCCGACCGCTCCACCCCGTCCGGGCCCGGCGACAGCAGGGGGACGTCGATCCGCGCGGCCGCGTCCGCCGGCGAGGGGCTCCCGGCTGCGGTCGCGGCGGCCAGCCGGACCTCGGCCGAGCCGGCGCGGTTCATGCGCGGCAGGAGGCGCCCCTCCAGCGAGAGCCCGCCCACCAGGTGATGCAGGCGTCCGCCCACGCGGAGCGGGACGCCGGCGGCCAGCACCAGGAAGGGGCCCTCCGGCCGCCGCAGCCGGACCAGGACGGGGCCGTCCTCTCCCGCCAGGGCCTCGTCCAGCTCCCGGTCCCGCCGGCCCCACTCGTTCCGGAAGTGGCCCGAGCTGAGGATGCGGCCGTCGGGGCCCAGCAGCTCGAGGGCGTCCAGGCCGGCGGCCCCCATCGCCGTCCCGGCCCAGTCCAGGAGCCCCCCGCGCTCCGGGTCGCCGGCCACCAGGGCCCGACGGACGGAGGGATCGTCGGCCGCCCGGTCCGCCGCAGCCTCCAGCCGCCCGCGGACCGAGGCGGTCTCCCGCCGGAGGTCGGCCCGGACGGCCGCGGCCCGTGCCCGGGCGCGCCGCTCGGCCTCGGCGCCCAGGCGCCGGTCGGCCTCCTGGCGGGCGCCCAGGGCGAAGACGGCCAGCGGCAGGAGGGCCGCCAGGGCCGCGGCGGCCATCAGGCGGGCGCGGAAGCTCACGGGGCCGCCCGCCGCACGACGCCCCCGAGCCGCGGGACGCCGTCCCAGTCGATCCGGAGGCCGGCCAGCTCCCGGCGCAGGGCCAGGGAGGGCCGGGTCGTCACCAGCGGCACCGCCCGGGCCCCGGGGCGGTCGAGCCAGGGCGCCCGGGCCCGGAGGGACGCGAGCGCGCCGCAGGCGTCGAGGACCCGGTGGGGGACGGCCACGACGTAGCCGCCCGCCCCGCCCGCGCGGAGCCGCCGCCGGAACGCCTCCCGGCCCGGGGCCTCCGTGCGGGCGGGGGCCGCTCCCGCCGTCCAGGGGAGGGCGCTCCCGGCCCGGCCGGCCACGGCGACGAGCCGG
>CAYVFM010000161.1:0-3454 GCA_964450995.1 uncultured Gemmatimonadota bacterium | reverse complement strand
CAACTTCAAGACGCGCCACGCCCGGGAGTTCATCGAGGAGGGCAACAAGGTCAAGGTCGTGGTGATGTTCCGGTACCGGGAGCTGCGCCGCCCCGAGATGGGCGAGGAGCTGCTGGACAAGATCGAGGAGGAGCTCTCCGACGTGGCGCAGGTCCAGTCGCGCTCCGGGATGGAGAACCGGAACATGGAGATGGTGCTGGCCCCCAAGGGCTGGGACGTCTGAGCGCCCGGCGTCAGCCCCCGTCCGGCGGGCCGGCGCCGCCGGGCGATCCCTCCGCCAGCAGGCGGTCCAGCCCCGTCCACGGGTCGGGCGCGGCCCGGGCCGCGTCGATGATCGCCCGGACCGCCTCCCGGACGCCCCCCTCCCGCTCCCGCACCGCCTCGAAGTCGTCCAGCCGCCCGTAGTAGAGCACCCGCGACAGCAGCCAGGCGTTGTTCAGCCGCTCCCGGTCCAGGACCCCGGCCGGGAAGGTCCGGAAGCCGGGCGCCACCTCCCGCTCGAAGCGCCGGGCGGCCGAGTCCAGGGCCGCCTCCTTCCGGCGCGCCGCCTCCTCCGCCGGCAGCTCCCGGCCGTACAGGTCCGCCAGGGTGTCGCGCAGGGCGGTGAGGAAGCGGCCCCAGCGCCGGGTGTCGTGCCAGCGGTCGCGGGCCTCGCGGCAGAGGGGCTCCCGCTCCAGGGCCCGGCAGAAGAAGGCCCCGGCGCCGGCGTGGCCCACGAAGGTGGCGAAGCTCTCGTTGAAGTCGGCGTGGCCGGAGGGGAAGTAGGTGGTGTGGGTGATCTCGTGGAGGACCGTCTCCACGATCCCCACGCTGTCCTGGCGGAGGACGGTCGAGAGTACCGGGTCGGGGAGCCAGCCCAGGGTGCTGAAGGCCGACGTGGGCCGCAGGTAGACGTCCCACCCCTCCTCCCGCAGCTCCCGGGCCTCCTCCCGGGCCTCGTCGAAGTCGAAGTACCCCCGGTAGGGCACGCTCCCGACGATCGGGAACCACCAGGTCTTCCAGCGGAGCTCGAAGCGGGGCGCTGCCGAGACCACCAGCAGGAGGGTGTCGCTCTCCACCCGGGCGTAGCTGGTGAAGCTGTCGCCCGGCTCCAGCCCCAGCGACCGCTCGGCCCAGTCCCGCGCCTGGAGCACCAGGCGCAGCTTGCCCCTCAGCTCGGGCGAGGTCGCCGTGTCGCCGACGACCTCCGGGATCGGGCGCCGGCCCGACAGCAGCTTCGCCTCCTCCCAGCCGGCCCGGAGGACGTAGGTCGGCGAGCAGGCGCCGGAGGCCAGGACCGCGAGGACGAGGATCAGCCACGCCGCCGGCGCGGGCGAAGCCTTCCGGCCACGGGGCGGCGCCGGTGTCCGGGCGGGCGGCTCGAGTCGGTCGGGGCCGATCATCCTGGTTTCCGAGGGGTGGAGGACCCGGTAGCATGGGAGGCGGTCGTCGAGGACCGCGCCGCTCACCGGCCTGCGGAGGGAGGATACCCCGTGCGTTCCGGCGGGAAAAGCGAGGCGGGGGGTTAGCGGCTATGAAGCGATTCCCTTTCTCGGTCTGTCTGTTGGCTGCAGCGATCCTGCCGCTGGCCTCGTGCGGCACCGAAGACCCCGGGCGGCTGACGGTCGAGGACCAGCCCGCGTGCTCGACCTGCTCCGTCGAGCTCGAACACGTGGTTCGGCTGGGAAGTGCGTCGGATCCCGCCTCGTACGCGCTGTTCGCCACGGTCTCCCGGGACCGGCAGGGTCGTTACTACGTCGTGCCCGCACGAGGGTCCGGGGAGATCCTGGTCTACGGACGAGACGGAACATTCAACTCGATCCTGGGACGCACGGGCCCGGGTCCGGGGGAGTTCAGCCCGCGGATCACGCGGGTGGATGTGGGTGAGACGGGGCGCCTCTACGTGGCGGATCGCGGACAGCGGCGACTGACGGTCTTCTCGCCCGACCACGAGCTGCTCGACACCGTGGCCCTGCCTTTCGCTCCTCTGATGGACGTGTGGTCCCTGGGCGATGGAAAGATCCTCGTCCAGGGTTGGCACGAATCCGACGTACGGGCGGAGGAGCGCCAGCTCTACCACCTCTACTCGTTCGAGCGCGAGCGGCTCGGTTCGGCCGGGGCGACCTGGCCCGGCGAGGTTTCGCGGAACTTCGTGCCCGAGGTGGCGACACGGCCGATAGAGGGCCGCTTCTGGACCGTGCGCAAGCGAGTGTACGAGCTGGAGGAATATTCGCTCGACGGCGGCGGGAGGCTCCGGCGTCTCGTGCGGTCGGCGTCCTGGTTTCCTCCCGACACTTCGTCGCAACCGGACTTCCGGAACCCCTATCTCGAGCGGCCGGCTCCCTCGGTGCAGGCGATCACGACAGACGGAGAGGGACGCCTCTGGGTGGCGACCCGGGTGGCCGACCGGAGCTGGGAACCCGGACAGCACGGGACCGAGGCGTCTCCCGTCACGCCGGAGAACGCCGACCTGGACGGGATTTACGACACCATGCTGGAAGTCATCGCCCCCGACAGGAGGACCGTGGTGGTCCGGGCACGGCTCGATCCCGCGCTCCGGCAGCTGCGAACGGCCGAGGGCGGTGCATCGGGTCTCTACTACAGCTATGGCGTAGACGACGTGGGCGTACCGGTGATCGACGTATGGAAGGCGAGACTCGAAGCAGAGAAGGAAGAGTGAGCACGCGCGGGTGACGATCGCGGCGCCGGGGCCGATCATCCTGGTTTCCGAGGGGTGGAGGACCCGGTAGCATGGGAGGCGGTCGTCGAGGACCGCGCCGCTCATCGGTCCGTGAAGGGAGGATCCCCGTGCGTTCCGGCGGGAAAAGCGAGGCGGGGGTCCCGTGACGCTCCGCGAGCGCGCCGCCGGGGCGGCCGTCTCCGCCCTCCGGCCCCTGCTGCCCCTGCTGGGCCTGCGCTCCCGCCGGCTGGCGCGGGCCGTGGCCGAGCGGCGTGGGGTGAGCGCCCGGCTGGCCGACTGGGCCGACCGTGACCGCGAGCCCGGCCGTCCGCTGGTCTGGCTCCATGGTGCCTCGGCCGGCGAGCTGGCCGGGGCCGCCCCGGCCGTCCGCCGCCTCCGCGAGGAGCGGGACGTCCAGCTCGTCGTCTCGTACTTCTCCCCCTCCGCCGAGGACGCCCTCCCCCTGCTGGCGCCCGACGCGGCTGAGCCGCTCCCCCCCGACGCCTACCGACCCTGTCGCCGGGCGCTGGAGGCGGCGGCCCCGGACGCGGTGGTCTTCGCGAAGGGGGACCTGTGGCCGAACTTCACCCGGGCGGCCGCCGACCTGGGGATTCCCCTGGCCCTGGTGAACGGCACCGTGGACCCCGACAGCTCGCGCCTGCGCGGCCCGGCCCGGTGGCTGCTCCGACCCGCCCACGGGCGGCTCGTCCTCGCCGGGGCGGCCTCGGAGGCCGACGCCCGGCGGCTCCGGGAGCTGGGGGTCCGGGAGGAGGCGCTCCGGGTCACCGGTGACGG
>CAYVFM010000160.1:0-3487 GCA_964450995.1 uncultured Gemmatimonadota bacterium | reverse complement strand
TCGTAGGTGATGGCGTTGCCGAAGCCCAGGTCGCCGGTGGGGAGCAGGATCCGGCGCCAGGGCAGGCCCAGCCGCTCCAGCACCGCCTCGGCGTGGCCTGTGAGCTCCTCCAGCGCGGCCTCCGAGTCCTCGGGCCGCTCCAGCCGCACCAGCTCCACCTTGTCGAACTGGTGCACCCGGAGCATCCCGCGGGTGTCCCGGCCCGCCGAGCCCGCCTCCCGGCGGAAGCAGGGCGTCCAGGCGACGTAGCGCGCCGGCAGGGCGTCGGGCTCCAGGATCTCCCCGCCGTGGAGGTTGGTCACCGGGACCTCGGCGGTGGGGATGAGGAAGAGGTCGTCCGGCTCGGTGCGGTAGGCGTCCCGCTCGAACTTCGGCAGGTGTCCGGTGGCGGTCATCGAGTCCCGGGTGACCAGGTAGGGGGGCGCCACCTCCCGGTAGCCGTGCTCCTCCACGTGGACGTCCAGCATGAAGGCGGCCAGCGCTCGCTGCAGGCGCGCGCCGGCGCCCCGGAGCACCGGAAAGCCGGAGCCGGCCAGCCGCGCCCCCCGCTCCAGGTCCAGGATCCCCAGCTCCTCGCCCAGCTCCCAGTGGGGGCGCGGCTCGAAGTCGAAGGAGGGGCGGTCGCCGTGCTCGCCCAGGACCTCGAACGCCTCCTCGCCGCCCTCGGGGACCCGCTCGTGGGGGAAGTTCGGGATGGCCAGGAGGGTGTCCCGCAGCTCCGCTTCGACGCCGTCCAGGTCCTCGTCCAGGTCGTCGATCCGGGCCTTGACCTCCCGCATCGACGCGATCAGCTCGGAGGCGTCCTCCCCCTCCCGCTTCAGCTCGCCGATCCGCTCGGAGGTCTCGTTGCGCTCCGCCCTCAGCTCCTGGACCTCGCCGATCAGGTCGCGGCGCCGGCGGTCCAGCTCCAGGGCACGGTCGAGCTGCTCCAGGACCTCCGGATCGCCGCGGCGGCCCAACCGTCGGCGGGCCTCCTCCGGCTCCTCCCGGAGGCGCTTGATGTCCAGCACCTCAGGCGTCCTGTTCCTCGCCGGAGGCGCCGGCCTCCAGGGTCCGCCGGCCGCAGTTGGGGTTGCCCAGGTAGCGGAAGGTGACGGTGCCGGCGGCGTCGTCCACCGAGAGCACCTCCATCTTCATGAACCGGAAGCAGGAGATGGCCACCGTCGGGTCGCGCCGGCTGCGGACGACGTAGACCTGCCCGGATTCCACCGGCACCGGCTCGTCGGACACGTATCCGTCCTCCGGGGCCTCGGTGAGCTCGCCGAAGCCGAAGTCGCTCCGCTGGAGCCCGGCCGCCGAGGAGGTGCCCAGGATCAGGTTCCGGGGGGCGAACTCCAGCCCGCCCCCCTCGCCGCGCCGGACGGCGAAGTCCCACTCGGAGGTCTGGTCCGTCCGGACCGGATCGGGGCCCGTGACGTCGAAGGCCGACTCGTCCCGGAGCGTCCCGTCCTGGAGGCTGACCAGCGTCGCCTCGCTGGGCTCGTCGGGGACCGGGGCGCGTCGCGACGAGAGCGGGTCCTCGCAGCCGACGAGGGCCACCGACAGGACCACGCCCGCCAGGAGCGGGACGAAGGAACGCGCGGACGGATGAAGGGCCACGGGGCTCCGGACGTCGAATGGGAGGGCTGGCTCGCCCGAGAAGATCGCGCCGGGACCGGCGGGTGTCAAGCACGCGGAAGCCCCGTACTCACGGGGCTTTCGGGCCCGCGAGAGCTTGACGGCACGGGGGGGCTCCTCTACCTTGCCGCGAGGTTTCGAGGGGGGCGCCGACGTTCCGGACGCGCGCCCGGCCCCGGCCCGGCGTTCGCGCCCTCCCCCCCGCCCGACGAGGCCCGAGGAGCCGATGGACCCTTCCCCCCGGACAGCGACCGCCCCCCCGCCGAGCGTGCTGGTGGCCGAGGACGAGCCGCACCTGGCCCGCCTGCTCTCCACCCTGCTGGCCGAGCGGGGTTTCCGGACCACCGTGGCCGCCACCGGGGAGGAGGTCCTCGAGCGCATCCGCTCGGGGTCGGGGTGCTCGCTCCTGCTGCTGGACCTGATGATGCCCGGCACCGGCGGCCTGGAAGTGCTCGAGGCCCTCCGGGACGACCCGGCGGGCGCCGACCTCCCGGTGCTGGTGCTCACCGGCCGGGGCGAGGACGAGCTCCGGAACCGGGCCCGGGAGCTGGGCGTGGAGGGCTATTACACCAAGCCGTTCAGCCCCCGCCGCCTGCTGGAGCGGGTGCAGGAGCTCTGCCCGGCGTGAGCGCCGAGACCTGGGCGGTGGTGCTGGCCGGCGGCACCGGGACCCGGCTGTGGCCCGCCTCGCGCCCCGAGCGCCCGAAGCAGCTCCTGCCGCTGGGGTCGGACCGCCGGCCCCTGGTGGCCCGGGCCGTCGAGCGGGCCGTCCGGGTGGCCGGCCGGGAGCGTGTCCGGCTGATCGCCAGCCGGCCCCTCACGGCCCTGATCCGCGAGGCCGTGCCGGAGCTGGAGGAGGAGCACTTCCTGGTGGAGCCGGCTGCCCGCGGCACCGGACCCGCCCTGACCTGGGCCGCCCACCGCGTGGCCCGGCAGGACCCCGACGCCGTAATGCTCTCCTTCCACGCCGATCACCTGATCTCCCCCCCGGAGGCCTTCGACCGGACGGCGAAGCGCACGGCCGAGCTCGCCCGGGGCGGCGGCCGGCTCTTCTGCATCGGCGCCCGCCCCACTCGCCCGGAGACCGGCTACGGCTACGTCCTGCTCGGCGACGCCCTGGACGGCGACGTCCACGAGGTGGAGGAGTTCGTGGAGAAGCCCACCCGCCACTGGGCCCGCCGCTACGTGGACTCGGGCGAGTACCTCTGGAACACGGGGCTGTTCGCCTGGCGGGCCGGGGACTTCCTGGACGTCGTCCGGGAGCGGGCCCCCGAGCTCGAGCCCGGCCTCGAACGGCTGGACGAGGACGACGTCGAGGGCTTCTTCGAGGCCGTCGAGCCGGTCAGCGTCGACGTGGCTGTGATGGAGCGGGCGCCCTCGGTCGGCGTGGTGGAGGCCGACTTCGAGTGGGACGACCTGGGCGTGTGGACCGCCGTGGCGCGGACCATCGAGCCCGACGGGGCCGGCAACGCCCTGGTGGGCGACGTCGAGGCGGTGGAGTCGCGGAACAACATGGCCTGGTCGGAGGACGGCCGCATCGTGCTCTTCGGCGTGGACGACCTGGTGGTGGTCCGCAGCGGCGGACAGACGCTGGTGACGACCCGTGACCGGGCCCCCGACATCAAGCGCCTGCTGGAGGTGCTGGCCGACCGGGAGGAGGCCCGGACGGAGGAGGACGACGGAGGTGACGACGGGGGCGGGGCGTGAAGCTCTTCCTCTTCGACGACGGCGTGGCCGACGGCTGGCGGCCCTTCGCCCTCTCCCGTCCCGTGGGCGAGCTGCGCCACGGGGTCCCCCTGCTGCGGGAGCGGGCCGAGCGCTGGACCGGGGTCGCCGCGTCGGGCCACGTCACCCGCCCCTGGCTGGCCCG
>CAYVFM010000159.1:0-3507 GCA_964450995.1 uncultured Gemmatimonadota bacterium | reverse complement strand
CGCGACGGCCACGAAGACGCCGAGCTGGTGCTCCTCCAGACGCCCGACGAGGGCGCCCGGGAGGCGCTCCGGGAGCACGCCCGCGAGCTGGGCTGCGATCTCCGGAGCTACGGCGGCGTCGACGGTGACGCGGGGGGGGCGGGCGACGGCTTCGCGCCCCGCCCCGAGGAGGCGGTGGCCCTCTGCCGGGCGCTCCTGGAGGGCACCCGGGACGAGGTGCTGGTGGCCGACGACGAGGGCCGGGTCACCTTCGTGAGCCGGCGCCTGGCCGGGCTGGCCGGCGCCGACCCTGCCGGGGCGGCCGGGGATCCGGCCGACCGGATCCTGGGCGCCATCGGGCTCCCCGACTTCGAGGAGCTGCGGGGGATGCTGGCGCGGGTGAGCTGCGCCCGCACCGAGGACACCCTGGTGGACGCCTCCGGCACCAGCCGTCCCGTACTGCTGCGCGGCGTCAGCACCTCGCCCGCCGGGGAGGGGGGACGCTACGTCTGGTTCGTCACCGAGCTCACCCGTGTGCGGAGCGTCGAGAGGGCGAACCGCATCCTCCGGTCGGAGCTGGAGACCCAGTCCCGGCTCCTGGCGCTCGTCAGCCACGAGCTGCGGACGCCGCTGAACGTCATCCTGGGCCAGCTCTCCCTCCTCCAGCGCGGGCTGCAGGGCGAGCTGACCGAGGACCAGCGCGACTCCATCGAGCGCTCGGCCCGGGCCGGCAACAGCCTCCTCTCCCTCATCAACGACCTCATCGACTTCGCCCGGCTGGAAGCGGAGGAGCTCGAGCTGGAGGACCGGTCTTTCGACCTGGCCGACCTGGTGGAGGAGGTGGCGCGGACCGCACGGGGTCTGCTGGCCGAGAGCGAGCGCGAGGTCCGTGTCCGCCTGCCGGAGGATCCGGGGGAGCCGGCGGTCCGGGGCGATCCCGACCGCACCCGACAGATCCTGACCCAGCTCGTCACCAACGCCGTGAAGTTCAGTGACCGCGGCGAGATCGAGCTCGTCCTCCGCGAGGTCGGCACCGGGGACCTCGGCGGCGCCGGCGACGCCGACCGCCCCGACCTGCCCGGCGACAGGCGCTACCTCTCCGTCTCGGTGGTGGACCGCGGCGAGGGGATACCCCACGAGCAGCGGGAGCGGGTCTTCGAGCCCTTCCACCAGGCCGACGAGCTGCTGAACCGCACCCGCGAGGGGAGCGGCCTGGGGCTCGCCATCGCCCGCCGGCTGGCGCGGCGGCAGGGGGGCGAGCTCACCGCCGGGCGGGGCGAGGAGGGCGGCTCCAGCTTCACGCTCCTCCTGCCCCGGGCCGACTGAACGGAGCGGTCGCCCCCCTCCCTCCCCGGTCGCCCCCGCCGGAACGCCCGCTCTCCCTCCGGCGTACCTCCCACGCGTGACCCGATCCCTCCGGCTCCCGCCCGCCCTCGCCGCGCTCCTGCTGGCTGCCCTCGCGTCCGCCGCCGCGCACCCGCGCCCCGCTCGTGCCCAGGCCCCGGCCGAGGGCCGCGCCGCATTCGCCGCCGACACCGCCGGCGCCTGGAACGCCCCGCGGGTCCGGACCCTGGTCCGCTCCGCCGTGGAGGCCCGTCGGCACGCCTGGTCGGACAGCTCGCTCCGCTCCTTTCGAGCCCGGGCCCGCGGGCACGTCTACTTCCTGGGCTCGATGGGAGGGAACGCCGCGGCGCCGGGCGAGGGCGAGGACCGGCTGGTCCGGGCGGACCAGGTGGCCCTGCGGATCCGGTGGAGGGCCCCGGGCCGCTGGCACCAGACGCTGGTGGGGCGGCGGGGGGAGCGACGCCTCCCGACGGGCATCCACTATCACGTCGACCACCTCACCGCGGTGCTGCAGAACTTCGGCGACCGGATCGGGATGGGGGAAGGGACGGAGGTCCGGGACGTGGTCCACCCGATCTCGCCCGACGGTCCGGCGGTCTACGACTACCGGCTCGCCGACTCGGTGGGGGTCGGCGTGTCCGGCCGGGAGCGCACGATCTACCGGGTGGAGGTCCGGCCCTCCGACCCCGGCGCCGCCGCGGCGGTGGGCGAAGTCCACCTGGAGGCCGGCTCGAAGGCGGTCGTCCGGATGCGGATCACCTTCACGCCGGCCGCCTACCGGGACCCCGACCTCGAGCGGATCACCGTGGACCTCCGCTCCGCCCTGTGGGAGGGACGCTGGTGGCTGCCCGCCCGACAGAGCACGACGATCCGGCGCCGCAGCCGCTGGCTCGACCTCCCCGTCGCCGGCGTGATCCGCACCCGCCTGGAGATCTTCGGCTACGAGATCAACCCGGACGATCCCGTCCGGCTGGCGCCAGGCCGCCGGGTGACGACCCTGCCCGAGGACCGGCTGGAGGCCTTCGACGACTGGCGCGAGGGCCTCTACGCCGGGCTGGCGCCGGGCGAGGCCGGGACGGCGGCGGAGGCGGAAGAGATCCGCGAGCGGGCCCGGGCGATCACCCGTGACCGGCTGCTGGCCGGCGGGGCGCGGCTGGCCGCCTCCGTGCCCGCGCTCTCGGAGCTGGCGCGGGCCCGCCGGGCCGAGGGCGCCCGGATCGGCGCCGGCTGGCGCTTCCGGCTCGACGAGGCCCGGACCCTGGAGGCCTCCGTCGGCCATCCCTTCGCCGCCGGCGGGCTGGCCTGGCGGGCCGCCTGGCGCGGGCCGCTCGCGGGCGCCGTCGAGCTGGAGGCCGAGGCCCACGGCGACCGGTTCACCGACGTGGGTCCCTGGCGGGCGGCCGCGGGCGCCGCGTCCACCCTGGGCTTCGTGATCCGGGGCGAGGACTTCACCGACTCCTACTTCCGGACCGGGGGGCGGCTCCAGGTCCGGCTCCCCGCCGGCGGCGGCCGCCTCCGGGCCGGGATCGGCTTCGAGTCCCATCGGCGGGCGGCGGCGGTGGCCGAGCCTCCCGGCGACGATCCGGGACGCCCGGTTCGGCCGGTGGACGAGGGCGAGCTGGCCTCGGCGTCGGCCGGCTGGCGGGGACCGGTGGCCGACGCCCTGGGCGGGACCTGGACGCTCGACCTGGAGGGCGAGGCCGCCGCCGACGCCGTGGGCGACTTCGGGTTCACCCGGCTGCTGGCCCGCCTGCGGGCCCGGTCCGGGCCGTCCCTCGCCCCCTGGGGCTGGCGCCTCGACGGCGCGGCCGGCGTGCTCGGGGGAGCCCCCCCGCCCCAGCGGCTCCTGCTGCTGGGCGGCCGGGGGACCGTCCCGGGCTACGGCTTCCGGGCGTGGGGCGGGGATCGGGCCGCCTGGCTCCGGCTGGAGGCCTCCCGGGACCTGGTGGGGCCGTGGCTCTCGATCCGGGCCGTGGCCGCCGCCGGCTGGGCGGGGCTGGCCGGCCCCGGCCGTCCCGCTGCCGCCCGCTTCGGAGGGCCCCGCGGCGGGACGCTCACCGGGACCACGGGGATCGAGCCATCGGCCGGCGTCGGGGTGGGGCTGGTGGACGGCCTGCTCCGGGTGGACCTGGTCCGGGGGCTGGACGACGGCCGCTGGGAGTGGATCGTCGGCTTCGACCGCCG
>CAYVFM010000158.1:0-3536 GCA_964450995.1 uncultured Gemmatimonadota bacterium | reverse complement strand
GGGCTGATCGGCCGCCGCCGGACGACGGGTCGGCGCCGGGCTGATGACCCCCTGGACGCCGGGACGCTGACCTGGGGGTCTACGGCGAGATCCGTTACCTTCCGGCTTACCGGTCCCTCCCCTCTCCTGAGAGGGACCCCACATATCTGCCCGGGAGGACACCGTGGGACGATTCGTCGCGATGTGGACGAAGCCCGCCGACGTGGAGGGCTTCGAGAGCTACTACCGTGAGGAGCACATGGCGCTGGTCCGGGAGTGGCCCGGCCTTCGCTCCGCCCGAGCCACGCGGCTCGAGGCCAACCCCCTGGGCGGGGATGTGCCCTTCCATCTCCTCTTCGAGGCCGAGGTCGAGAACCTCGACGACCTGCTGGAGAGCGAGGCGCTCGCCCACACCGTCGAGGACGCCGAGGAGATCATGGGTCGCTTCGGCAACGAGGTGGTGCCGCTGACCGGCGCCGCCTTCTGAGCGCGCCGCGGGCCGGGGGCCGCGCGACGGACGGGGTTCCGCCCCCGGTCAGTAGGTGAACATCCGGTCGTGGCCGAGCGACAGGCGCACCAGCTCGGCCGGTCCCGCGAACTGGGCGGGCCGGCCGGCGAGGTCCCGCTCCGTCAGCCCGCGGGCCGCGCTGGACCCGCCCGAGAGGTAGAAGGACCCGCCGGCGTCCACGATCCCGTCGTAATGCTCGCGCAGGACGCCCGTGCCGAGCCCCTCGAGGTCGTCCAGCACGCCCTCGCGCAGGAGCTGGACGGCGTCGCCGGCGAGGAAGACCGACACCCGGTGGCCCTGCTCCAGGGCCGCCCGGGCGACGGCGAAGCCGAGCGCCGCGCGGGTCGGGTGCTCGGGTCCGTGGGTCACGTGGACGAGGACGCTCCGGGGCGCGGGATCCGCGGCGCCCGAATCCTCGCCCTGGGCGAACGCGGGCTGCGGCAGGAGTGACAGAAGCAGGGCGGCGCCGGTGACCAGGAGGCCACCGGAAGCCCGGGCGAGGCCCCTCATACCGGCTTCGCCATCGCGAGGACCTCCTCGCGCGTCAGGTCCATCTCGTGCGCCTCGCGCGCGTGCTCCTGGACGGCCCGGACGAGCTCGTCGTCGGTCTCCTCGCGGAGGGTTTTCCCGCAGTCGCAGGACACCTTTTTCTCGCTCATGGCTCTCTCCTCCGGAGCTCGGGGGATGGTCTGTCGAACGCTGACGGCCGTAAGATATCCGGGCCGCTTGTGGCTCGCCTGGATCCAGCTTGGAACGAGCTTGGAGCCCACCATGGTCCGCATCTACCTGTCGGGCCGCATGACGATCGAGGGCGAGGACGCCCTCCTCGGGCCGGAGGAATTTCCGGGACCGCAGGGACGGGCGGTGTTCGCCTACCTGGTGGGTGAGCGGGGACGACCGGTCTCCCGCTCGGTGCTGGCCGACGCGGTCTGGTCCGGCCAGCCGCCCCCTTCCTGGTCCACCTCGCTCAGCGCGCTCGCCAGCAAGCTCCGCCCGCTCCTCGCCCGGGTCGGCCTCGACGGGAACGAGGCGCTGAGGGGAGCGGCCGGCTGCTACGAGCTCCGCCTCCCGCCCGATGTCTGGATCGATCACGAGGCGGCCGCCGCCGCCATCCACGAGGCCGAGACCGCGCTCGAGGCGGACGACCCGGGCGGAGCCTACGGCCCCTCGGCGGTGGCCCTCCTCATCGCCCGCCGGCCCTTCCTGCCGGGGGAGGAGGCACGGTGGATCGAGCCGCGCCGACGGAAGCTCGCCGACATCCTGGTCCGGGCGCTCGAGTGCCGGGCCCGCATCTACCTCTGGAACGGCGAGCACGCGCTGGCCGCGGCGGCGGCCCGGGAGGTGGTGGATCTGCGGCGGTTCCGCGAGTCGGGCTACCGGCTCCTGATGCGCGCCCACCTGGCGGCGGGGAACGCGGCGGAGGCCCTGTGGGTCTACGAGCGGTGCCGCGACCTGATGCTGGAGGAGCTGGGCACCACCCCATCCGCGGAGACGAAGGCGGTCCACTCGGAGGTGCTGGCGTCGATGTAGGGCGCCGGCCTCAGCCCCTCCGCTCCAGCGTGACGAAGCGGAAGCCGTCGCCGGGCTCCTCGGCCGTGACCTCGAAGACGTCGCCCACCAGGTGCTCGAAGGGCGGGAAGAAGGCGTCGCCCTCCCACTCGCCCTCCACCAGGGTCAGCTCCAGGCGGTCGGCCTCGGGCAGGAGCTGGCGGTAGACCGACTCGCCGCCGGCCACGAAGACCACCTCCTCGCCGGCCACCGCCTCCAGGGCCTCCTCCACCGAGCCGTGCGCCTCGACGTCGGGGTGATCGCCGGCGGGCGGCGGCAGCTCGCCGCGGGAGGTGAGCACGACGTTCCGGCGGTCGGGCAGGGGTCCGCCCAGCCGGTCGGCGACGGACGCGAAGGTCTTCCGGCCCATCAGCACGGCGTGGCCGGTGGTGAGCCGCTTGAAGCGCCGGAGGTCCCCGGGCAGGTGCCAGGGGAGGTCGCCGTCCCGGCCGATGACGCGGCTCCCCTCGGCCAGGGCGGCGATCAGGACGATCTCGGGGGTGCCCCCGCTCACACCGCGATGGGGGCCTCGAGGGCGGGGTGGTGCTCGTAGCCCTCCACCGCCAGGTCCTCGAGCCGGTAGTCGAAGATCGAGTCCGCCTCGCCCAGCCGGAGCGTGGGCAGCGGCTTCGGCTCCCGGGTGAGCTGCTCCCGGGCCTGCTCCAGGTGGTTCACGTACAGGTGGCAGTCGCCGCCGCTGAAGATCAGCTCGCCGGGCTCGAGGTCGGCCTGGTCGGCCAGCATGTGGGTGAGGGTGGCGTAGCTGGCGATGTTGAAGGGGAGGCCGAGGAAGGAGTCCACCGACCGCTGCTGCCACATCAGCGACAGCCGGCCGTCGCCCGGCTCCCCCTCCACGAAGCACTGGAAGGCGTAGTGGCAGGGCGGCAGGGCCATCTCGTCGGTCCGGGCCGGATGCCAGGCGCTCACCAGGTGCCGCCGGGACCCGGGGTCGTTCCGCAGGCCCTCCACCAGCCGGGCGATCTGGTCCACCCGCCCCTCCGGGCCGGCGAAGTCCCGCCACTGCTTCCCGTAGACCGGCCCCAGCTCGCCCCAGCGCTCGGCGAACGCCTCGTCCGCCAGGATCCGGGCCTCGAAGTCCTCCTTCGAGATCTCCTCGCCCGTCGCCCGCCGGTAGCGGTCCAGCGGCCAGTCGGTCCAGATCGAGACCCCCCGCTCCACCAGCGGCCGGATGTTGGTGCCGCCGTCGAGGAACCAGAGCAGCTCCGTCGCCACCCCCCGGAACCAGACGCGCTTGGTGGTGAGGAGGGGGAAGCCCTCGGAGAGGTCGAACCGGAGCCGCCGGCCGAAGACGCGCAGGGTGCCGGTGCCGGTGCGGTCCTCGTGCGGGCGCCCGTTCTCGAGGACGTCCCGCAGGTAGTCGAGGTAGGCTCTCATGGGATCGGAAGTCTCGGGCCCGGCGCGGCCGGCCGCAACCGGCGCGTCAACCCCCGTCGGGCGTGGCCGTCTCGGCTTCCGCCTCCTCCGGCAGGTTCACCGGGAG
>CAYVFM010000157.1:1271-3565 GCA_964450995.1 uncultured Gemmatimonadota bacterium | reverse complement strand
AGGGCCTGCTGGTGGACGTCCGCTTCAACGGGGGCGGCTGGACCACCGACTACCTCCTCACCGTGCTGACCTATCCACAGCACGCCTACACGGTCCCCCGGGGCGCCACGCCGGACCCGAGCGCGAACCACGAGGCGTTCCGCGACCACTACCCCTACGGCGAGCGGCTCCCGCAGGCGTGGTGGACGAAGCCGGTGGGGGCGCTGGCGAACCAGAACTCCTACTCGAACGCGGAGATCTTCTCCCACGCGTTCAAGACGCTGGACCTGGGGCCGCTGGTGGGCGAGCCCACCTTCGGCGCGGTGATCTCCACCGGGGGCGCGGGGCTGATGGACGGCTCCTTCGTCCGGCTCCCGTTCCGCGGCTGGTACGTGAAGGCCACCGACGAGAACATGGAGCACGGGCCCGCGGTGCCCGACCACGTGGTGCCGCGCCGCCCCGACGACCGGGCCGACGGCGAGGACGCCCAGCTCCGAAAGGCCGTGGAGGTGATGCTGGAGCGGATCGAGCGGGAGGACGGAGGGGGCTGACCCCCCCGGGACGGCTCAGGAGCCGCCCTCGGGGCCCGCCAGCTCGGTGTCGTAGTGCGCGTTGATCGCCTCGGCGATGGCGCCGGCCAGGATCCGATGCGCCTCGCTGCTGGGGTGGACGCCGTCCTTGCTGAAGAGAGGCCCGAACGGCTGGGTGACGGCCTGGGGACCGGTCACGTTGGGGAACAGGGGAATCTGCCCCGCCTGCAGCTGGCTCAGGAAGAGCGGGTTCGGGTCGAAGAACGCCCAGCCCCGGTCCTGGGCCTCGGCCTGGATGGCCTGGTTGTACGCCTGGACGGCTCCGACGACCTGCCCGGTCTCCTGGCTCACGAGCAGGGACGTGCCCTCGATGTCGTCGGGTACGGCGGCGGGGCCCACGATCTCCTCGATGTCACGGTTGTCCGTGCAGTCGAGCTCCACCTGCTGGCCGGCGGAGGCGAGGTTCAGCAGCACGCCGATTCCGTAGGTGAAGGGCACGAACGTCGTCTCGCCCACGCCCCCCAGGCTCTCGGGCGCACAGTTGTCGGCCACGTCGAAGGTCGGCGGCAGGGCACCCTGCGCCTCGGCCTGGAAGTAGGCCGCCCCCGGCGAGAGGAAGGGCGCCAGGGTCACGTCCGCCACCCCCACGAGCACGCCCTCCAGGCCGGCCTGGCCGGCCACGGTCTCCAGGCTGTCGAGAGCGGCCGTGTAGCGCTGCGCGAAGGCCTGGGGAGGCGTGATCAGGGCCGGGTTGCCGCTGAGGGCGGCGCTCAACACGTCGTTGTTGCCGAGCCACACGCTGGCGAAGGTCGGCTCGACGCGAGCGGCTGCCTCGATCTGGGTGCGCCCGCCCAGCAGCACCGTGGTCAGCGTATTGGCGTTGCTGGCGGGGTCCAGGTTCGAGAGGGCGTCGATCACCGCCGCCCCCGGCACCGCCACGTTGTTCAGCACGCGGGGGACCGGCCGGATCCGGAAGGAGCAGGCCGGGGCCTGGTCCCCACCGACGGTCTCCCCGCTGAAGACGTTCACCTGGGGCGGCGGGCAGCCGGGCCGGGCCAGCGCGGGGATCTCGAACAGGGTGCTCATCCGTTCGGCCAGCAGGACCGCGTAGGAGCGTCGCTGCGTGCTGTCGTTGATCCCGCTGGACTGGAAGCCCGCGGTGATACTGTTGCCGAGCGCGACGTAGCGCTCGAAGAGGTCGCCACCCGCGGTCGGCTCCGGCGGCACGAGCGGCGCCTCGTCGTCGCCGCAGGCCGCGGCCGCCAGCGGGAGGAGCGCCGCCACGAGCAGGGCGGCGAGGCGGCTCGTCGTCGATCCGTGGGTCGGGTCTCGGTTTTCCATGGCCGTCCGGTCCGCCTAGAAGTGGAAGGTGAAGGTCGACGAGAAGAGGTGGGCGCCGAATCCGTAGACGCCGCTGTTCAGGTCGGTCGTGGGCAGGTTCCCCAGCCGCGGCTCCACGACGCGGCCCCGCCGGTCCGCCTGGGCGATGTGCTGGTAGGCCAGGTCGAGCTCGAAGCCCTCCGTGGGCTCCCAGCCCAGGCCGGCGGTGAACTCGTTCCGCTCCGCCTCGGGGAGGAGGGGGGTCACGACCTCGTCGGGCGCGGCCGCGCCGTGGTAGACGTAGCCGCCGCGGAGGGTGAGCGATCGCGTGGCTTCGACCTCGGCCCCGAGCCGGATCGTGTGGGTGTCCTCGTAGTTCTCGACGCGCTCCTCGTCGGGAGCGACCTCGAAGTCCAGCGGGATCACGCCGAAGTCCGACCAGTCCTGCCAGTGCCAGTCCGCCAG
>CAYVFM010000157.1:0-1171 GCA_964450995.1 uncultured Gemmatimonadota bacterium | reverse complement strand
GCCTCCACCTGCACCCCGAAGTTGCCGCCGATCCCCGTGGCGCCGGTGGCCTCCAGCCGGGCGTCGGCGAAGTCGGTGTGGAACGGGACGCCGAGCTGGCTGAAGGTGAGGCCGCCGCTTCCCGGGACGGTCTGCTGCGAGAGGTCGAGCCGCTGGTTCAGCTCCACCGAGCCGATGACGATCGTCGGGCCGCCGCCCACCGAGATCCGGTCGGTCAGCTGGTAGGCCACGGTGGGCTGGACGTAGATCGACTGGAGGGCGTTGTCGTAGCCCGAGAAGCGGCCCTCGAAGTCGTCGGTGGGCCACTTCGTCTCCAGGCCGTACGGGACGTACACGCCGAGCCCGAGGCCGAGCCGGTCGGTGGCCCCCCAGGTGGCGTAGAGGTGGGGCACCGGGATCGGGTCGTTCTGGAGCTCGGTCTCCGCCCGGGTGAAGTCGGAGGTGAACTCGCCGAACGTCTCCAGCAGGAGCCCGCCGGCCGTGAGGGTGACCCCCTCGGTCCCGGCCAGGGCGGCCGGGTTGAAGAGGATCGCCGAGCCGTCGTCGCAGGGACTCGCCGTGCCGGTGCCGCCCCGGGCCATCTGGCAGGCCCCGTGCTCGTTGACGCTGAAGCCCTGGGCGCTCAGGCCCGCGGTCGCCAGCGCGAGGGCCAGGGCCGCCCCGGCGGTTGCCGCGGCGGCGGATCGGGACCGCGTCCGCCCTCTCGCTCCGTCTCCAGACCCTTCTCCGTCCATCGTCCCGTCCTCTCTCTGTCCAGGAATCGGTGCGCCGTCGGACGAGGCCCGTCCTCGGCCCGTCGCCTCCCGCTCCTCTCGGAGCCGCGGGAGCAGGGGGCGGCGCGGATCTTCTGCTCGGTAAGCGCGGTCCAGTTTATGCCGGGCGCCCGCTCGCGCGAAACCTGGGTTGTTCCGCGAGGGTCCGCGCCTATCTTGGCCGGACGCCGGGGAAGCTCCCCGGCGGCGGCCCGCCCCCGCCGGCCGCTTCCGACCCCACCGTCGAGCGAGGAGGCGCCTTGGACGCGCGAGGAGTGACAGCGGGCGCCCTCGCCCTCGCCCTGGCCGTTCTCGGTTGCGGCCCGGACGGGGCGGCGGACGGGACGGACGTCCGGGCCGAGGGCGATCGGATCGGGGTCGTGGCCTCGGTCCCGCCGCTGGGCTGGTTCGCGGAGGCG
>CAYVFM010000156.1:0-3581 GCA_964450995.1 uncultured Gemmatimonadota bacterium | reverse complement strand
GTGAAGAGCTCCAGCGGCCTCGAGACGTCCGAGCTGGAGGAGCTCAGCGAGGTCCTCATCGACAAGCTGGAGAGCTTCCGGGTCGAGGGCGAGATCCAGGGATGGACCACCGGTCCGGTGGTGACGCAGTTCGAGGTGGTGCCCGCCTCGGGGGTCAAGGTGGGGCAGATCGCGGCCCGCTCGGACGACCTCGCCCTGGCCCTGAAGGCTCCCTCGGTCCGCATCGTCGCCCCGATCCCCGGGAAGGGCGCGGTGGGCGTCGAGGTCCCGAACCCCGAGCCGGAGGTGGTCTACCTCCGGGAGGTGCTGGAGTCGAAGTCCTACCGGGACTTCCGGGGGACGCTCCCGCTGGCCCTGGGCCGGGACCTGGCCGGCGATCCCTACTGCACCGATCTCTCCCGGATGCCCCACCTGCTCATCGCCGGCGCCACCGGGAGCGGCAAGTCGGTGTGCATCAACACCATCATCACCAGCCTCATCTACCGGTACACGCCCCGGGAGCTGCGGCTGCTGATGATCGACCCGAAGATGGTCGAGCTGAGCGTCTACGAGGGCCTCCCCCACCTGCGCCACCCCGTGGTGACCGACAACGAGGACGCGGCGTCGGTGCTGAAGTGGCTCAAGCACGAGATGAACCGGCGCTACGAGCTGCTCTCGGCCAACGGCGCCCGGAGCCTGGAGGACTTCAACCGCCGGGTGCGGGAGGACCGCGAGATCCGGGTCCCCGGCGACGAGGAGGCGACGTACGAGGAGGGCGAGCTCCCCTACCTGGTGCTGCTCATCGACGAGCTGGCGGACCTGATGATGACCGTCCAGTCGGAGGTCGAGGGGCCGCTGGCGATGCTGGCCCAGAAGGCCCGGGCAGTGGGCATCCACCTGGTGATCGCCACCCAGCGTCCGTCGGTGAACGTCATCACGGGGCTGATCAAGGCGAACTTCCCCAGCCGCATCGCCTTCCGGGTGGCCTCGAAGACCGACAGCCGGACGATCCTGGACCAGAACGGGGCCGAGAGCCTCCTGGGCAACGGCGACATGCTCTTCCTGCCTCCCGGTGAGGCGGACCCGGTCCGGGTCCAGGGGGCCTACGTCTCGGGCGACGACACCGAGCGGCTGGTGACCTGGTACCGGGACCAGGTGGAGACGGACGAGCAGGTGCGGCCGGGGGAGGACGACATCCTGGACGTGGTGGACCGGCTCGAGCATGAGGAGGCCCGGGTGGACGTCCAGCAGGAGGTGCTGGAGGACCGGGACGAGCTCTTCCGCCAGGCCGCCGAGATCGTGGTGGCCAACGACTCCGGCTCCACCAGCCTCCTCCAGCGTCGCCTCCGGATCGGTTACGGACGGGCGGCGCGCATCGTCGACCAGCTCCACCACGCGGGGATCGTGGGGCCCTCGGAGGGGTCTCAACCCCGTGAGGTGCTGGTGGACATGGAGGAGCTCGAGCAGGTCCTGGAGGAAGAGGAGGACGTTTGAGCCCGGACGACGATCGGCCCCGCGGCGCCCGCCGGGCGCCCGCCGGGAGCCCGGCCGCTTGGCTGGCCGCGGCGACCCTGGCGGCAGGGCTGGCCCTGTCCGTGCCCTCCCCGGGGGGCGCCGCGCCGCCCGAGGCGGCCGTCGACAGCCCCCCCGACGCCGAGCGGATCCTGCGCCGCGCCCGGGCCGCCTACGACTCGCTGACCACGCTCCGGGCCCGGTTCCACCAGGTCGTCGAGATGCGCGTCTTCGATCCGCCGCGTCGCCGCACGGGCACGGGAAGCTGGCACCAGGAGAAGCCGGGGCTCTTCCGGATGGACTTCGACGAGCCCGAGGGGGACCTGGTGGTCTCCGACGGGCGGGCGCTGTGGCTCTACTATCCCAGCACCCACCCGGGCCAGGTGGTCCGGACCCGGCTCGATTCCGCCGCGGCGGGCCGGAGCCGCGAGGTCGTCGACCTCCAGGGCCGGATCCTGGAGAGGGCCCGGACCGCCTACGAGGCCAGCTACCTCGGCCGGGAGGAGGTGGACGGACACGGGACCCACCTGGTGGAGCTGAAGCCCCGGAACGAGGACGCCGCCTACGAGCGCGTCCGGCTCTGGATCGACGCCAGGCGGTGGCTGGTCCGGAAGCTCTCGTTCACCGATCACAGCGAGACCGTTCGCACGATCGTGCTGGACGAGCTCGAGACCGGCGTGTCCCTGCCCGACTCGCTCTTCCGCTTCGAGCCCCCCGACAGCGTGGAGGTCTTCGAGGGATGACCGACGACCCGGATCTCTGGAGCCGCGCCCGGGCGGTGATGCCCGGGGGAGTCAGCTCGCCCGTCCGCTCGTTCGGCTCGGTGGGCGGGACGCCGTTCTTCGCCGAGTCCGGCCGGGGGGCCTGGCTGACGGACACCCGGGGCCGCCGCTACATCGACTACGTCCTCTCCTGGGGGCCGCTGGTGCTGGGGCACGCCCATCCGGAGGTGGTGGACGCCGTCCGTGAGGCGACCGGCCGGGGCACGAGCTACGGGACGCCGGTCCGGGGCGAGGTGGAGCTGGCCGAGCAGATCCGGGACTTCGTCCCCTCGGTGGAGATGCTGCGCTTCGTGAACAGCGGGACCGAGGCCACGATGTCGGCGGTCCGGCTGGCCCGCGGCCACACCGGACGCGACCTGATCGTGAAGTTCGAGGGCTGCTACCACGGCCACGGCGACTCCTTCCTGGTCCAGGCCGGCTCGGGCGTCGCCACGTTCGGCCTCCCGGACTCGCCCGGCGTGCCTGCGCCGCTCTCGGAGCTGACGCTGACGCTCCCCTTCAACGACCTCGAGGCGGCGGAGGAGGCCTTCGACCGCCACGGGGACGACATCGCCGCGGTGATCCTGGAGCCGGTGGTCGGCAACGCCGGCGTGATCCCCCCGGTCGAGGGGTTCCTGCCCGGCCTCCGGGAGCTGACCTCCGCCGCGGGCAGCCTGCTGGTCTTCGACGAGGTCATGACCGGCTTCCGGGTGGCCCCCGGCGGCGCGCAGGAGCGCTACGGGGTGCGGCCGGACCTCACCACGCTGGGCAAGGTGGTGGGCGGCGGGCTCCCGGTGGGCGTCTTCGGCGGCCGACGGGAGATCATGGAGAGCGTGGCCCCGCTGGGCCCCGTCTACCAGGCGGGCACGCTGAGCGGCAACCCGCTGGCCATGGCCGCCGGGCGGGCCCAGCTCGAGGTGCTCCGGCGGGAGGACCCGTTCGACGCGCTGGAGGCCCGGGCGGAGCGCCTGGTGGAGGGGATCCTGTCGGCGTGCTCGGACCGGGGGATCCCGGCCACCGGGACGGCCGTCGGATCGATGTGGGGGGTCTCGTTCCGGGAGGACCCGCTCCGGGACTACGACGACGCCCGGGACGTGGACGCGGAGCTCTTCGCCCGCTTCCACCGGGCCTGCCTGGACCGGGGCGTCTTCCTGGCGCCCTCGCCCTACGAGGCGGGCTTCCTGTCCACCGCCCACGGGGAGGAGGAGATCACGCGGACCCTGGAGGCCGTCGGCGGGGCCCTGGACGAGGCCCGGGAGGCGCCCTGAGCCCCGGCGGCCCCCCTCCCGCCGCGCGCCGTCGGGGACGGCGGACGGCGGCCCTGGCCTG